>CP081161.1:3077500-3377500 GCA_025141675.1 Rhodobacteraceae bacterium S2214
GTGCCACTTCCGACGCAGGACGTCGTGGTCCTGCCAATCGAACTGGCGCAGCGCACGCGCGCGACCTTCTGGGGTATCGATTTCGTGGGGCCGCTTCGCCATGGTACCGTCCTTCGTTCAAGGTCTCGCTGATGCAATATTCCGCGCTCTTTGACAATAAACGCCCTGCTCCTTCTTTTGGTCCCAAATACCTCGGGGGTTTGGGGGCTGGCCCCCAATTGCTCTACCCGCGCAAAACTCGTAGACCAAAGCAAAGCAGGATAAGTGAGAAACACACATGGATATCGCAGGCCGCAAAATCGGACCATCGCACCCACCGCTGGTGATCGCAGAAATCGGGATCAACCACGGTGGCGATCTGGATGTCGCAAAAGAAATGGTGCGCCTTGCTGCGGGTAGCGGATGCGAAATGATCAAGCATCAGACCCACATCGTCAGTGACGAGATGACAGAAGAAGCCAAGCAAATCTTCCCGCCCAATGCGGATGTGTCGATCTGGGACGTGATGGAGCGTTGCGCATTGTCTTTAGAAGACGAAGCAGAGCTAAAGCGCTACACCGAAGAACTGGGTATGATCTGGATTTCGACGCCGTTCTCACGCGCTGCTGCTGACTTTCTCGAGACGCTTGATGTTCCTGC
The DNA here is from genome assembly GCA_025141675.1 of Rhodobacteraceae bacterium S2214. Taxonomy (NCBI): domain Bacteria; kingdom Pseudomonadati; phylum Pseudomonadota; class Alphaproteobacteria; order Rhodobacterales; family Paracoccaceae; species Rhodobacteraceae bacterium S2214. Next base: position 3,078,140 of record CP081161.1, read on the forward strand.
ATATAAGATCGGGTCGGGCGAAGCGGACAATCTGCCGCTGATCCGCCACATCGCCGCCAAGGGCAAACCAGTGATCATGTCCACCGGCATGCAAACCATCGAAACAATCCGCGCATCGGTTCAAATTCTTGAAGATGCCGGCATTGAATACGCGCTTCTGGAGTGCACGAACCTTTACCCGTCGCCGCCAGAAATTGTGTCGCTACAAGGTGTCACTGATCTCAAGGACGCATTCCCCGACGCGATTGTCGGCTTTTCGGACCATTCAATCGGGCCGGAAATGGCGCTTGCCTCTGTCGCCCTTGGTGCGTGTATCTTGGAACGCCATTATACAGACAGCCGTTACCGCGCAGGTCCTGACATTATCAATTCCATGGACCCGTCAGAGCTGCGGCACATCATTGACCGGTCTCGCGAAATTCACACGGCCCTCCATAACCCCAAACAACGCACCGATGCCGAAGGTCCGGTTTATGCCTTTGCCCGTGCGTCTGTCGTTGCCGACCGCGATCTGGACGCCGGCCACGTGATCCGCGAATCCGATATCTGGGCACGCCGGCCTGGGTCAGGTGAAATCGCAGGCTATGAATTCGATAAGGTCGTCGGCAAAACCCTGACACGCGCAGTCACCCGCAACACCCAACTTAAGTGGAGCGATCTTTCTTGACCCATACCCGCGCAGATATCGGGGTTTGGGTCATCAATCTGGATCAGGACAGCGACCGCATGTCAGCGATGGCCACCCAGCTTGATGCGATGGGCCTGCCTTTCCAGCGCTTTGCGGCCGTTTACGGGAAAGACCATTACGACACATTGATCCAAAACGCCGATGAAGCCGCTTACCAACGCAATATGGGGTCCAACCTATTGCCCGGAAAGCTGGGCGTTTTTGCAAGCCATACAAAGGTGTGGGAAGATTTCATCGCGTCCGACCACGAGATCGCGCTGATCTTGGAAGACGATGTCGTGTTTCACGATGATTTTCGCGACAGTCTTGATCTGGCTTTAGCGCAATCTGGCAAATGGGACACCCTGCGCTTCAACTGTATCCGTGCAAAAATGCCCGTCGCGCAGGGCAAGATCGGGCCGTACACGCTGAACGCTTATGTCGGCCCATTTACGGGCAACGCGGCTTATCTGATCCACAAATCGGTCGCAGAACGAGTATTGCCGGGCCTTTGGCCGCAAACCCGTGCGTTGGACCATGAACTGAACCGGTTCTTCAAACACAACTTCCGTCAATTCGGGTTAGAGCCCTTCAGCAGTCACGTTGATGATGGCGGCACCAGTTCCATCACCGGCACAGCACATGGGTTGCGCCGGAAACTTCCGCCATTGCAGCGGCTTCCCCATTACAGGTTGAAGGCCGCGAACTATTTCCGCCGTTTCTTTTGGCTTGCGAAGAATGGCTACATCTTGGGACGCAAGTCATGAAGCTGCATTTTCAACACTTGCGCGAGACCGTCAATATCGGGGATCGGTCCTGTTCCCCTTTTGATTATTTCGATTGGGGCGATGCGACTGTTTCAGATGTGCGCAACGACGACACGCCTGCCTACGATGTAGGGATCTATGGTGGCGGTAAAATCTTTGGCGGTCTGTCAAAATACGCTGGTGTCCGGCGCGACAAGGGGTCAGTGAATATCGCGTGGGGCGTGGGCACCGTGCAATCGTTCCCGCTGTCTTGGCGGTACATGAAATCGCGTCGATCCATGGATCTAATCGGGAGCCGCGACTTCGGTGACAAACGGTACACCTATGCGCCCTGCCCCAGCTGTATGGCCCATCAATTTGACGCTCCCGACGCACCAGTACACGACGTCGTCTTCTACGCGCACGGCGGTAAGACCGCGAAGATGGGGTTGGACATTCCGGAACACATCCCTGTGATGACGAACGAATGCAAAGACTTGGACTCCGCCCTGCGTTTTATAAGCAGTGGCGCGACAGTTATCTCGAATTCGTATCACGGAGTTTATTGGGGGCTATTGATGGGCCGCAAGACGCTGTGCGTCCCGTTTTCGAACAAGTTCGGCGGATATCGGCAATCACCGCATTACGCCACGCCAGCGAACTGGCAAAGCGAGATTAAAAACGCCATCGCCCGCCCCGAGATGCGTGATATCGTGCGTGACGCGACACATGCCTTTAAAGCAAAAGTAGATGCACGGATTGCTGAACATGTCTGACCCTAAATCAATCCTGTTTGTCACCGGAACCCGCGCTGATTTTGGTAAGCTCGAACCGCTCGCCATTGCTGCGCGGGATGCAGGTCTGTCCGTTTCTTTGTTTGCCACGGGGATGCACATGCTGTCCCGCTACGGTTTGACCAAGCTGGAAGTGCAACGCGTACCGGGCGTGACGGTGCACGAATACCTCAATCAAAGGGAAGGCGATCCGCAGGACATTATTCTTGCGAAAACCGTCACGGGCTTTTCCGACTTCGTCCGCGAGGCGAAACCCGATCTTGTGGTCATTCATGGCGATAGGGTCGAAGCTTTGGCCTGTGCGTTGGTTTGCGCCACAAATTACATCCGGTCTGCCCATATTGAGGGCGGCGAAGTCTCTGGCACGATTGACGAAATTTACCGCCATTGTAATTCGAAACTGGCCAGCCACCACTTCGTCAGTTCCGAGGACGCCGCGCGACGCGTGAAAGCACTGGGCGAAGATACAGGTGCGATTCATGTGATCGGATCACCAGAGCTTGATTTTCACGCGGGGCCTTCGGGTGTGTCGTTGGACGAGGTCAAAGATCGCTACGCCATCCCGTTCGATGAATTTGGTATCTGCGTGTTCCACCCCGTCACATCCGAAGCGGATACAATGGCCGCCCAAGCCCGCGACATGTTCGGCGCATTGGACGCGTCGGGGCGTAATTTCGTCGTGATTGCACCGAACAACGACCCTGGCAGCACGGGCATTTTCGACGCAATCGCGGCACTGCCAACTGACCGTTTCCGCGTTCTGCCATCCATGCGGTTCGCCTATTTTTCGGAACTGATGAAGCACGCGGCATGTATGGTCGGCAATTCGTCAGCGGGGGTGCGTGAAGCGCCATTCCTGGGGCTGCCGTCGCTCGACATCGGCACCCGCCAAACCGACCGGGCCAAGGCCGCATCGGTGCATTTTGCCAATGCGAACGAGACGCAAAAGATCGCGGATTTCTTGCAAGATCATTGGGGCGAACGCCACCCGCGTGATGAAGGGTTCGGCGCAGGATCAGCCGCTGCGCGGTTCGCCGATATTCTGCAATCAGACGCGTTCTGGTCTGGCGATCTGCAAAAGCGGTTCCATGACGGCGACTAAAATGCCCCTAAGTCTGCGGGCCTATCTGGGCGCGGCGCGGGTTGTGCCCTTGATCGCGAAACGGCACCTTAAACGACGGGTCGCGCGCGGTAAAGAACACCCGACCCGATGGACCGAAAAACGCGGGGAACCCAGCATCGCGCGACCACGTGGCACCCTGATTTGGCTGCATGCTGTGGGTTTGGGCGAAGTCCTATCGCTGCGCGGATTGATCACCGAAATGGCACAAAACTGCGATGCACATTTCCTTGTGACGTCCAGTACGCGGGCAGGCGCGCAAGCATTTGCCGACAATGCCCCCCCCCGCACGATCCACCAATTCCTGCCGTTGGATGCGCCCACTTACCGACGTCGTTTTTTGGACCATTGGCAACCTGATCTCTGCATCTGGGCGGAACAGGACATCTGGCCCGGTTTTGTCGTTGATCTAGCGCAGCGCGGCATCCCGCAATGTCTGATTGCGGCACGGATGGACGCCAAAAGCTATGCAAAACACGCGCGATCACAAACGACATTTACGTTTATTTACAATCAGATGCGGAAGATCACGGCGCAAGATGCCCAAACGGCCGATCATTTGGCGAAACTAGGTGCGAAAGCTGTGACGGTCACGGGATCATTGAAATCAAGCGCACCGCCACTGCAATGCGATACGGCAGAATTTGAACAGCTTCGCGAGATCACGGCAGGTCGTTTCATTTGGGCGACCGCGCCTGCACATCCCGCGGATGTGGCGCTCGCGCTGGCCGCACACACTGACCTGATGCAGACAAGGCCCGACGCGTTACTGATTATCGCGCCGCGCTTTCCAAATGAACCCATCGACATCGCATTGCCGCACACCAATCGCGCGGCAGGTGAAGGGCCAACCGCTGCCGTTTGGGTAATGGATACCTTTGGGGAATTGGGATTGGTGTACCGCTTTGCCCAAGCGGCCCTGATCGGTGGCACACATGACGACACCGAAGGGCACAATCCATGGGAAGCCGTAGCGCTAGACACCGCGATCTTGCATGGCCCGCGCACCGCGAATTTCGCGTCCGATTTCAACGCGCTGGACGCGAATGGCGCGATCGGCGTTAGCTCCGCCCGTGAAATTGTCGATGCGTTGAATAGTGACCTTCCCGCACTGGCCGCCGCATCGAATGATCTGCGCAAAACACTAGCAGACCAGACAAAAACCTTGTCGTATGCGCTTACGGAAATGGTGCCTGATCATGTCTGATTTCCGAACACCTGCGCTACGCCGCTTCTTCGTCCTCTACAAATTGCTTTGGATTGTTGGGCTACCGTTCGCGATTGCCTATCTGTTTTGGCGCGGTCGCCGCGATCCGGACTACCGACGGCATATTGCGGAACGCTTCGGTTTCTACCGCAAGAGCCTTGATAGCCCTGTTTGGGTGCATGCCGTTTCATTGGGCGAATTGCGGTCCGCCGTCCCGCTGATTCAACGGTTGCTGGATAAAGGCAACACAATCGTCACGACGCATTTCACGCCCGCAGGCAGACGCGAAGCCGAACGGGTTTTCGCAACCGAAATTGCGGAGGGACGCGTGCAGGTGATCTGGGTTCCGCTTGAGTTCAAATGGACCTTTCGCCGTTTCTTTTCCGCCTTCCGCCCCCGTTACGGGTTGGTCATGGAAATCGAAATCTGGCCAGAAATGATCCGTAGTGCTGCAGAAAACAACATCGCCCTTTTCGCATGCAATGCACAATATCCGCTTAAATCCTTCACCAGAGATCGTGAAAAATCAAAATGGCGTTTCGACCTACACAGCGGTTTTGCTGGTGCTTTCGTGAAATCCGATCTGCAAGCTGACCGCTTTGCGCAGGCGGGTTGCCCGCACATTCATATCACCGGAGAGCTGCGTTTTGATCAACCGATCCCTGCGGATCACGTTTCAAAAGGTGTAACGATCAAAGCGGACATCAATCGCCCCACCGTGACCATTACGAGTGTCGTGAAAGGCGAAGACGACACTTACATCCGGGCCATCAAAGCAAACAAAGACCGCTTGTATATCTATGTTCCCCGCGCGCCCGAGCGCTTTGACGAAACCTACGACATGCTGACCGAAGCGGGCCTGAAAGTCGCGCGCCGCTCTGACCTATTTGATGATAATCTAACGCTTATCGGCGATCCGAATGTCGATGTCATTCTGGGCGACAGCATGGGAGAGATGTATTTCTACCTTGCCCTGTGTGACGCCGCGATCATCGGCGGCAGCTTTGTGACGAAGGGTGCGCACAACATTTCGGAACCCTTGGCGCTTGGCAAACCCGTCATTGTCGGGCCGCACACATGGACGATTGAATTCCCGATTGTCGAAGCGCTTGCCGCGGATGTCGCAGTTCAGGTTACCGATTCAGAGGCTTTGATTGCACTGTTGCGGTCAGACGCCATTCCCACGTCGCAGGCCGCAACCGCCTTTTTTGCCAGCCAAAAGGGTGCAGTCGCCCGCACCCTTGCCGCGATCAAGACTGAGACGCAGCAGCCCGAATAGCGCGAATATTTTCGCCGTATGGGGCCGGATCAGCGACTGATCCACCACGGAACACCGCAGACCCTGCAACCAAAACATCGGCCCCAGCTGCGGCCACCAAAGGTGCAGTTGTCGGGTCAACGCCGCCGTCAATTTCGATGTGAATCGGACGGTCGCCAATCATCGCCCGTAGTTTTGCGATTTTTGTGGTCATATCGATGAACTTTTGCCCGCCAAAACCGGGGTTTACGGTCATCACGCAGACCAAATCGACCATGTCTAACAAATCGGCGACAGCTTCTGCCGGGGTGCCGGGGTTCAGGGCGACGCCCGCTTTGCAGCCCAAGGCCCGAATGTTCTGCAATGTGCGGTGGATATGAGGCCCCGCTTCGACATGGGCAGTGATCACATCGGCCCCCGCTTGCGCAAATCCTTCGAGGTAGGCGTCAACAGGTGAAATCATCAGATGCACGTCCATCACGGTTTTAATGTGCGGGCGCAATGCCTTACAGGTCTGCGCGCCAAAGGTGATCGCAGGGACGAAATGCCCGTCCATCACATCAACGTGGATCCAATCCGCGCCTTGTGCCTCGACCGCTTCGCATTCCGCACCGAAGTTGGCGAAATCGGCGGCAAGGATCGAAGGGGCAATCTTGATGGAGCGATCAAAAGTCATGGCAATGTCCGGTCTGTGTCAGGTTCGCCCTGCCATAAACTGCGGCGTTTGAAATGTCATCGGTTCCGTTTGCGCAAACATCAATGGGCTTTGCGTTTTACAGTGATCTGCTAGGTTTACCTTATGACACATACCATGCGCCAAAAATCGATTCTCGCAGATGGACAAGCCGTTCATTTGACACGTGCAACTGTCCTACCACGCCGCCCGAAATCTTTGCATACACACGATTATGTCGAAATGTTTTGGGTGCAAAACGGGATCATCCGGCATCATGCGGAAGACGGCGTCGACACGCTTTCCGAAGGCACGCTTGTCGTCGTGCCAAAAGGGCAAACGCATGCACTGCAAGGCAAAGGTGAACATGCCATGGTCGTCATGCTATGTTTGTCGACGAAGCTGACCAACGGCATCGTGAAACGCCATGCCCCCTGCGCGAACATTTTACAGGTCCCGACGATCCGCACATTTTCGCGCGATACCCGCCAGTTGGCGGCGCTCAATCAAGCAGCCATGCGCCTTGAACGCAGTCCTTGCGATGCGTTTGCTGCAGAGGCATTTTTGCTACCTTTGCTCGTTGATCTGTTGGATGCGCCAGAATTCACGGATGCACCAGCGTGGCTAACGAAAGCCTACACCGATGCCCAAGATCCCGACGTTTTCCGGCAAGGGGCAGCGGGGTTTGTCGCACTGACAGGAAAGGCGCATCCGCACGTCAGCCGGACGATGAAGCACTTCAGCGGTTTGACACCAGTGCAATATATCAACGACTTACGTATGAAGCACGCGGCACGGTCTTTGACGGGGTCAAGCGATCCACTGTCAGAAATTGCATCAGAAATTGGTTTGCCGAACCTGTCGCATTTCCACAAATTGTTCCGCGCAAAATACGGTGTAACGCCCGCCCAATATCGGGCAGACAAGCAACGTCACGTCGTCCAACCAGAATAGCATTTGACCAAAAGGTCAAAACTTGCCAAGACAGGACCTTCATGCAACGCTCGCATGACGTATCGGAGGCACTATGCAAACGCTTAGCCAAACACACACGACGCCCGATCAGCTCCCTCAGGTTCACGAACCCCGTAACGACGGTATTCCGTTGGATTTGGAATGGGTGAAATCTGTTCAGGCAAACACGTCCGCCATTGAACGCCGCGCAGCAACGTTGCCGGGTCGGCGGTCCGTCAAAAAAGATTATCAGGCCGCGTGGCTGTGCAAAGCGATCAGCGTCATGGACCTGACCACGTTGTCCGGTGACGACACCGAGAACCGCGTGAAGCGCTTATGCGCGAAGGCCAAACAGCCCGTGTCCCCTGCCCTGCTGGAAAAGCTGGGAATGGAAGGCCTGACGACGGGTGCCGTTTGCGTTTACCACGATATGGTTGAAACCGCTGTGAAAGCGCTCGATGGCACGTCCATTCCTGTGGCTGCTGTGTCGACGGGTTTCCCTGCCGGTCTGTCCCCATTCCACCTACGTATTCAAGAAATCCGCGAAAGCGTTGCTGCCGGTGCCGAAGAAATCGACATCGTGATCAGCCGCCGTCATGTTCTGAACGGAAACTGGCAGGCGTTATACGATGAAATGGCCGAAATGCGCGAAGCCTGCGGAGAAGCACATGTAAAGGCGATCCTTGCAACGGGCGAGCTTGGCACGCTGCGCAATGTCGCCCGTGCCAGCCACGTTTGCATGATGGCCGGAGCCGATTTCATCAAAACATCAACGGGTAAAGAACCCGTCAACGCGACCTTGCCAGTGACATTAACTATGATCCGCGCGATCCGCGCTTACCAAGAACGGACGGGCATCAAGGTCGGCTACAAACCCGCGGGCGGTATTTCCAAGGCGAAAGATGCTTTGGTCTACCTTGCGATGATCAAGGACGAACTTGGTGATCTTTGGCTCCAGCCTGATCTGTTCCGCTTTGGCGCGTCGTCCCTGCTGGGCGATATCGAACGCCAACTCGAACACCACGTGACCGGCGCATATTCCGCCCAATACCGCCACCCGATTGGATAAGCCGATGACCATCAAAGAAATTTTCGACACCATGGACTACGGCCCAGCCCCTGAATCCTCAGCCGAGGCTTTGCAATGGCTGTCCGACAAAGGCGGCATCGCTGGACACTACATCAACGGGAAATGGGGCGCGTTGCGTGATGATTTCGCGTCGACGAACCCCGCGACGGGTGAACGTCTTGCTGGTGTGACCAAAGGCACCGCCGACGAAGTCGCCGAAGCCGTCAAAGCGGCGCGCAAAGCCCAGCCCGCATGGGCGAAGGACGGCCACAAACGTGCGCGCGTTCTATACGCCATCGCCCGTTTGATGCAGAAACATTCCCGTCTTTTGGCGGTGATGGAAGTGCTCGACAACGGCAAACCGATCCGCGAAGCCCGCGACATCGACGTGCCGCAAGCGATCCGCCATTTCTACCACCACGCAGGATTCGCCCAGTTGATGGACGACGAATTGCCCGACCGCGAAGCGCTCGGTGTTTGCGGCCAGATCATCCCATGGAATTTCCCGCTGCTGATGCTCGCGTGGAAAATCGCGCCTGCGCTGGCGATGGGCAACACGGTTGTGTTGAAACCTGCCGAATATACGTCGCTATCGGCGATGGTTTTCGCCGACATCTGCACCCAAGCGGGTGTGCCGGCGGGCGTCGTGAACATCGTGACTGGTGACGGCGACACGGGTGCCGCATTGGTGAACGCCGACGTTGATAAGATCGCATTCACAGGCTCCACCGCCGTGGGCCGGATCATTCGCGAACAAACGGCTGGCAGCGGCAAAGCACTGTCACTCGAACTGGGGGGCAAATCGCCCTATATCGTCTTTGACGACGCGGATATCGATTCTGCCGTCGAAGGATTGGTTGACGCGATCTGGTTTAACCAAGGTCAGGTTTGCTGTGCAGGCTCACGGCTTTTGGTGCAAGAAACTATCGCCGACGCGTTCTACGCCAAGCTGAAAGCCCGCATGCAAGGCCTGCGCATTGGCGACCCGTTGGACAAATGCATCGACGTGGGCGCAATTGTGGACCCGATCCAGTTGCAGCAGATCACCAAAATGGTCAGTGACAACACCGACGGCGAAACGTTCCAGATTGGGGCACCTGAGGGCTGTTTCTACCCACCAACCCTGATCACAGGTCTGTCGCCCGCGTCCACCTTGATGCAGGAAGAAATCTTTGGTCCGGTCCTCGCGGCAACAACATTCCGCACGCCATCCGAAGCGATCGAAATTGCGAACAACACCCGCTACGGGCTGGCCGCGTCGGTCTGGTCTGAAAACATCAATCTGGCGCTTGACATGGCCCCCAAACTGGCCGCAGGCATCGTCTGGATCAACGGCACCAACATGATGGACGCCGCAGCAGGTTTTGGCGGCGTGCGCGAAAGCGGCTTTGGCCGTGAAGGAGGTTGGGAAGGCCTGAGCGGCTACACAAAGCCGAAAACAATCGCGAAGCCGGTCAAAGCGATTGCTGCGTTTACTGGCGACGATGCACCTGCTGATCCGCTCGACCGGACTGCAAAACTGTACATCGGTGGCAAACAAGCACGTCCCGATGGCGGCTACAGCCAAGCGGTCTTTGCACCAAAAGGGGCGCGTCTGGGTGATGTGTCGCTTGCGAACCGCAAAGACTTGCGCAACGCGGTTGAAGCCATGAATGCGGCCAAAGGCTGGTCCAAGACGACGGGCCATCTGCGGGCGCAAATCCTTTACTACATCGCCGAAAACCTGTCCGCGCGGGCCGACGAATTTGCAAACCGGATCAAAGCCATGACAGGCAAATCCGGCACGGCAGAGGTCGAAGCATCCATTCAAACGCTGTTCACAGCTGCGGCTTGGGCGGACAAATACGACGGTCAGGTGCACGGAGTGCCTGTGCGTGGCGTGGCCATCGCCATGAAAGAACCGGTCGGCAAAATCGCAGCACTTTGCGACGACACTCCGCTATTGGGCCTGATCCAAGCGATGGCACCTGCAATCGCGATGGGCAACCGGATCACGCTTGTGGCCAGCGGCCCATTCCCGCTCGCGGCAACGGATTTCTACCAGATCCTGGAGACGTCCGATGTGCCAGCTGGTGTGGTAAATATCATCACGGGCGACCATGCCGAACTGGCACCGCATATGGGTAAACATATGGACATCGACGCGGTTTGGTCGTTCTCACCGCAGGACCTTGCGGCGACGATCGAAGCGGGCAGTGCGACCAACCTGAAACGGACATGGATCACGCAGGCACCAACGACCAAAGAGGCGCTGATGCAGGCGACAGAGGTCAAAAACGTCTGGGTGCCTTACGGCGAATAAAGCACGCAGACTTCGCGAGACAAAAAAGGGTGGGAGGCTGTAAAGCCCCCCACCCTTTTTCAATTATGTCGTAGGCGCAGCCTACATTTGGATCAACGCTGGTTGTCTTTGGACCGCCATGTGTTCATCCAGCGTTTCACCCCGCTTTGACGCTTGGCAACACCAGCTTGGACCTCGTCCAACCGATGACCCGCGCTATCCAGCAGCGGATCGACTGACCGTTCGCGCAATTGCATCCACATCGCCCGCACAAAGAAAAAGCCGATGATCAACGCGATGAAGAAGAAGATGTTAAACCACGGGATGACCTGATGATCCGGCCCTGTCGCGGGCTTTACACTGACTGCGTTCGGGAAAATCGACAGGAACGGAATACGCCAGCCATAATGCGTGACAACCGACCAATTCCCGTTCTCTGAAGATGCATCCCTACGCGCAAGGCTCGCCGCCTCAGCCTGCAGGTTAGAGCTGTCGAACTTGAAATACGGCGGCCAAATCCAGCCCGTATCTTCGTTCCGGTAGACGCTTACCCCGATGGAATCACGTTGGACGAGACCAAAGAGAAACGTCTTCTTGCGATCTGCGTAAATGTAGAAAATATCGCGGTTTTCCAGCACGGCACTGCCGATGTCGGCTTGCGAATAGAACCATTTGTTAAAGCCACCAAAGTCGGTCCGCTTGGTTTCCACTTGCGTGATTTGCACCACGTCATGTTGCGGCAGCACGTAGTGGAAAAATGATCCAAGGAACACGAATAGAAGGACACGAAAGATGATACGGAAACGGCGCATATTGGACCTCAATTCGCGTTTGTTAAGTAAATGATTGTCGCCACGACAAGCGGCGGGATCACAAAGACCAGAGCAATCAGTTTTGGCCGAAAGCTGTTGTTGTAGGCTTGAACGCCTTTATCGACAAATTCCTTGCGCGTCATATCCGCAATCGGGTTTTCGTCATATTCATTTTCGAGCTTTTCGCGGCGTACTGACCGTGAATAGACTGAAATAGAAAGATAAATAACGCCAAGCGCGATAAATCCAAAAACGACTAGCCTGACCAATCCCATTGTCTATTTCCTTCCCACACGGCCCCACGGGCCTACGCGTTCTATCACGTCGTGGCGGATTTCATACCCACCCTTGTTTGTCCATGGTCCCGCAGGTCGTGCGGGTGCAGCCTTCGGTTCTTCCATCGGTGCCTCGTGTCCGAATAGTGCTTCGCGCGTTCCGGCCTTATCGACCTGATATTCACGAACCAGAAAGTCGACGACGTAGGCCCGTTTTTTGTCCGACCACGTAGCATAGGTTTGATAGAACGCCTCTTTGTGGCAGATGAATAATTGCCGGATATCCAGTGGCGATAGTTCGGCAAGCAGCATGTTCACCAGATCGGCGTCTGCATGATCTTTGGCCCGCAGCGTGTAGAAATAGGCCGGATGATCCGCCGTTATCTTAGGCCAAGGGCCGTCTTCTTCGGCCCAACGCGCAAGTGCGGCAAGCCCCTGCCACGCCTCCGGCAACAGTTTCGCATAGCGTCGGCCTAAATTGCGCAAATCGCGGCGGGTCGCACCTGTCAGGTCTTCCTCCATGGTCGCTGCAACTTCGGCTACCATGAAATCCATCTTCTGGTGGAGGATCGCAGCCGCATCCACGCCGCGTGCTTTCACGATGGGTTCCACCAGATCATTCAGTTCTAGAAACTTCGCGATCCCGCGCCGTTCGTCGAAATCAAATTCAAACGCGATGGGGAGATCTTTTAGCGCCGTCTTGTCACCGTGAATGATCGCGGCTGGATGTTCGACGCCGCGGAAAATGTACATCCCGCCGAAATGCGCTGTCCAAAAGTTGTCCTGCCCAAATTCAGCAGAGGCCAGCGTGACCGGATTCCGCGTCACATCGCCTGTTTCCTTGGCCAAGCTGATCATCCGACCAATCAGAACATCATCAAACCAAGCGTCTTGTTTGGTCTTAAAGTCGTCGATCATCTCGCGCAGCTTATGCGCCGTTGCCACTGTCCCTTGGGTCGTATCCGCTTCGACAGTGACTTTGCGAATATCGAACAAGCGCGCAGGTTGTTCGACGTGGTAAACTGAATTCACCAACTCGCCTGCGACCGCGTCCCGTGTCGTCAGGGCAAACAACTGGCTTTCGTTATCCAAAATGAATTGCTTGAGAATACCGCGCGACGTCGAAAACTTCGCATTCAGCAACGGCGCCGTTTTCTGTTCAGTGGTCAGCAATATGAACTGACGGTTCACACCTGCGTGGTTCAGATATTGGTCATCACCCAATTCATCCCCGATCTCGGGCGAATAGCCGGATATGTCGATGTGAAAGTCGGTCAACGTCGTCTCGAACCGTGTCAGATGCTTCAGCGCACGATTATACCGTTCTACCAAAATCGGGCTATCCACCCGGATCAGGTTGCCAAACATCAGGCCATTTTCGATAAGTCTATGCATTGCTTAGTAATTCTCGTTGCACGTTACCATTCCACCGATGTCCATGTTCGCGGCAGTCCCGCAATCGACAGCACCATGATCGGTGCCCAGATGATGCCCGCCGAGACGGATAGACGGACAAAAAACAACAGTGTTTGCCCGATGCCGCCCACTGTCAGCGCAGCCAGTGATGCCCCTTGGATCATGTAGAGCAGCAGGAATAGCCCGCTTGTCAGCGCCAGCATGATGACGAACGACAGCAAGGATAAGATGACCAAGGGCTTCACCCCTTCGGCCATAACCGTCGATAGCAATTTCGGCACGAGCCATCCCATCAACGCCAAGAATAGCGCGGGGAATAGAAGACTGGAGCCGAATGCCTCTGCCATTATCCTTTGTCTTTCAGGTAACGCCGCTTGGCTTCTTCTTGGCGACCAAAGTCGCGCACCATGTTCTCAATCGCCACTTCGTCCGATTTGTCCGCGTAGCGGAATTCACTGTCGGCGTACCGGTTGATTTCTTGCAGCACCATATCCGTCGTAATGGGCTGACGTAGGTCCGCGATCATCGCCTTTTTGGCATCGTAATCTTTGAACAGGAACAGTTCTGGATTTTCCATCCATTCGTCCGGCAGTTCAAAGTCCATCGCGCGGACTTTCACAGCGTCGGTGATGTTCTTGATCGCACGACCGGTAAAGCGTTCGTCCGCTTCTTGAATACCCTTCAGATAGGTCCCCATCTTGGCAATCGTATCAAGTTCACCGACCTGATCGCGCACACGGTCGAACACCCGCATCAGGCCTTCTTCGTGCGGCTTTGCGTGGCCTTCGAATGACGCCGCAACCGCTTTTTTGATCTCTTGTGCGCTGAACACGTCGTGGTCGCCCACAGGAATGTCGTGGTTCTTGCCCATCAGCAGATAAAGAATATCGATGTAGTCGTCCCGCGTCTGCGGTCCGTCCACAAGGAAACGTGCCCCTGCCCGCTGGCGCAGCGCGTCATCGACGTTTTCAGGATAGTTCGAAAACATCCCGAACGTACAATTCCCGCGCACGACGGTATTGGCCCCCGCGAAGCTTTCCATCAGGACAGCTGTAATTTCGAGCTGACCCGCAGATGACTGCCGATCCCCGCGTTTACCGGCAAGCTGGTCGATATCGTCAATTGTGCCAAAGCCGATCGCATTCGGATCCAGCACGTTGTTGATAAACGCCTTCGCGTTCTGCCCCGATTTACCTTGATAGCTGTCGATATTATCAGTGCTCAGGTTCTGGTAACGGAACGGATAACCCGCGACCTGACAGTAGTCATTGATCAAACCGGCCATCATTTGGATCAGCGTTGTTTTACCCGTCCCCGGCTTACCGTCGCCCATAAAGGTAAAGATGAAACCGCCCAATTCGGCAAACGGGTTCAGTTTGCGTTCGAAATCATAGGCCATCACCATCTTGGCCAGCTTCATCGCCTGATATTTAGCGATGTGGTTACCAACGACTTCGTTCGGTTTTTTGAACTGCATCGTCAGTTTGGTGCCCTTCGCCTTTGTGGCGGGGCTGAAACCGTCGACGGTGAAATCATCGGCTTCGACATGCCAGGACGCCGCGATGAACGGCTCTAATCGCGTGGCGGTGCTGGCGCGTGCAGCGACCTTGTCCATCAGCGCCTCTGCGAAGGCGAGGATCGTGGCGACGAGTTTCGGTTCGGACGTCGCGTGGATCGCGATGTCTTGGTCTAACTCCCAAAGGACACCATGCAGCGCAAGCTGGCCGTTGTCGGTGAGAACTTCATCGACTTCGCCGACCTCTACGGTGTCTTCGGTCGCGCGAGATGCCAGAAGGAACGCGGTTGCGGAGCCGAAGACATAGAGCGTGACCAAGGCTTCCGCCGTCAGCAATTCGGAAAATTCAGCGCGGTTCGCGTCAGACAAACCACCTTCCAAATTCGCGCGCTTCAGGTCCTTTAACGCAGTGCGTTCTGCGAACTGATCAGCGACGCCCAGCGCAATCGCGATCGCGCGGCGCAGGCTCTGTAAGACGGTGGCCTGCAGCGGAGATGTCAGGCCATCGCCCCCTTCAACCGCTTCAATGCGTGTGGTCAGTTGGATACCTTCGGCGCGCACGGTGCGGCGTGTGGCCAGCCCCGGTGTGGTGGAACGGAAACGCCTGCGCGTGCCAACGCCGGAAGACCGTTCAACAGGTGCGTCAGCCGTTGCCGTCGCGATACGCGGCGCATGATCGAACCCGTCAATCAGGTCGAGTGCGGCGGCATAATGGCTGCGAATATCATCTTCGCGTAATTCCATCTGATCACTGGTTTGGCTCATCGGTCAAATACTCACTTTATCAAAATCTTAGCGGTGGCTCAGCACGCGACCGCGGTCGCTGACCACAAATTTACGCACATCACGAAACCCCGGTGGGTTGCGTTCGGCAAGCGCCTGATAGGGCCGTTCGGGCATAATCAACGACCGTTCCATCCGCGTCGCCCCCGTATCAGCACCCTGTCCCGCAAATGGATCAAGCGCGAAAATCTGGCGCTCAACCGTGCCGAACCAACCGGATTTCACCCGTTCCACGCGATCCGCGACCAGTTCTTCTTCGGTCCAGACCAGCGCCCAATCTTCACCAACAGGGCTGTTCGCGGCGGCAAGGACTTCACGCAATGGGCCCGTTTGCCGCGTGAACGCGTTCGAATACATCGGCCCGATATGAAAACGGCGCAACCGCACGGGATGCAGATCGTCAAAATCTTCGTCAAAGCCTTTGGCAATCGTCAGCAATTTTAGATGCGCGACAGACTGCGCCATCAGATGCGCCTGCACTTCGGGCCAACGCCGTTCGTCTTTGGGCAAGCCGGTGCGCCCGCTGTCTTCGACATCCATCAGATAGATCGTCGGCAGGTTCACTTGGCTATCATAGACCGCCCAATGGATTTGGAACGTCCGCCTGTCGCCGTCGTTGCCGATCCAAACAGCTTGTGGATCGTTGCGCGCCCAGAACTGATGTCCTTTGAGCAGTTCTTCGTAATACAGCCGCTGCGAAAGCGCATATTGCAGCTTTGTCGGGATCTTCTGTTCGCCAACAATCGTGCGGACCATCTGGTCTTTCAGGTCTTCTGCAGAGGGCATGGTCGCCAAATGCCGTTCGGCCTGTAGCGCATCATTCGCCATCTCAAGCAGCTCTTGATACACCGGAAAGCCGCTTTCGACCCGGTCAAAGGTCAGCTGCCCCGCGTGGGAAAACCGACCAGAGAAATGGTATTTATGCGCGAGCGACCGAAACGTGATGTTCAATCCCACAAGGTAGCGGGCCACGGCATCAATATCGCGTTTAGACAAACTGCGTTCAGCCTGCATCGTCGCCGCGACCTTGTTAAGGTACTGCGTGATCCGTTCAAACTTGCCGAAGTAGCGCCGCGTGACGCGGGTGTCCTCGAGTTTGAAGTGGTCGTCGGAGAGGTCAGTCAATTTATTAAGTTCCCGTCCCGATCAATACCTGAAAACCAAATTAAAAAGTGCCCCGAAGGACCGTCGCAGCGATCTTGCCATCTATCCAAATAGAATTCGTTTTCTTTGAACTTCATGATGCTCCAAGCTCCGCGGTTCACCCAAGGCCCAAAACCTACAAAAAAGATCAATATGAATCCAACTCCCGCAAGCAGTCCACCGAACGGGTTTTCGATTGGACCCGGGTTGATTGCGTTGGGCTCAATCCATACCCCCCAAGTGGTGAAAGCGGCCCCAAGCGCCATGAAAAACGAACATCGCAGGTAAAAGATCACTCAGCCCCATACTCATTGCTATCGTGCTTCTCTACGATCTTCGCAAAGCGCCGCACGAACCGTTCGTCCGCCTTCGCCTTCTGCTCTAGCACCTCACGCGCGAACACCATGTGATCTTCGTGGGCTTCCAGCATATCGGCCATCCGGTTGTTTGTCGCGGCGCCAATTGCGGCCATCGCTGTCTGGGCCTCTTGGTCCGTCTTCACGCCGATCTCGTTGATCTGGTGGGCAACGTCCTGCTGTTGGGCGGTCTTCAACGACTTCGACAGCGCATCATACAGCACAACCCGCTGCTTCGTGTCCGTCTCAAGTTTGTTGATCAGCACCATCTGGGTCGCGGCTTGGTTCTGTAGCGAGTCGATCCAGGTTTTGCCCTTCTCGATATAGCGTTCCAACGTCTGGGATTTGGCAACCAAAACCTGTTCGGCCTGCACCAATTCATTATATTTCTGGTTTGCAGCGGCCAATTCACTTTCCAGCTTCGTACGGGCGGCGGCGTCTTGTTCTACGGAAATCTTGTTCTCAAGCGCGATGATATCCGGGTCCATCGCCAGGATATCGGCGCGGGCGGCTTCGAGTTCGCCAACCGTCACTTCACGTTCATCAAGCGTACCAGTCAGGTTGTTTTCAACGCTGACCTTCTGTTCGTTCAATTCGGCCAACTGCGTTTGCAGCAACTTCGTGATCACGTCGGATTTGGAAATCAGGTCTTGCAATTTGTCATCGACGGACGCTGTGCGCATCCGTTCCTGACGCATGCTGTCTGCCTTCGCCTTCGAGAAAATCCCGATGAAGGTTTCCATGCCCGTCTTGTTGCGCATTTCGTCAAAGTCTTTGGAAAAGGCAGACGTCACATCATCCAAACCCATGATCAGTTCGGCGATGTTGGCGTTCATCAGTTCGGTATGCGCGTGAACTTCGTCCAGCGACGCGTTTTCGATGTCGACGGAAATGTCTGTTCCTGCCGCCATTTTCTGACGTGCAGTTTCAATCCGGCTGGTCAAAGCGGCAATCTTGTTTTGGGCCTCTGCGACCTGTTCTTGTGATTGTTGAATTTGCGCGTCGAAATCGGCCATCTGAAAATTCCCTGAGGTTAGTCTTGTTACAACTAACCTAGGAAATGCAGGACCGATTTACAAATGCAGATCACACGCTTGGCGCGATTTTGGGGGAATACCTTACCCCAAAAATCGGGTCAGCTGTCGATGAACAGTTCCACATCGTCCGCGTTCGGTTCTTCGGTGCCGAATAATTCCTCACGGGACAGGATTTTCGGCGGAAGTTCGACACCACGTTCGTAGTTTTCCGGATCAACCCGCAGAGATTCTTCGCGGCTACGAATGTGGACTTTTGTCGGCACATCCACTTCTTCGTATAGATGGATGATGTCGTGGTTGAACATGCGGATACAGCCCGCAGATCCGGAATTACCGATTGATTCCAGATCGTTGGTCCCGTGGATGCGGTAATACGTGTCACGCCCGCCACGATACAGATACAACGCGCGGCTTCCCAAGGGGCTGCTTAGACCACCGGGCACGCCGCTTGCGAAAGGACCATAAACTTCGGGTTCGGTGCGCAGCATGTTTTGCGTTGGCGTCCAACCGGGCCATTCGCGCTTCAGCTTGATGGTCGCACCACCGTTGATGGATCGACCTTGGCGGCCAACACCAACCGGATACCGCACGGCGGATCCATCGGATTTAATGTTGTACAAAAACTTGGCGTAAGGATCGACATCGATCGTGCCTGGGCCTTGTTCACCAAGATATTGCCCGAC
The DNA here is from genome assembly GCA_025141675.1 of Rhodobacteraceae bacterium S2214. NCBI lineage: Bacteria > Pseudomonadati > Pseudomonadota > Alphaproteobacteria > Rhodobacterales > Paracoccaceae > Rhodobacteraceae bacterium S2214. Next base: position 3,096,930 of record CP081161.1, read on the forward strand.
CATCCGGCGGTTAATCCCTTGTGTGTACGTATCGGGGATGCCCGGCAGGTTATATTCACCGTCTTGGATCGGGCCGTAGCCTTCCATGAAATTGATCTGCGGCTCAAAATCCTCGGCTGCATTCGATGCTGGAATGCGTGGACCGCAGGCAGCCGTCGAAGCAAGAAGCATGGCGCCAAAAGTGCGTCGATTGAAAATAAAAGAATCGGGCATGGCAGCACCTTTTAGAATTAATTCAAGCGGTCTAGCACAATCACCGGTTAGCGTGAAATCACCATAATGTGGGCCGGTAAGAGTGGTGTGCGAACGCAACAGTCCCAGTCAGAACCAACTCCAAGGCGGAAAGTTCCCCCATAAGAATGGGGAAACCCGTGATGTTGGTGCGTCAGCCGATCACGTTGTGGTCAGGCCCATAGGGGAAGCCGGTGATGTTTTCTGCCCCGTTTTCGCTGATGATCAGGATATCATGTTCGCGATATCCGCCTGCGCCTGCCTGACCTTCAGGAATTGTCAGCATGGGTTCCATGCTGATCACCATCCCCGGTTCGAGCACCGTATCGATATCTTCACGCAGTTCTAATCCCGCTTCGCGCCCGTAATAATGGGATAGAACGCCAAAGGAATGCCCGTAGCCAAAGGTCCGGTATTGCAGAAGATCGCGTTCCGCAAAGAAGTCGTTAATCTTATGCGTCACCTCGGCACAGCTTACGCCGGGTTTTAGTAACGACATGCCATATTCATGCGCCCCGACGTTGGCTTCCCAAATGCGGCGGCTTTCATCGTCCACATCGCCAACGAACAACGTCCGTTCTAGCGCGGTGTAGTAGCCGGAAATCATCGGAAACGTGTTCAGTGACAGGATATCACCATGTTCCAATTGGCGCGATGTCACCGGATTATGCGCCCCGTCTGTGTTGATCCCTGACTGGAACCACACCCACGTATCCCTGTATTCGGCATTGGGGAAGCGCCGCGCGATTTCGATCTCCATCGCATCGCGGCCCGCCATTGCGACGTCAATTTCGCGGATACCGGGTTTGATGGCGTCACGGATAGCGTAGCCGCCAACGTCCGCGACCGCTGCACCCTGCCGGATCAGGTCCAACTCTGCGGTGGATTTGTGCATACGTTGCCGCATTGTATCCAACGACACATCCAGCAACGCAGCCGGTGCGAGAAAGGCCGACAGTTTTTCAGATTGTAGAATTGTCAGATGGTCCATTTCGTAACCAACGACTTTGCCCATGCCTGTGACCGACAAAATGGCGCGCCAGTAATTGTCGCGTTCCCAATCCGTATAGACAATATTATCGCCAAATCCGCGTCGCCATGGTTGCGCGGCATCAATGCCAGCACTGATCGTGACGACCTGTGTTTTGGTCACAACCAGCGCGTAAGGACGGCCAAACGCGCAATACAGAAAACCGGAATAATAGCCGATATTGTGCATTGATGTCAGAACGCAGGCATCGATGCCCTTGATCGCCATTGTCTCGCGCAGGTTTGCGAGGCGGGCTTCGTATTCTGCATCACCAAAGGGAAGCGTGCGTTCGCCTTGCTGAAATCTGTGAAATTGAGTGCGGGTAGTCATCGTTTTAGACCTCATAACATAAGGTCCCGGCGTTCAGGACTTGTGGGTGTTATTGACCGCGACGCCATCGCGATCCCCATGGTCAAATCTTTAGGCGGCACGGCTGCGTTTTGGCAAACGAAATTCACGTGACACGATGTTCTTTCCGCGGCAGACTATCCGGCATGTCTTTGTTTCGTCGCCTTCTTCCTGTTGTCTTTTCTGGTGCGGGTTTGCCCTTTGGCCTCGGTTTTCTGCGCCGCAGTCGGTCGCGCCAGCCGAAACTTGGCAAGCCCCTGCCCGCAGATAAAACGCGCGTCCACTTTTTCGCGGGAAACTTCGCTAGCAAAGATGCCGCGCGGCATTATTGCTTTCACAGCGAACGCAATGTCCCCGAAGATCTGACCCGCGAATTGCCTGATGCCTTCATCGACATTGCACATGTCGAAATCGTGTTTGGCGAACATCGCGAACGTCTATCTGACTTTTTGGACGTGGACGGGGTCGAGACATTGTTGCGCAAAATCGATCACAAAAACACGCTTGTCATGATCGCAGAACAGGCCTTTGGCGGTTTTCCCTACGCATTAAATGACACGTCCGTTCTGCACTACATTGGCGATAAGGTGGTCGACGTTTAGCCTGCATCGATAGGCCCAGTTCACTTTTGTCCTTTACCTACCCCACCATCAGCCCCAGATATGAGGCAACACGAATGGGGAGATCGCTATGCTTGACCAAACAACTGACCTCGCAGGGCGCCTGTCCCGCCCTGACCTGATTTGCACAAAGGCCTATGTGGGCGGCGAATGGGTCGACGCGGAAGACGGGAAAACCTTCGACGTCATCAATCCGGCCCGCGGCGATGTAATTGCTAAGGTCACCGATTTGTCACGCGAAGACGTCGCAGGTGCGATCAAGCTGGCCGAAGCCGCTCAAAAAGGCTGGGCCGCGTTGGCCGCCAAAGAGCGTTCCAAAGTCCTGCGCAAATGGTTCGACCTGATGATGGCCAACCAAGAAGACCTTGCCCAGATCATGACTGCAGAACAGGGCAAACCGCTGACGGAAGCACGTGGCGAAGTCGCCTATGGCGCGTCTTTTGTAGAATGGTTTGGCGAAGAAGCAAAACGCGTGTACGGCCAGACGATCCCCGGCCATATGGCCGACAAACGTATCCAAGTGATCAAACAGCCAATCGGTGTGGCCGCCGGCATCACGCCGTGGAATTTCCCCAACGCGATGATTGCTCGCAAAGTGGCACCGGCACTGGCGGCAGGCTGTGCTTTTGTTGTGCGTCCCGCGTCGCTGACACCGCTGTCTGCTCTTGCCATGGCGAAACTGGGCGAAGAAGCGGGTATTCCTGCTGGCCTGTTTTCCGTTGTGACATCTGATGACGCATCGGGCGTCGGCAAGGAATTCTGCGAAAATCCGATTGTGCGCAAATTGACCTTCACAGGCTCAACCCCCGTTGGGCGCATCTTGCTGAAACAAGCCGCTGATCAGGTGATGAAGTGTTCTATGGAACTTGGCGGCAATGCCCCGTTCATCGTGTTTGATGACGCTGATCTGGACGCGGCTGTCGAAGGCGCGATTGCCTGCAAATTCCGGAACAACGGGCAAACATGTGTCTGTGCCAACCGGATTTACGTGCAGGCGGGTGTCTATGATGCATTTGCTGAAAAGCTGAAAGTTGCGGTCGAAAAACTGGCCGTTGGTGACGGGCTGGAAGACGGCACAGCACTTGGTCCGCTGATCGAACCGAAAGCAGTCACAAAGGTCGAAGAGCACCTGAAAGACGCGTTATCCAAAGGTGCTACTGTTCTGACCGGTGGCAAGCCGCATGAATTGGGCGGGCTGTTCTTTGAACCGACCGTCGTCACAGGCGCGACCAAAGACATGCAGGTCGCAACTGACGAAACCTTCGGCCCATTCGCGCCGTTGTTCAAATTCGAAGATACGGATGACGTGATTGCGCAAGCCAACGACACGATCTTTGGGCTCGCATCCTATTTCTACGCCAATGACCTCAGCCGCGTGACCAAGGTCGCAGAAGCGCTGGAATACGGCATTGTGGGTGTGAACACGGGTATCATCTCAACCGAGGTTGCGCCGTTTGGCGGTGTCAAACAATCCGGTTTGGGCCGTGAAGGATCCAGCCATGGCATGGATGACTACATGGAAATGAAATACATCTGTACGTCTGTATGATTTGCACGGGCGGGTGCACGTGCCCGCCCTTCACCAATCTGTGATGCGCCATTGCTCCCCTTTGCTGATTGCGCCCGTTAAGCTGTCAGAAAACACCACGGCGGACCCAATTCATGTCAAAATCTCGTAAAGCGACCCAGCGCCGCAAGGCAAAACAGGCCGCAGCCCCCGCACCCAAAACGCGTCGTTCGTTCTTGGCGATGACCCCTTACATCATTGGCGGGATCATCGTCGCCGGTGGCATCGGATATATGGGGATCAGCACCGTCAGGGCCGATTTGGCAGAACAGGACCTAAGCGATATCGGCAATGGTATCCCGACGATTGTACAGGTCCACGATCCGGCCTGTGGGTCGTGTATCATTCTGGAAAAAGAAACACGTGCGGCGTTTTCGGACATCGACGAAGATGATTTGGCATACCGCATTGCCAGCCTGACCTCTGATGTCGGCAGTGAATTTGCAGCAAAACATACCGCAGGTTTCGCGACTTTGTTGTTCTTCGACGCGGACGGCGTTTTGACCGATCGGATACATGGCGAAACCGACCGCGCGGTACTGAAGACCGCGTTTCAGACGCATATCGAAGAAAATAGCTAAAAAAATTTCCAAGCTCGCCAAGGATTGACCATTCGCATCCGTCCTATAACCGTGATGCGTATGACAACTAGCGACGAAGACTTGGCTTTAGCGGCCGCAAATGGGGACGGACAGGCGTTTGCGAGCCTGCTCGACCGTCATTACGACCGCCTGTTTGCCTATTGTTTTCGCATGACCGGACAGCGGTCCGAGGCAGAGGATCTGACGCAAGACATCTGTGCCGCCCTGCCCGCCAAATTGGCCAGCTATCAACGCAGGGCCAAGGTCACGACATGGCTATATAAGGTCGCGATGAATGCGGCCCACGACCGGCGGCGCAAACAGGCGACCTATGCCAAGGCAAGCGACGGCTGGGGCGATTGGGAAACCGCCCGCACGGCGGCCAATGTTGATGCGGCAGAGCAAATCGACTGGCTGACCCAAGCAATGCGCCAACTGGTGCCCGACCTGCGCGACACGCTAGCCCTCGTGCTCGACGACATGACCCACGGGCAGGCGTCCGAGATTATGGGCGTGTCGGAAGGCACGATCAGCTGGCGCATATCAGAAGCCAAAAAGGCGCTCAAAGCATTGAAAGAAAAGGAGGACGCCGCATGACTGACGATCTAGACGACCTCAAGTCCATGATGACGACGCCTAAGCCTGATCCGACCAAACGGGCCGCTGATTTGGCGTTAGCGCAAAAAAATTTCGAAAGCCTCCAAGGATCACGCGATGCGACGCGTCCTACCCCTGTAACCGGCCTGAATGGCCTCTGGACAGGAGTAACGACTATGCTTTCATCAATGACATCCAAGGGCGGGCTGACCGCGACAACCGCGATTGTGGCCTGCGGGTTCTTGTTTTTGACGCCTACAGGGCAGGACATGTGGCGCACAGATGTGAAGGGGCTGACAAGCAACGAACACCTGATCGACCCACTGCCAGAAGACATCGGGACGGTCGACGTTCCTACACCTGAGCTTGATAAAGCGCTAGCTGAAGCGCCCGAGAATTTCACGACGCCCGCGCCAGCGGACCAGCAAGACTTCGATTTCGAAGTCGATGACAGTGTCTTAGCCGCAGCACCAGAGGCACGCGGGCGGGTGATTGACGCCCCCTTCGCAATGGATACTGTCGACGAAGCCCCCGTAGCGTCGCTTGCCGCACCAACCGTCAGGTCAAATGCGGTTAGAATAGCCACCGAGGAATCGTTCGTAACAGGCGGCCCCGAAATGGCCCCAGTTCTTGCGCCTGATACGGAAACCTTCGCCAACGCAGCTGTAAACCCGCTGAAGGTCACGTCCGAAGACCCCGTTTCGACCTTTTCCATCGATGTGGATACGGCGTCCTACGCACTGGTCCGCAATACCATCATGCGCGGCCAGCTGCCTCTCCCGGATTCAGTACGTGTCGAGGAAATGATCAACTATTTCCCTTACGACTACCTCGCCCCCGAAGCAGGCGGCGATCCGTTCGAACCAACCGTCAGCGTCATGCCAACGCCGTGGAACGTGGACACGCAGTTGGTACACATCGCGCTGCAAGGCGAAATGCCGGTTGTTGACGCGCGCCCGCCGCTGAACCTTGTGTTCCTCATCGACACATCCGGTTCAATGGCAGACGCGTCAAAGCTGCCGCTACTCAAGCAATCGTTCATGTTGATGCTCGACCAACTGCGCCCCGAAGACGAAGTGGCAATTGTCGAATATGCAGGCTCTGCTGGACAGGTGCTTGCGCCCACGCCCGCTGGCGAACGCGCCAAAATTCGCGCGGCTTTGAATGGTCTCGGCGCAGGCGGTTCAACCAATGGTCAAGGCGGGCTGGAACAGGCCTATACCGTGGCTGAAAGCATGGCAAAGGATGGTGAGGTCAGCCGTGTGTTGCTTGCCACCGATGGCGATTTCAACGTCGGCCTCAGCGATCCGTCTGGATTGGAGAACTACATCGCCAAGAAACGGGACACCGGCACGTTCCTGTCTGTTTTGGGCTTTGGTCGTGGCAATCTGAACGATCAGACGATGCAAACGCTTGCGCAAAACGGCAACGGCACGGCGGCCTATATCGACACGCTATCCGAGGCGCAAAAAGTGTTGGTCGATCAATTGACTGGGGCTTTGTTCCCGATTGCCAGCGACGTGAAAGTGCAGGTCGAATTTGACCCGACACAGATCGCCGAATACCGCCTCATCGGGTACGAAACGCGCGCATTGAACCGAGAGGATTTCAACAACGACAAGGTCGACGCAGGTGATTTGGGCGCGGGCCATACGGTGACGGCACTGTACGAAGTCACACCTGTCGGCAGCGCCGCCCGCATGACTGATCCGCTGCGTTACGGTGCGGCGCAGGTGGTCGAACCGCGCGACGAAATTGGATTTCTGAAACTGCGCTACAAAGAACCGGGTGCAGAGACATCGCAACTGATCGAAACGCCCATTCTACGCGACGCCGACGCGGGCGAAGAAGCGTCATTTGCGGCAGCAATTGCAGGTTTTGGCCAGATTTTACGTGGGTCAAATTCCTTGGGCGCATGGTCCATGGGCGACGCAATCGCACTGGCATCCGAAAGCAAAGGTGCCGATGAATACGGATACCGCGCAGAAGCGATCCAACTGATGCGCCTCGCACAAAGCCTTGGCGCGGAGTAACGGAAAACTAGGGGCTTGGCTTGGTTAACTAAGCCAAGCCAGACTGCTGCCAGTCAGCCCGTCAGGCGTATATTCGCCTGATATCCATCCCTTGTAGCCGTCTTTTTTGATTTGCTTCACAAAGGCCGCCATATCGATATCACCAGCTTCATCGGGGCTTTTGCGCCCCGGTGATTGGGCAAGCTGGACGTGGGTCACATGGTCTTTCACCTGTGCCCAGACAGACATCAGATCGCCATGGATTTGCTGAACGTGACAGGTGTCGAATTGCAACCCAAGCTGCGGCACATTGACTTCTTTCACGATTTCAACCGCTTGAATGCAGTCGTTCAGGAAATATCCGGGAACAAGCGATCCAGCCATCGGTTCAATCGTCAGGCTTTGATCAGGCGCAAATTCCGCAGCCCAGCGCAGGTTTGCGACAAAGGTTTCCAGCGCATCGGGACCTGATGCGACCCCCGCCATAATATGGATATGTTTTGCACCAAGCGCCTTCGCATACCGATGTGTTCGACGAAAATCTTGTTGAAACCGCGGACGACGCGTCGGCACAGCCGCGAAACCACGATCACCGCCGGTATAATTTGGCGGCGGGCATGTGATCATTGCAAGCGACAATTCGTTGCGCCCCAACATATCCAGCATTTCAGGCACGGGATGATCGTAAGGGAACAGAACTTCGACCGCGTCAAATCCGGCCGACCGCGCCGCGCCAAACCGTTCCAAGAACGGGAACTCTGGAAACAACGTCGACAGATTGGCGCAGTATTTTGCCATTCGCTGGCCCCCTCATACAACCTTAAGCGGCATTAAGGGCGAAACCTGCTAGAAAATGCAACTCTTTATATGCGGGTCCGTACTTTAGCTTAATTCTGCGGCGGGGATGATTGGAAAGAACACATCATGCGACCGCACACCGAACCAGATCACGCCATCGACAAGGTCTTCTTCGCCCAGATCAACAAGCCGATAGAACGATTTCCTGTCGATCAGCGCCTCCAGATTGGCGCGGATCAATACGTAGGGCGACGGCTCACCCGTTTCAGGGTCACGCACCACCCGGATCGGATGATCCGGACCTGCCACAACTTCATCGCCCACGTTGGTCAGGAAATGTAAACCTGTGTCCGTCTTATCGAAATCGATGGCCACAAATGGAGCGTCATCCACCGTGATCCCGACTTTTTCAACAGGCGTGACGAGAAAATAATCATCCCCATCCCGCCGGATAATCGTCGAAAACAGGTTCACCAGCTCTTTACGACCAATGGGGGTGCCCATGTAGAACCACGTCCCATCGCGCGCGATCCGCATATCGATGTCACCACAGAACGGAGGGTTCCACAAATGGACCGGCGGTAGCCCCTTTTTGCCTTCTTTTGCTGCCGCACGCGCCGAAGATGCGAGACTTTCCGCCGAAGGGGTCACGATGATTTGTTCTGGGGTGCTTTTTGCCATTGGGGTTCTTTGGGTTATCTGCTGTTATACCCTTGATATAGCAAGCCCCGAGGAAAAGTCATGACCAATGCCACCGATCTAGTTGCAGATATCGAAACCCTTGGCGGTAAGCTGGCAGATGCACGCGCCTCTATCGCGAAACGTTTTATCGGGCAGGACACTGTGGTTGATCTGACATTAACCGCGCTGATCTGCGGCGGACATGCGGTCTTGGTCGGCCTGCCTGGCCTCGGCAAAACTCGACTTGTCGATACGCTGTCCACCGTGATGGGCCTGAATGGGAACCGCATCCAGTTTACGCCTGACCTGATGCCAGCCGATATCTTGGGGTCCGAGGTGTTGGATCAAGCCGCCGATGGCACCCGTGCGTTCCGGTTCATCGAAGGGCCAGTGTTCTGCCAGCTTCTGATGGCCGACGAAATCAACCGCGCGTCGCCGCGGACCCAGTCCGCACTCTTGCAGGCGATGCAGGAAAAAGAGGTCACCATCGCAGGCGAACACCGTCCCCTTGGAACGCCCTTCCATGTGCTCGCGACCCAAAACCCGATTGAACAAGAAGGCACCTATCCTTTGCCCGAAGCCCAACTTGACCGCTTCCTCGTGCAAATCGACGTGCCGTATCCGGACCGCGACGCCGAACGTGATATCCTACTAGCAACGACAGGCACCGCCGACGAAGCCGTCAACGCCGTGTTCAGCGCCCAAGAATTGCTTGATGCGCAGACCTTGCTGCGCCGGATGCCTGTGGGCGAAAATATCGTTGAAATGATTCTCGATCTGGTGCGGTCATGTCGCCCTGACGCCGATGCGCCCGACATCATCCGTCAAAACGTCGGCTGGGGTCCGGGGCCACGTGCAGCACAGGCCTTGATGCTGACCGTGCGGGCATCCGCCTTGCTCGATGGACGCCTAGCGCCTTCTGCAGAAGACGTGCGCCGCATGGCGATTCCCGTGCTGGAACACCGCATGGCGCTGACATTCGCAGCGCGTGCGCGCGGCGAAACGATCCAGAACGTCATCAATACAGCCGCCACATTGATCACAAAGGTTGAGGCGGCAGCGTGATCACACCACTCGCCCTCCGGTCCGAGGCGGAAAGCCTTTCCAGCGCCCTACCGCCGCTTTTGGCAGAGGCGGAACAGCTGGCTGCGACCGTTCTGCTGGGCGATCACGGACGCAGACGGGCGGGCACTGGCGACACGTTTTGGCAATACCGGCCCGCGCAGGACACGGACGAGGCCCGTAGCATCGACTGGCGGCGGTCCGCGCGATCCGACACAAATTTTGTGCAGGATAAAGAATGGCAGATCGCACAATCGATTTTGCTGTGGGTCGATCAAACTGCGGCGATGTCGTTTACCTCTGACAAGAACCTCGCCAGCAAAGGACACCGCGCACGCACCATCGCACTTGCGACCGCGATTTTGCTAATCCGAGGCGGCGAACGTGTCGGGCTGACAGGACTGCGGTTGCCGCCCAAGCGCGGCGAACAGCAACTGGCGCAGATGGCCGCATTGTTGACCGAAGACAGCGATAAAGATTTTGGCGCACCCGAAGCGCAAGGCATGTTGCCCCATTCACGTGCCCTGTTCATCAGCGATTTTCTCGGCGACATCGAACCCACCCGCGACGCTTTGCTCAAAGCGGCTGATCGCGGCGTGCGCGGCGCGCTATTGCAAATCCTTGACCCTCAGGAAGAAGCGTTCCCCTTTGATGGCCGGACCATTTTCCAATCCATGTCGGGCACGATGCAGCACGAAACGTTGAAAGCAGGCGATTTGAAATCCCGCTATCTTGATCGACTGGCCCAGCGCAAAGAAGACCTGCAATCGCTCGCGCGTCTGACCGGCTGGCAGTTCCAGACGCACCACACCAATACGGCCCCCAATACGGCCTTGATGTGGATTTACGGCGCGTTGGAGCGGCACATATGACCCGACCGCCCCTTCTTTTGGTCTTAAATATCTCGGGGTTTGGGGCAGCGCCCCAACAGGCTCCGTCAGGAGACTTCGTAGCATGATGACTATTGGCCCACTCGCGTTTACAACGCCTTGGCTGCTTCTTGGACTGCTGGCCTTGCCGATATTGTGGCTGGTTCTCAGAGCGGTCCCGCCCGCACCGATCAAACGCCGTTTTCCGGGCGTCGCGCTGTTGTTGGGGCTGCAAGACACCGAAAGCCAATCGGACCGGACGCCGTGGTGGTTGCTTTTGCTGCGCCTTCTGGCCGTCGCTGCTGTGATCATCGGCTTTGCAGGTCCCGTCCTGAACCCGCAGACAAAGGCGACCGGCACAGGTCCACTGCTGATCATCGCAGATGGCACATGGGCTGACGCCCGCGATTGGCCTGCCCGCGTGGACCGGATGGATGCGCTTTTGGCCGAAGCCGCCCGTCAAGGTCGCACCGCCGCCGTCACGACACTGACTAGCCTTTCTGCGGATGGCGTGACATTTCAGGCGGCCGATGTCGTGGCACAAACGCTGCCCAATCTGACACCCGCCCCGTGGGAACCGCAATCAGACACACTGACCGACTTTGCCGCGACATTTGACGGCGGTTTTGAAACCTACTGGCTGTCGGACGGGTTGGCGCGGGACAATCGCGCTGATCTGCTTGACGCCCTCGAAGCCCAAGGTGCAGTTACTGTTTTCCAATCACCACGCCAGATCTACGGCGTCCGCCCGCCACGGTTGAACGATGGCGAAATCATCGTTTCTGCCACGCGCACGCCCGTAGGCCAGCCCGCGACGACCGACTTGACCGCCATCGGCTTTGATCCATCTGGCGTAGAACGGCAGCTGGCAACCGTGCCGCTGGACTTCGCCGCCGGTGAAGCCGTCGCAGAAACCGCGCTCGCCCTGCCGCCTGAATTGCGCAACCGCGTCACCCGTTTTGAGATCACAGGCGCACGGTCCGCAGCGGCGGTCAGCCTGACAGATGACAGCCTGAAACGCCGCGAAGTCGCCCTGATCGCCGGGCGCGACGACCGCGAAGGGCTGGAACTGTTGTCCCCCCTTTATTACCTGCGCGAAGCGTTGGAGCCGACCGCAGACCTGATCGACGGGACCTTGGACGATATTCTATTGGCCAATCCGGACGTTATTGTTCTGGCTGATGTCGCCACGCTCGCAGGCACTGAATCGGCAGATGTTTTGCAATGGGTTGAAAACGGCGGGTTGCTGTTGCGCTTCGCAGGCCCCCGCCTTGCCGCATCCGACACAGGCCGCGCCGAACAAGACCCCTTACTGCCGGTCCGCCTGCGGTCGGGTGGTCGCAGTGTGGGCGGGGCTATGTCGTGGGGCGAACCCAAAGCGCTGGCACCGTTCAGTGAGACATCCCCTTTCTTCGGCCTGCCCGTACCCGATGACGTCACTGTCACCGCACAGGTCATGGCCCAACCCGATCCGACGCTCGCGGACCGCGTGATTGCCCAACTGGCGGACGGCACGCCATTGGTCACGCGTGCAACGGCTGGTGAAGGGCAAATCGTTCTGGTTCATGTGACTGCCAACGCCGAATGGTCGTCGCTACCATTGTCAGGCCTGTTCGTACAAATGTTGGAACGGCTTGCGATTTCCACCAGTACACAGGCACCCAATGCGGATGACCTTGCTGGTAGCACGTGGTTGCCGAACAGAGTTCTGGACGCAACTGGACGCCTTGAAGACGGCAGCACATTGCCGGGTGTCGCGGGCGAAACGCTCGCCACTGCGGAAACGGGCCCTGACCTACGACCCGGCCTTTACACAGGCGACAACCGCCAGATTGCGGTTAACGTCATGCAAGCCGATAGCACGCTTGGGCCTGCCGCATGGCCTGCACGCATCGTCGTCGAAGGAATGAACGTCGCCCGCGAAACCGCCCTAAAAGGCTGGCTTTTGACGCTGGCGATTGGATTGCTTCTGATTGACGTGGTTGCATCACTGGCCATCGGGGGCCGTCTACGCGGGCCGCGCGCGGATGCGATGGCGGCTGTTGTGCTCGCACTACTCACGATGGGCGCACCCGCAGAGGCCCAACAGGACGACGCATTTGCGTTGCGCGCTACGTCCGAGGTTGTTCTGGGCCATGTCCTAACCGGCGATGCAGACCTCGACGCGGTTGCAAACGCAGGGCTGTTGGGGCTGTCCCAAACGCTGTTTCGGCGGACATCGATAGAACCCGCCGATCCGCTCGGTGTGAACATCGAAACCGATGAATTGGCGTTCTTCCCATTCCTTTATTGGCCCATCACCGCAAACCAAGCCCTGCCATCACGCGAAGCTTATGCCAAACTGAACCGCTATCTGCGGGGCGGCGGCATGATCCTGTTCGACACGCGCGATGCTGACACCGCAGGCTTTGGCACCGGATCACCCGAGGGGCGTAAATTACAGGCGATTGCGCGATCTCTCGACATTCCGTCGATTGAACCGATCCCTGAAGATCATGTTCTGACCCGCACCTTTTACCTGCTACAAGATTTCCCCGGTCGTTACGCGTCACGCGACATTTGGGTCGAAGCGGCCCCGTTGGTGACCGAACAGGCCGAAGGCGTACCGTTTCGCAACCTGAATGACGGCGTCACCCCCGTTGTCATTGGCGGCAACGACTGGGCGCGCGCATGGGCCGTGAACGAATACGGTGATCGGATGTTCCCCGTCGGGCGCGGTCAAGCTGGCGAACGGCAACGCGAAATTGCTTATCGTTTCGGCGTAAACCTGATCATGCACGTTCTGACAGGCAACTATAAGTCGGATCAGGTGCATGTCCCTGCCCTGCTGGATCGGTTGGGGCAATAACCATGAGCCATTTCCAGACGGCACTGTCGGAGCCTCCGGCGGAGATATTTAAGACCAAAAGAAGCTGGGGGCAGCGCCTATGACTGCGATTGTTGTGCTTGATCCGCTGGTGCCGATGTTAGCGCTTTGGGGTGCGGCCGCGTTATGTGCTGTCGCCGTCGCACTTGCGCTATGGCGGCGATTGCCCGGGTGGTGGTTTCGTGGATTGGCGGGGCTTGCCCTGCTGGCCGCACTGGCGAACCCGTCGCTGCAAAGTGAAGATCGCGACCCGCTGGCCGACATCATCGTGCTCGTTGTGGATGAAAGCGCAAGCCAACGCATTTCGGATCGCCCTGATCAGATTGCTGATTCGATTGCCAATGTGCGCGCCGAAGTCGCCCGCCTAACCAACACTGAATTGCGCATTGTCCCGATTGGTGACAGCGCGATTGAAGGCGACAGCGGGACACTGCTGATGACTGGCCTGTCGGAAGCGCTTGCTGAAGAACCACAAGGGCGGATCGCGGGTGTGATCCTGTTGACAGACGGACGGCTGCACGATGTGACCCGTGCGCCCGCATTGCCCGCACCACTACATACGCTTTTGACCGGACAGCCTGACGACTGGGATCGCCGCCTTGTCGTCGCAAACGCCCCTGCCTTTGCCATTCTGGGCGAGCCCGTGACCCTGACTTTACGCGTAGAAGATCAAGGGGCAGCCCCTGCGGACACCGCGTTTGTACCCCTGACCATCGCGATTGATGGCGACGACCCTCTACCCTTTGAGATCCCCGTTGGGCGCGACGTGGAACTGCCGATCAATCTGCCGCATGGCGGGATGAACGTTTTACAGTTCGAGATTCCGACCGCAGAAGGCGAACTGACAGACCGCAACAACAGCGCAGTCATCCAGATCAACGGCGTCCGCGACCGTTTGCGTGTGTTGTTAGTATCGGGTGAACCCCATCCGGGCGAACGCACGTGGCGGAATTTGTTGAAATCAGATGCGTCGGTTGATCTGGTTCACTTCACCATTCTACGCCCCCCTGCCAAACAAGATGGCGTGCCGGTGAACGAACTTTCACTGATCGCATTTCCGACCCGTGAATTGTTCCTCGAAAAGATCGACGAATTCGACCTGATCATTTTCGACCGCTATTCGCGGCGCGGTATTCTGCCGAATGAATACCTCGATAATATTCGCCAATACGTGGAAAATGGTGGTGCGGTGCTGGTGTCTTCCGGCCCCGAATACGGATCAGCCGAAAGCATTTACCGGTCCCCATTGGGCGCGGTCTTGCCCGGTGCGCCAACTGCGCGGGTGTTTGAAGAAGGCTACACGCCGCAGATCACCGACATCGGCAACCGCCATCCTGTGACCGAAGGGCTTGCCGCCTTTTCCCCGCCTGCGGACGATGGCGACGGTCCCGGTTGGGGACGTTGGTTCCGGTTGGTCGATGTAATTGCCGCACCTAATGCCACCACAGTGATGAGCGGTCTGGATGATCGCCCGCTTCTAACGCTCGAACGGATCGGATTGGGACGTGTGGCGTTGATTGCATCAGATCAGTCTTGGTTGTGGGATCGTGGGTACGAAGGCGGCGGGCCGCAGTTGGAACTGCTACGCCGCTTGGCCCATTGGATGATGCAGGAACCTGAGCTGGAAGAAGAATCGCTTTGGGCAGACCCGACGGGTCAAACGATGCGGATCATTCGTCGTACGCTTGAGACTGAAACAGACGACGTGACCGTGACCCATCCGGACGGCACGGAGACCGTTCTGACGCTGGAAGAGGTATCACCGGGCCGGTTCGAGACCCTGTGGGAAGCCCCTGAAATCGGTTTGTACCGCCTATCGGACGGCACATTGGATGCGGTGATTGCATTGGGACCAGCCGCGCCGCGTGAATTTGAACAGACGATTGCGACGGGTGAGCTGCTAGAGCCGCTTGTGAACAGCACGCGAGGTGGCATTCTGCGCGTATCAGACGGCGAAATTGACCTGCGTGAAGTCCGCGCAGGCCGCCCTGCTGCCGGGCGTGGATGGTTCGGGATCACACCGCGCGAGGCCTATCAAACTGCCGATATTTCTATCGCGCCATTGCTGCCAGCATGGGCATTCCTGCTGCTGGCGTCACTACTGATCATCGGGGCCTGGGTCCGCGAAGGACGTCAATAAAGACGCGAGCCTAGCGCGGCAGTTCAACCAATGTGCGGTCGTCGAACCAGCCGTCCACATTGTCACGTGTGCGGATGTAGACTTCGGTCACGCCCTCTGGAATGACGATGCCGCCTTGCGACCGCGTGAACGGTTGTTCGTTCACATGCGGATGGGCCAAGGGCCGCAAACCAAGTTGGTTGCCGTCCGCGTCAATGACTTCCCAGCCATCTGCGTAATGATCCCAACCGGTATCGGGATGCAGAATAGCGACGTCAAAACGCCACGTGTCCCCTGTGCGGGTTACAGTGACATCGACGACCTCTGGGGCATCGGCAAACGCAGCGCCAGACATCAGGGCAAAAGCAATGGATAGGGTTTTCAGTTTTTTCATGGGTACTTGCCTAACAAGATATCACGCGGAAGCGATGCAAATTCTCGTGACCAGACAAGCCAGATCACTGCAAGCGTGGCCAAGATGAAGGCGGTTGACCCGACCAGCCACGCCAATCCACCCAAAGCAAAGTACATCGACCGCAGCCCGCGATTAAAGTTGATCGCAGCGCGGATATTCAATTCCGCGGCCTGCATAGCACGTCCCATCGCATCAGGATGATTTGGATCGTTTGGAACAGCTGCCATCATGACCGAACAATAGCCGAAAATCCGGTTGGCCCAGACGAATTTCAGGAAGCCGTTGGTGAGCATAAGGGCCACAAGACCCAGCTTTACCTGCCAGACAACAATCGGGATGTCGTCAGTCGAAATTTCTGCGGCGACCCCCTGCAATGGGTCCGTATTCGCGATCAGAGCAAAAACGCCACCAATGGCGAAAATGCAGGTCGATGCAAAGAACGCAGTGCCCTGCCGCAAGCTGCCCATGATCTGACTGTCGAAGATTCGCGGCTCTCTGCCGATAAAAACCCGCAGCCATTCGCGCCGGTTATCGGACATGATTTTCGTCACGGACGGTCGCGATTTCGGCGGATGTTCGATCATCCAACCCAATATAAAATAAGCAAAACCTAGGAATGCAGCAGCGACGGCATCCCAATAGGTCAACAAGGCAAGGTGTTCGATCATTTGCATGGTCAAACACTACGCCGAACCGGTTTTACTTGCCATGCCTGAAAATTGGTTATATTTCCTTACCAATCGTGCAAATGCCCGTCAGCCACCGAACAGGAGCCCACCATGCAAATGCCCACACCAAGTGCCGCCGTCATCGCACGCAAATCGCAAATCGTTGACCGCTTGCGTCAGGTGCTACCTGCGGATGCTGTGATCGACGATGTTGCGGAAACGCGGGCCTATGAATGCGATGGATTGTCGGCGTATCGGTGCCCGCCTTTGTGTGCTGTACTGCCTGCATCGACCGAAGAAGTCTCGGCAGTTCTGAAAATCTGCTCTGAAATGGGTGTGCCAGTGGTCCCGCGCGGATCGGGCACGTCGTTGGCCGGTGGGGCGATGCCAACAGCGGATTCGGTGATCTTGGGCGTGGCAAAGCTGAACGATGTGCTGGAAACGAACTACGACGACCGGATCATTCGGGTGCAAACAGGCCGGACGAACCTGTCCGTGACAGGTGCCGTTGAAACTGATGGCTTTTTCTACGCCCCCGACCCGTCCAGCCAGTTGGCCTGCGCCATTGCGGGCAATATCGCGATGAATTCTGGCGGGGCGCATTGCCTGAAATACGGGGTGACGACCAACAATCTGCTGGGCGTCACCATGGTAATGATGGACGGCACAATCGTCGAAATCGGCGGCGGGCATCTGGACGCAAGCGGGCTTGATCTGCTGGGCGTGATTTGCGGATCCGAAGGCCAGTTGGGCGTCGTCACAGAAGCGACGCTGCGCATCTTGCACAAACCCGAAGGGGCGCGGCCCGTGCTAATGGGCTTTGACAGTTCTGAAGTGGCTGGTGCCTGTGTGTCCGACATCATCAAGGCGGGCGTTCTGCCCGTAGCAATTGAATTCATGGATCGTCCCTGCATCGAAGTTTGCGAAGCCTTCGCAAAGGCGGGCTACCCGATGTGCGAGGCCCTGTTGATCGTCGAAGTCGAAGGATCAGACGCGGAAATCGACGAACAGCTCGAGAAAATCATGGCGATTGCCAAGACGCACAATCCGGTTGAACTGCGCGAAGCGAAGAACGCGGATGAAGCAGGCCGCATTTGGTTGGGCCGTAAATCGGCCTTTGGCGCGATGGGTCAGGTCAATGATTACATGTGCCTCGACGGGACCATTCCTGTGTCAGCCCTGCCCGAAGTGCTGCGCCGCATTCAAGAACTGTCAAAAGAGTTCGGGCTTGATGTAGGCAACGTTTTCCACGCAGGCGACGGCAATATGCACCCGCTGATCCTGTATAACGCGAACAAACCGGGTGATCTCGAACTTTGCGAAGCGATGGGTGCGGAAATCCTGAAGGTCTGCGTCGAAGTTGGCGGATGCCTGACCGGCGAACACGGCGTTGGGATCGAAAAACGCGATCTGATGAATGTTCAGTTCGATCCGGTTGATTTGGAACTGCAAATGGCGGTGAAGGATGTGTTTGATCCGCAATGGTTGCTGAACCCTGCCAAAGTATTTCCGCTCGCCACGTCAGAAGCCCGCCGCGCGGCGTAGCGTTTGCGGCTCATGACAGATTGGGGGCCAGCCCCCAAACCCCCGAGATATTTAGGACCAAAAGAAGCTATGCCAGACCAAGCCAAGACAGTGACAAACGAGACAGAGCTATCCGGCGCAATTGCTGATGCCACGGGGCCGCTGCGCATTGTCGGCGGCGGGACCCGCCCTATCGGGACACCTGCGGAGGGCGCGTTTCTGTCGACTGCGGCGCTAAGCGGGATCACATTGTACGAACCGGGTGCGCTGACCCTTGTGGCACAGGCGGGCACCCCGATTGCCGAGATCGAGGCGGCATTGGACGCCGAAAACCAACGGTTGGCGTTTGAACCAATGGATCACCGCGCGCTTTTGGGGACCAACGGGACGCCGACGATTGGCGGCGTTGTTGCGGCCAACGTGTCAGGCCCACGCCGCATCGCCGTCGGGGCATGCCGCGACTTTATGTTGGGCGTACGTTTTGTGGACGGCGCTGGTCAGATCGTGAAAAACGGTGGCCGCGTGATGAAAAACGTCACCGGATATGATCTGGTGAAGTTGCTGACCGGATCCTACGGCACGTTGGGTGTTTTGACCGAAGTTTCGTTGAAGGTTCTTCCAAAGCCGGAAACATCAGCGACTTTGTCTATCTCTGGCCAAGACATCACACAGGCTGTCGCTGCGATGTCTTCTGCACTTGGGTCGCCTTTTGAAATCACAGGTGCCGCCTATCGGTCTGATAATGAAGGCCAAACGCTGTTGCGGATCGAAGGTTTTGAGAAATCAATCGCGTACCGGACAGAGCAACTGAAGGATCGGTTGAAGTCCTTTGGAGACATTGACGTCGTCACCGAAGACCCGTGGTCCGACATCGCGAACGTGACTGCATTTGCGGGCACCGACGCAGATGTCTGGCGGATATCGGTACGGCCAAGCGATGCGCCCGCAGTCGCCGCGTCTTTGCCCAGTCAAAGCCAGATCATGTTGGACTGGGGCGGAGGCCTGATTTGGGCAGCCGTGCCCGCGGGGTCCGAAGTCCGTTCAGGTCTCGGGGCGATCAAGGGGCACGCAACGCTGATCCGCGGTATAGCAGATGTACCAACTTTCCAGTCGGAACCAGCACCGCTTGCTGCAATCAGCGCGGGGCTGCGCGCAAAATTTGACCCTCGCGGGATATTGAACACGGGGATGATGGCCTGATGCAAACGACTTTTACACCAGAACAGCTGACTGATCCGGGCACACAGCGGGCCAACGAAATTCTGCGGGCCTGCGTGCATTGCGGGTTCTGCACTGCCACATGTCCAACGTATCAGGTTCTTGGCGATGAACTGGATAGCCCGCGTGGTCGGATTTACCTGATCAAGGACATGCTTGAAAACGAACGGGTGCCGGATGAGAAAACGGTCAAACACATCGACCGTTGCCTATCCTGTCTGGCTTGCATGACGACCTGCCCGTCTGGGGTTCACTATATGCACCTGATCGACCATGCGCGTGCGTATATTGAGGAAAACTATAATCGTCCGCTGTCTGAACGCGCCCTACGATGGGTGTTGGCGCGGATTTTGCCGTACCCGACGCGGTTCCGCGTGGCGTTGCTTGGCGCAAAGATTGCACGACCCTTCGTACGGTTCCTGCCTGATCCGCGCCTGCGAGCAATGATCGCGATGGCCCCCAAACAGGTCCCGCCTGTCAGCAAGAACGACGACCCGCAAACCTTTGCGGTGGCAGAACCCAAGATGCGCGTGGCACTGATGACGGGCTGTGCGCAGCGGGCCTTAAACACAGACATCAACGACGCGACTATCCGGCTACTGACCCGTCATGGCGCCGAGGTGGTGATCCCCGATGGCCAAGGCTGCTGCGGAGCATTGACTCACCACATGGGCAAAGAAACCGAAAGCCACGCGACCGCTGCCAAGAATATCAAGGCATGGGTCAAACAAATGGATGCAGGCGGGTTGGACGCTATCGTGATCAACACATCCGGCTGTGGCACGACCGTCAAAGACTATGGTCATATGTTCCGCAACGACCCGCTCGCCGCAGATGCAGCACGCGTGTCCGCGATTGCGATGGACGTGTCCGAGGTGCTGATGGAACTGGATCTGCCGAAGGGCGACGCGAAAGGCACGAAGGTCGCCTATCACGCTGCATGTTCGCTGCAGCACGGCCAGCAGATCAAAACCTTCCCCAAAGACCTGCTCAAGAACGCGGGTTTCACGGTGCTCGAACCTAAAGACAGCCACCTGTGCTGCGGGTCTGCGGGCACCTATAACCTAATGCAGCCAGAGATTTCTGGGCAGTTGAAGGAACGGAAGGTACAGACGCTCGAAGCATTAACACCGGACATCATTGCGGCAGGCAACATTGGTTGCATGATGCAGATCGGCAGCGCGACAGATGTGCCAATTGTCCACACCGTGGAACTGTTGGATTGGGCCACAGGCGGACCGCAGCCCCCTGCCCTGACGGCTGATAA
This sequence comes from Rhodobacteraceae bacterium S2214, assembly GCA_025141675.1. Lineage (NCBI taxonomy): Bacteria > Pseudomonadati > Pseudomonadota > Alphaproteobacteria > Rhodobacterales > Paracoccaceae > Rhodobacteraceae bacterium S2214. The sequence continues at coordinate 3,117,403 of CP081161.1, forward strand.
AAACGCCACACCTGCCGTGCCAATGCTACGCTGACGCCTTATTATCGCCGTACGGATCAATCACATTACGACGAACCTCCAGATAGGGCCGTGTTATGATCCGTTCTCTTGTTTTGATCGCTGCAACCATTGTGGGTGGCTCTGTCGCCACTGCGCAAACCAACGCGGGGTCTGCGCTGGTCACGCTTGAGACGCGGCAAGACAGCCAAGGCTGGGAAGCTGTCGGTCGGCTTGATGTCATCGACAAGGGCTTTTGCACGGCAGCTTTGATCAGGGACAAACTGCTGCTGACTGCGGCGCATTGTGTTTACGATGACGATGATCAGCTGATTTCGGCAGATGAATTTATCTTTCAATCCGGACTGAAAAACGGACGTGCAGAGGCCACGCGCGGGATAAGCCGGCTTGTGGTACACCCCGATTACGATCCGACCGGCGATGGTGCGCGCGTGAACAACGTCGCACATGACATTGCTGTGCTTGAGTTGGACCAACCAATTCGCAGAACGCGCATCCAACCCTTTCCGATTGCAGCCAGACCAACGGCTGGGGATCAGATTTCTATTGTGTCTTACGGGAAAGATCGGTCCGAAGCACCAAGCCTGCAAGAAAGCTGTTCGGTGTTGGGTCGCCAAAACGGGGCGATTGTCATGAATTGCGAGGCAGAGTTCGGATCAAGCGGATCACCCGTGTTTCGGGTGCAAAACGGACGCGCACAGATCGTATCCGTTGTGTCGGCCATCGCACAAGCGGGTGGAAAACAAGTGTCGCTTGGCACGTCGCTGCAAGACCCGCTGCAAGAATTGTTAGCGCATTTCGCGAGCGTCGGTCCGGCCCAAGCCGGTGGCAGCCAACGTTTGATCACCTTGGGTGAACGCAACACAACAGGCGCAAAATTTGTGCGCCCCTAGGCGATACTGCGCCCCTTGAAATCCATTTTCGACGTCACCACATCTTTATCACGAGGCCGCCGATGATGGGGCCTTTGCCAAACCGCCTGTCCCCTATGGGAAGGCATCACATTGTTATCGCTTGATAAAGGATGACCCAAATGCGTCGACTTGATTTGACACCCCTGTACCGTGCCACTGTTGGCTTTGACCAAATTGCCGATCTGATGGATCGCGCGCTTGCCAATGACGTGAGCCAGAACAGCTACCCCCCTTATAACATCGAGAAGATCGAAGAAGACGGTTGGCGGATTGCCATCGCTGTGGCCGGATTTTCTGACAACGACTTGTCGATCGAAGTGCGCGACCGCGCGCTTGTTGTGACAGCCCGTAAAGCGGACGACGAGGCCGAAAAGACATACCTGCATCGTGGTATCGCGACCCGTGCTTTTGAACGTCGCTTTACGCTTGCCGACCACGTCCGTGTGACCGGCGCGTCCCATGTGGACGGCATGCTGAACATTGATCTTGTGCGCGAAGTGCCAGAGGCCCTGAAACCGCGCCAGATTGAAATCAGCAAAGCGCCGAAAAGCGATGCGAACCTCGTTGAGGCAAATGCTGTAAACTAATCAGATTGCGACGGGTGATGACCCGTCGCGCCACTGGAGGGGGCCAGCCCCCTCCAGACCTCCCCCGAGATATTTATGACCAAAAGAAGGGCGAAGACCTAGTGCGCCTCGGCCCAGTTCGCACCTTTGCCAGCGTCCACGGCGAGTTTCACATCAAGCTTGACCGCAGGGTCGCTTGCGTTTTCCATCACATCGCGGGCCACACCGATCAGGTCATCAGCGGCGTTTTCATCGACCTCAAAGATCAATTCATCGTGGACCTGCAACAGCATTTTCGCGGGCATGTCCTTGATCGCTTCGGGCATGCGCACCATCGCACGGCGGATCACATCAGCCGCTGTCCCTTGGATCGGTGCGTTGATCGCGCCCCGTTTGGCAAAGCCCGCGCCCGGACCTTTTGCGTTGATTTCCGGTGTATGGATTTTTCGGCCAAACAAGGTTTGCACGTATTGATGATCTTTCGCGAATTGGACGGTTTCGTCCATGTAAGCCCGGATGCCCGGGAACCGTTCGAAGTAGCGGTCGATGAACCCCTGCGCTTCGCCGCGCGGGATACGCAGGTTACGCGCAAGCCCGAAACCTGAAATCCCGTAGATCACACCAAAGTTGATCGCTTTCGCCTGACGCCGGATGTCCGGTGTCATCTCATCCATCGGCACGTCGAACATTTCGGACGCTGTCATCGCGTGGATGTCTTGCCCGTCTTTGAACGCTTGTTTCAACGCATCGATGCCCGCGATATGCGCCAAGATGCGCAGTTCGATCTGGGAATAATCGAGCGCCACCAGTACCTTGCCTTCATCCGCGACGAAAGCCTCGCGAATCCTCCGCCCTTCTTCAGACCGGATAGGAATGTTCTGAAGGTTCGGATCAGTGGACGCCAGACGACCCGTATTTGCACCGGCGATAGAGTAGGACGTATGAACCCGGCCCGTGTCCGCATTGATATGATCCTGCAACGCGTCGGTGTAAGTCGATTTCAGTTTCGACAGCTGACGCCAATCCAAAATCAGGCGCGGCACATCATGCTCGGTCGCAAGGTCTTCGAGCACTTCCACACCCGTTGAATAAGCCCCCGTCTTGCCTTTCTTGGGCGCTTTGCCCCCAGGCATTTCCAACTTCAGCTCGTCAAACAGGACTTCGCCCAATTGTTTCGGCGAGCCGACATTGAAACTGCGACCAGCCTTTTCTTGGATTTCGTCCTCAAGCCCAGCCATCTTCTGCGCGAAGCCATTGGACATCCGACTAAGCGTATCTTGATCCACCTTCACACCATGCCGTTCCATCTGCGCGAGCACAGGAACCAGTGGACGCTCCAACGTCTCGTACACCGTCGTCACACCAACCGTATGCAGTTTCGGCTTGAACATCTGCCACAGGCGGAGCGTCACATCCGCGTCTTCAGCTGCATAAGGCACCGCATCGGCGACAGGCACGCGGTCAAAGGTGATCGCGGATTTTCCGCTACCAAGCAAAGGCTTAATCGGGATGGGCGTGTGCCCAAGGTATTTCTCTGACAGCAAATCCATGCCGTGATTATGCATCCCGCCATGCATCGCGTAGGACATCAGCATCGTGTCGTCGATGGGGGCAACCATGATCCCGAGGTTCGCGAAAATCTTGCTGTCGTATTTCATGTTCTGACCGATTTTCACAATCGACGGGTCGGTCAACATTGGCGTCAAAGCCTTTAGGCATTCCTCGAACCCAATTTGCCCTTCGGCGAGGTCATCGTTGCCGAACAAATCGTCGGCTTGGCCGCCCTTATGTGTCAACGGAATGTAACACGCCTGCCCTGCTTCGACGCACAGCGATATGCCTACCAACTGCGCGCGCATTTCGTTCAGAGACGTGGTTTCTGTATCAATTGCCACATAGCCGCGCGCGTAGATGCGGTCGATCCAGACCTGCAACGCGGCCAGATCGGACACACATTCGTATTTGGTCGCATCAAACGGCACGGCTTCGGGGGCTGCGGCCTCGACTGGTGCTGCGTCAGCGACGACGGGCGCTTCGACGCCCATTTTGTCAGCGATCCGTTTCAGAACGGTCCGGAATTCCATTTCCTGAAGGAACCCCATTAGCGTATCCGCATCTGGGTCCTTGATCTCGAGCGAATCCAGATCAAACGGCAGGTCCATTTCGCAGTCCAGTTGGACAAGCCGTTTTGACAGTTCGATCTGCGCCCGATGATCAATCAACGTCTGGCGGCGTTTGGGTTGTTTGATTTCCTCGGCACGGTCGAGCAGGCTTTCCAGATCGCCATATTCGTTGATTAGCAAGGCGGCGGTCTTAATCCCAATCCCCGGCGCCCCCGGCACGTTATCGACGCTATCGCCAGCAAGTGCTTGCACATCAACCACTCGGTTCGGACCAACACCAAATTTCTCGTGCACGCCTTCATCGTCGATACGCTTATTCTTCATCGGGTCGAGCATTTCAACGCCGCCACCAACAAGCTGCATCAGGTCCTTATCAGAAGACACAATCGTCACACGGCCCCCCGCATCACGCGCCTGATGTGACAGGGTCGCGATGATATCGTCAGCCTCGAACCCTTCGATTTCTTCGCAGGCAATGTTGAACGCACGCGTCGCGTCGCGTGTGAGCGGCATCTGCGGGCGCAAATCTTCGGGCATCGCATCGCGGTTCGCTTTGTACTGGTCGTACATCTCGTTCCGGAACGTATGGCTACCTTTATCGAAGATCACAGCAACATGGGTCGCGGCATCGGGGCCTGAATTGCCTTCGATATACCGCTGCAGCATGTTCACAAAGCCGGATACCGCCCCAATCGGCAACCCGTCCGATTTGCGCGTCAGCGGCGGCAGCGCGTGATAGGCGCGGAAGATGAACGCCGATCCGTCAATCAGATGCAAATGACAGCCTTTGCCGAACTGCTGGCTCATGTGAAATCTCCCGATGTGCTTTGGATCGGTTTTGCCATGTTACGGGCCGATGGGCCAGCGCGTTTGCGGCTTAACCGAACCACCAACGTGACAGAGTCACAGCGTAAGGTGTTGGGGTCCAGATTCCCATCTTAACGCCCGCACCGCGCAAAACCTGTCCAATCCAGACATTGCAGGTCCGCAGGATCGAGAAATGCCCCTGTGCTTCTAGAAATACGTCCGTCGCCGTGAAACCGTCAGTCCCGATAGGGATAGGCCCGCCCAGATCATCGTGGTTCAAGTCTTGCAAAATCTGGCCACGCAATAGCGCCATTTGTTCATGGCTCAACGAAATGGTGGGCCCCAGCCCTGACAAATCGCCATAAGCGGCATCAAATCGCATCACTGCACTGTCACCAGTCACGGCCTGAAGCACCGGTCCAATCGCCAAATCCTGATAGGTCCCCGTCGCCGTGTAAAACGCGCGACTTCCCCACCCGACAACGATCCAGTCAGCACCCTCCACAGGCACGCCAAAGTCAGTCAGGAAACCAAATGCCTGACGCGTGTCTGGATCAGCGGGAATCAACAGATCGTAATGGATCGGGCCAGCGGCCAGCACGACAGATGTCTGCGCACCTTGCGCGACCTTGGCCGTAGGTCCGGGCACCAACGCCCCAACAACGGCGGCAAACAGATACAGCCCGATCGCAGTCAACAGCCCAGCAAAAAGCCGGGCTAACCGCTTCACTTTACAGTATCTTTGAAATCTTCGTGGATGATTTTCGCATCGCAATACCCGCATTCGACAAAGCCGGTATCATGCGGAATGGACAACCACACACGTGGGTGACCCAACGCGCCATCGCCACCATCACATGACACGCGCCATTCAGATACAATACGGGTCTCGGGGGCGGGTGTGGTCATGTCAAAGGCCTGCTTGATTGCTGGTGGGTTGCGACTATCTGATCGTCTTGATAGCCCAGCACTACGCCTATGGCCAGAGCCCACAAACACATTGGAAGACGGACATGACCCAGAACGCCATCGAAATTGCAGGGCTGACGAAAACCTACGCCGCGACGGGCAAAACCGAAGCCAAAGACGCGCTCAAAGGCATTGATCTGAACATTCCACGCGGGTCGGTTTTCGGGCTGCTGGGCCCGAACGGTGCAGGCAAATCGACCCTGATCAATATTCTTGCGGGACTGGTGACCAAAACCACCGGAACCGTGAAAATCTGGGGCTTTGACCAAGACACGAACCCGCGCCAGTCCCGTGCATCTATCGGGATCATGCCGCAGGAACCGCATCTTGATGCATTCTTCACGCCGCGCGGGTCACTTGATGTGCAAGCGGGTCTTTACGGGGTGCCCAAATCGAAACGCAAAACCGATGAAATCCTTGATTTCATTGGCTTGACGGACAAAGCAGACGCCTATGCGCGGTCCCTGTCTGGCGGAATGCGGCGCAGGCTGTTGATGGGAAAAGCCCTCGTGCATACCCCCCATATTCTTGTGCTGGATGAACCAACCGCGGGCGTCGATATTGAACTACGCAACATGCTTTGGGCCAACGTGCGCAAGCTGAACGAACAAGGCACGACGATCATTCTGACCACGCATTATCTCGAAGAAGCGCAGGAAATGTGTGATGAAATCGCGATTATTAATCACGGCGACATGATTGTGCGGGACACAACAGAAAACCTGCTCGGACGGCTTGATAGCAAAACGCTCGTCGTGCGCCCTGCAACCGACGCGTCCCTACCTGCCTTACCGGACACAATCACCGGGCAAACGCGGCCAGACGGGACGTTGGCGTTCAGCTACCACACGGCAAAGACCAGCGCCGACCAAATTCTCGACATTCTGCGCACCGCAGGTATCCAGATCGCCGATATCAGCACAGAACAATCCGACCTCGAAGACGTGTTCCTTGCGCTGACATCAAGCCGCTAGGCTCCGTTGTCAGGTCCAGAAGCAGCCTATCACCGCGCACAAACGCAAAAGTGACACGTCACCGTGCCCCCTGCTGAAATCAGAAATGTGCGGAAGCACTCATTTTGGCAACATCCGCCCCAAGGGCTTGCCGCCGATGATGTGCATATGGAAATGCGGCACCTCTTGCACGCCGTCATCACGCGAATTCGCAATCGCACGGAAACCGGCATCGACACCGGTGATTTGGCAAACTTCGGACACGGCAGCCATGAACCCGACCTGTTCTTCCACAGACGCATCGCGGGCAAAATGATCAAGGCTCATATACGGCCCTTTAGGGATCACGAGCACATGCACAGGCGCCTGCGGATATAGATCGTTGAACGCCAGCGCATGATCGTTCTCATAGACGGTGTTGTTCGGGATTTCGCCACGCAAAATCTTCGCAAAGATGTTCTGGTCGTCATAGTTAAAGTCCATCGGACACCTCTAATCTACAAATAAGTAAGGGGTTTCAGCCAAGGCCCGCGCCGTTTCGGCATCCACATTCAAGAACCGCGAAAGCACGTCGGTCTGTTTTGCAAGATCAGCCGTTTCGCGCAAGCGGTCGAAATGCGCAAAGTCTGCATCGCGCAGCCTTTCGCTTTCGAAATTCACATCGTTGCGGATCGTGGGGATCAGACGGGCAATCGTATCGGCAGGGCTATGTTCTGTCGCCAATCGCACCCGTTTGGCGTGGCCTTCCAGATAGGCATCGCTAAATTCGCAGTTGATCTCTAGCAGGCGCACCTTGGCTTTATCGCTGACGAAATCCTCGATCAGGTCAAAGTTTCCAGGATCAAGACAGATGACCATCCGGTTCTTCCCGTGATGATCAAACAACATCCGGATCAAGGCACGCCTGTGACGCGCCCGTTTTTCGACCGAATTCTCCAGCCCGCCTAGATCAGGCATGTCGCTGCCATCTTCGTTGAACAGAAACTCCATCGCAGGAATCTCGGTCTTTTCCTTGATCGCAGCCACCAAGCGTTTGGCGACATGCCACTTTTTACAAGCGATGATCATCAACTCATGATCACGCCCCAGCGTCGCCTCGCGTTCCCAGAACCGCATACCAAAACGACGCCCAACGCGGCCACGCCCCGTTAGAAATCCGTAAAGGTTGCGCCCTTCGTCAGAGATATCGAAATCCGTTCGGCCCGACACGAACAATTCGCCTAACCGTTCTTTCAGTTCATAGGCCTCTGGGCTGATCTTACGCGCGAAAAGCGCGTCCTGCCCCAACAAAAGATCGTAATGGTCGTTATAAAACGTCACCGGCATCCCGTAATCGGTAAACATCAAGAACGTCAGTGTGCGCGACTTGATCTGCGTCCCGGGCACCAGATGACGCACAAGCGTCTGGAAAAACGTCTCGTCCGGAATCCAAGTCGTCTTGAAAAACCGCATCACATCGCGCCGTTTGGCCACAAAATCGAGCAACGCTTCGATTGTCCGCCTACGCAGACACCACCACTGGCTGCCGATCATCATCTGAATATCCGCAGGGACATCGCGGGTGATGTTAAAACGGCGTTGCAGATTAAAGCTGGTATAGAACAGCCATTTCTGGGTCCGTTCGTTGAACCAATGGCGATAGATCAGGCGTTCTTCGCGGAAACCCGTCTTGATCCAGTCGCTTTCAAAGTAGTCAAAGCTTTCGACGTAATCGACATCGTCGTGATCCAGAAAATCGTGCAGATGGTCCGCCGATTTCACTGGCATGCAATCGCCCGAGACCATGTAAAAATGGGACGCATGCGGGAATGCATCAACGGCGGCTTCAACCGCGTTCAACGTCGCCTGCACCAGCGACCATTCACCCCAGCCACATTTGATGCGTTTTTTGGCAAAGGTCACCGACGGATTTGATGCAAATGCGTCCCGCATCTTGTCATATGCGGCCTGTGGAGCACGCGCATCAAAGTGGATGGCAAGGCAATCACCCGCCGCAGTCAACTGCGTCGCTTGCCGAATTATGGCATCCGGGTCTTTGTGACATAACAATATGAACGCAATTTTTGCCATTTGGTGATCTTATATCGCCACAGTAAAGTGTTTGTTGCCAAGACATACATGCAATGGACATTGAAATTACAGACCTTCTTTGCTTTTTAGCATGCACAGATTAAGCAGTTGACGAAGTCGCGGCATTTTCGCCGCATTGTGGAGTGATACTTTATGGGATTTCCTGGCGTCTGGATGACCGAAAGCGAAAGCGTTGTGTATCGGGTTGTGCCCAAATGCGCCTGTTCGACTATTGGCCAGATCATGTATTACTCCGACCAAGGCAAATTCTTTGACGGCGATATCCATGATGCCAAAGACGGCATGCACAAATGGGCGCTAGATCACAGCCATCAGCCGATTACCGACAACGTGCAAGCGCACAAAAGCTACGCCTTCACGTGCGTGCGCAATCCTTACACCCGCATCCTGTCGTCCTTCTTTGATAAAATCTGCGGTATCCAGCGGAACGGTAAATACTACCGTGGCAACCTTGTCCCCCTTCTGGTGCAGAAATACGGGATCGAAGTCGGCAGCCCCGACGATGGTTTCCAGTTCGACCAAATCCAGTCGTTCCGCCGTTTTCTTTTGTTTGCGCGCGACACCATCCGTTGGCGTCGCCCGATGGAACCTGACATTCACTGGTCGGCAATGTCCGGTCACGTGTCTACCTTCATCGTGAATGGCGGCCGCTACGACAAAATCATCTGGACCGAAAAGTTCAACGACGGCATGCAAGAAGTCCTGGATCACATCGACACCCCGACCCCTGTCGACATCAACGCGATCCCGCGCTTCAACGAAAGCGAAGGACACGGACCGAAACGCGCGCATCCCGTCGAAGATTACTTCGACGACCTCTCGATGCATTTGGTCTATGAAATCTACAAAAAAGACTTCGAACTCTTCAAATACGATTTCCACGATCCGTCCAACAAAATGCCGATCGGCGAAATCGACCTGCACGAAGTACACGCCAAACTCGGCGATTAAGCCCCGCGACGCTCCGTCTATACACACCGGCTGAATTTCGCACGACGTCCGCGCTTCTTTGACGTTCTCTATATCCCCGCCGGAGGCTCCTATGCCTTCCGCGCGCGCTGGACTGTGTGTTCACGTGGCCTAAGTTGGCAAAGACAAAGGGGTAATTCATGAACACAGTTCTTATTCTCGGCAGCGGGCCAAACGTTGTGAAAGCCCGCGACTGGCCCAAGCAGCATTTCGACCTGATCCTTACGATCAATAATGCATGGGCGGTCCGGCCCGATTGGGATCTACTGATCCATCCCGACGATTTTCCGCCCGAACGACGCCCAGTGGACATGCATGACGGCCAGCGCATCGTGACCTCCACCGATTACGTTCCGGTCCAAAACACCTTTGGTGGTTTTGTCTATGCAGGTGGGACGATGGCGTTTACCGCGGCCTATTGGGCACTCGGGGCCCTGAAGCCGTCTGTCATCACAATGATGGGCTGCGACATGACGTATGATGCGACCAAAACGCATTTCTACGGAACCGGTACTGCCGATCCTTTGCGTGCCGACATCAGCCTCCGCAGTCTCGAAGCGAAATCGGCCCGCCTACAGGTCCTCGCCGCGCAATCGGGCTGCGCGATGGTGAACCTGTCATCTGATCCTAGCCGTCTGACGTTTCCACGTACGACCCCTGAATTAGCCGCCGCAAGCCTGCCGGTGCCACACAGTCCAACAGCCGCAGCGGCGGCCCTCGCAGAGGAAGACCGCCTTGGCTATGTCGTGCCATCCGGCAAGTATTGGAAAGAAGAAAGCCGCTTTGATACCGCAGCCATCGACGCACTTGATCAGATGTGGCTCAAAGCAGCCCGGCTTGTTTCAGCATAGCACCGATGTTCGCTTTCGGGCGTGGCCCCACGTGACCAATCACTTCGCTTGCTGCGAGAACGCCCATCGCGCCACAGATATCCAACGGACGTCCTGACGCCAAACCAAACAGGAAACCAGCAGCGAATTGATCGCCCGCGCCCGTCGCATCAACCGGCGTGACGGGGGTGACGGGAATCTCGAAACACTTAGCACCTTCGCGCACGACAACCGGATCACCGGACCGCGTACAGACAACGATGTCACACACGGCGGCCGCTTGATCGAGCGCGGCATCAAGGTCTTCAGTCTCATAAAGCGTCAGCCATTCCGCGTCGTTCCCAATCGCAAAATCCATGCTTTCAGTGATCAGACGTTTAAAGTCTTCGCGATGACGATCCGCGCAAAATGGATCAGACAAGGTAATACCGGTACGCCCGCCCGCAGCTTTCATCTGTGCTGCCGCTTCGGCGAAAGCTGTTTTACCTTCGTCTTTGTCGAACAGGTATCCCTCAAGGAAAAGGATTTTACCGCCGTCGAACACAGCTGCATCCACGTCTGCGCTACCGATATCTGCGCCCGCGCCCAGATAGGTATTCATCGACCGTTCCCCATCCGGAGAGACAAAAATCATCGACCGCGACGTTGGTGCATCTGCACCCGCGACCGGATCGTTCGGAAACGCCGTACCTGCATCAGCCATACCTTTGGCATAGAACTGGCCAAGCGCGTCGTCTTTCACTTTACCGATAAATGCGGTCGACAGGCCCAACGCCCCGATTCCCGCAATCGTGTTCGCGACCGACCCGCCCGGCGTTTGCGTGCGTTCTGACATCGCGGCATACAGCACCTCTGCACGATCCTTTTCGATCAGCTGCATAATGCCTTTCTCGATGCCCATGTGATCCAGAAAGGTATCCTCAGCCGGAGCAATGACGTCAACAATCGCATTGCCAATCCCGATCACATCGTAAGAACTCATAGGTTTTTATCCTCAAACATACATAGATCGCGGATCAGACATGCCGCGCATTTTGGTTTTCTCGCGACGCATGTATAGCGCCCGTGCAAAATTAGCCAGTGGTGCGCATGCAGTTGGAAATCGGCCGGAATATGGTCCTCGATTGCACGCTCAACGGCATCCACATCTTTGCCCGGCGCGATGCCAGATCGGTTGCCGACGCGGAAAATATGGGTATCCACTGCCTGTGCAGGTTGTCCCCACCACATGTTAAGAACGACGTTGGCCGTCTTGCGCCCCACACCGGGCAGCGATTGCAACGCAGCACGCGAATTTGGCACCTCTCCGTCGAATTCATCCACCAACATCTGGCTCATCTTGATGACGTTCTTGGCCTTGTTCCGGTAAAGCCCAATCGTCTTGATATGTTCTGTGACGCCTTCTAGCCCGAGATCGAGCATCTTTTGTGGCGTATCCGCGATCGCGAACAGTTTGCGCGTCGCTTTATTCACGCCAGCATCGGTCGCTTGGGCCGACAATGCGACGGCAACGACAAGCGTATACACATTCACATGTTCCAGCTCGCCTTTCGGTTCAGCCTCTGCGTCGTGAAAACGCGTGAAAATCTCGCGGATGGTTTTGTAATCAAGTTGCTTTGCCATGCAATCCGTATGCCGCCCCGCCGCACAAACCGCAACAATCGGGTCGCATTGGGGCGGTGAAAACCGCTACGGTCCGCACATGACACAGAACTCTTATCATTACGGCGTCATGGCCCGCGCAATCGACGTGATTGATACGGCTGATGCGCCGCTTTCATTAGACGCGCTCGCGGGCCAAATGGACATGTCGCCTGCGCATTTCCAACGCCTGTTTTCGCAATGGGTCGGCGTGTCGCCCAAACGTTACCAGCAATATCTCGCGCTCGGCCACGCAAAAACACTTCTGCGGGAACGTTTCACAACCTTGGCCACCGCTGACGCTGTCGGCCTGTCCGGCTCTGGCCGTCTGCACGATATGTTCCTGACATGGGAAGCCATGAGCCCCGGCGATTTCGCCAAAGGCGGCGCAGGTCTGACAATCTATTCAGGATGGTTCGACAGCCCCTTTGGCCCCACCTTGGTCATGGGTACGGACAAAGGCATCTGTGGCGCGGCCTTCGCCGAAACCATGGGCGATGCGGCAGCCGTGCAAGACTTGCAGTCGCGCTGGCCCAACGCCACCTTCATCGAAAATCCGGCACATCTGACCCCATGGGTGCACACCGCCTTCGCGCTAAGCGATCACGCCACACCGCTCCACCTAATCGGGGCACCGTTCCAAATCAAAGTCTGGGAAGCACTCCTGCAAGTTCCCACCGGCACAGTCACCACCTATTCCGAAATCGCGACGGCCATCGGATCACCAAAGGCCGTGCGCGCCGTAGGTACGGCCGTGGGGCGCAATCCGGTATCTTGGTTGATTCCGTGCCATCGCGCTTTGCGGAAATCAGGTGAACTGGGCGGCTACCACTGGGGCTTAAACCGTAAACGTGCGATGTTGGCATGGGAAACCGCCCGACACGATGCTGCAACAGCGCCTTAGAAAACAGGCGGACATCCGCTATCATACGCTTCGTTATTGGATAACGCGCTGGGTTCCGGCATAGATTGTGCAGCAATAGCACTGCGGTGCGCTTTTAACTGGACTGAACACATGACCTTTACAAAACTCCCAATGATTTTCGCGGCCACTTCCCTGATCGCTGTCACAGCATGTTCCGGCACAGGCGGGCCAAACGACAACATCCAAACCCGTAACGGTGCAGCGATCGGCGCGATCGGTGGTGCAATCTTGGGTGCGGCCACAGCTGACAGCCGCAGCGAACGCGGCCAGCGCGCTGTTGTTGGTGCGTTGCTCGGCGGCACGGCAGGCGGCGGTATCGGTTCTGTTCTGGACCGTCAGGAAGAAGAACTGCGCCAATCGCTCGGCAACAACGTGGGTATCGTGAACAACGGCAACAACCTGACCGTGACCCTGCCGAACAACATCCTGTTCGCAACAGACAGCGCGTCAGTATCCGGCACAGCGCAAAATGATTTGTTCGCAGTGGCGCGGTCCTTGAACAACAACCCGTCTTCCACAATCAACGTAATCGGTCACACCGACAACGTCGGCGACGCGTCCTACAACTTTGATCTGTCCCAGCGTCGCGCACAGGCGGTGTCATCGGTCCTGATCAACGCGGGCGTTTCCCCAACACGGCTGCGGTCCGTAGGGCGCGGTGAGGATGCACCAGTTGCATCAAACCTGAATGCCAACGGTCGCGCGCAGAACCGCCGCGTTGAAATCGTGATCACACCAAACTAAGCACATCTGCTAACCATCGCAGAATAAGGGCCATCCAGACGGGTGGCCCTTTTTTGTTTGTGATCATACTCCGCTGGTCATATAATTTGACCAATATCGGGGGACATAATGCCGTTTGAACCTATTCAGCAGGAAAAACTATCCAAGGGCGTCGTGCGCCAAGTCGAAGGTCTGATCCTGCGCGGTATCTTACGCCCCGGCGAACGATTGCCGTCAGAGCGTGAATTATCCGAACGCATGAACGTGTCCCGGCCATCCTTGCGCGAAGCCTTTGCAGAACTGCAGGAACAAGGGCTGCTGGTGTCCAAAGCGGGCGCAGGGGTCTTTGTCGCCGACGTGCTCGGGTCCGCCTTTGCCCCTGCCCTTGTGACCCTGTTTGCGACACATGATGAGGCGGTGTTCGACTACATCAGCTTCCGGCGCGATATGGAAGGGCTTGCCGCCGAACGCGCCGCCCATCTTGGGTCCGACACCGATCTGGCCGTAATCGACAGTATCTTCAAAAAGATGGAAGTGGCGCACCAAAAACGGAACCCATCCGATGAAGCGCAGCTGGACGCTGATTTCCACCTCGCGATCATCGAGGCGAGCCATAACATCGTCATGCTCCACATGATGCGGTCGATGTATGAATTGCTACGCGAAGGCGTGTTCTACAACCGCTCCGTGATGTTCAAACAGCGCATGACACGCGATCACTTACTGGGACAACATCGGGCGATTAACGTGGCCCTACAAGCGCGGGATCGGGACGGTGCAAGAGCAGCCGTGGCAGCACACCTCGATTACGTCGAAGGGGCGCTGAAGGACCAACAAAAGGCGGATCGAAACGAAGCGTTCGCGAAGAAACGATTTGAGCATGAGGCGGGGCGGTAGGGCAAAGGCTGCAATCGGGACGAAGCGAACGTTGTTAGTTGCGAACGGAACGGCTGCTTTCGATCGATCAGAGTGATATTCAACGGATCTCTAAAATTCGCCTAAGATCGTTCAGCATGAAATACGTTATTACCTTTGGAGCATCGCCGACAGGGTAGCTTTCCACGTAGTGACTACGCTTCCGTTTTATCGGCACAATCCCAATGAACCTTGCGTCAGCTTCATAGTGAAGGTGGAAGAACATATTGTGATCGTCGTAAGGGCATAGATGGAGGATATTGCCACCCAGATTGATTCCAAAACCTGGCGGACAATTTGTATTGGGATCATCTTCGCTATTCTTAGAACGCTCTGCCCGCCAATCCACACTGTCGAACGCAACCAACATTTCTGCTCTCGACATGTTCCCCAGTTCTTTAGACGAAAAATCATGCATTTGAAGCCAAGCAGTTGCCATTTCTCTGTTCCTACAATGGATATAGCCGACATTGGCTGTATCACAGCATTCTTGCAATATGGGCTCAATGCGGACATCCCTGACCTCTATAAACCCAACAAAAAACCCGACCGCTCTTCAGCAATCGGGTTTTTCAAATTCAACTAAATCGCAGCTTAGTGCAGTTTCGCACCGACCTGGGCAATTGCGTCGTCGATCAAGGCTGCTGTGCTTTTCGCATCAGCTTGCTTTGCGATGATGTCTTGCGCAGCACCAACGGCAACTGTCACAGCTTGGTTGCGGATGTCTTTCACAGCCGCAGCTTGCGCCGCTTCGATTTGCTCTTCGGCGCTTGCCAGACGACGGGCAACGGATGCCACGATGTCGTCTTTCGCAGTTGCCGCAGCTTTCGCAGCTTCGTCCTTTGCAGATGCGACGATACGGTCGGCCTGCTCTTGGACTTCTTTCTGCTTACGCTCGTAGGATGCCAACAACGCCTTAGCTTCGTCGCGCAATGCGCGGGCTTCGTCCAGTTCAGACTTGATGCCAGTCGCACGGGCGTCCAGCATTTCGCCGACTTTGCCTGGAACCTTGAAGTAAACCAAGATGCCAACAAACACGAGGAACGCGATCAGAACAACAAAGTCTGTGTTCTTCAGCGATACAAACGGGCCGCTCGCAGCAAATGCAGGGGACGCCATCACAGCCAAAAGAGCAGTCATAAGTAGTTTCATAGCTTACCCTTTCATCCGTGCAGTGACCGCAGCAGTGACGGTTTTGGCATCAGCCTTACCACCCAGTGCAGCAACGATTTCGCCAGCTGTATCTTTGGCAACCGCAGTGACGCTTTTGACAGCACCAGCGCGAATTTCCGCAATCGCAGCTTCGCTTTCAGCAGTCTTGGCTGAAATCTGCGTATCGGCTTTTGCCAATTCCGCGTCCAGTTCAGACTGAATTTCTGCCTTCGCTTCGGCTACAATCTTTGCAGCTTCAGAACGGGCGTCTGCCAGCGCTTGGTTATATGCAGCTTCGGCCTCTTGGGCTTTCAGCTTCAATTCTTCAGCGGCAGCAATGTCATTCGTAATTGTACCTGACCGCTCTGCGAGCACGGATGCGATCCGCGGCAATGCAATGCGTGACAGTACAAAGAAGATCACAACAAGTGTGACCAACAGCCAGAAAATCTGGTTCGGGATCCAATCAGCACAAAGCTGTGGCATCCCAATGGCGCTGCCCGACGGGCCAACACATGCGCCAACTGCGTGTTCAACTGTTTCTGTTGCCATTTTGGCCCCCGAAGTCCTGTTAAGTTACCGGCTGGCGCGACGTATCACGCCAGCCAGCCGTAAGGATAGATCGGTTGTCTTAGACAGCAAACATCAGCAGCAAGGACACGAGGAATGCAAAGATACCAAGTGCTTCTGCGAATGCGAGACCGATGAACAGTGTAGCAGTCTGCGATGCAGCTGCGGATGGGTTACGCAGTGCGCCTGCGAGGTAGTTGCCAGCAACGTTACCAACACCGATAGCGGCAGCGCCGGAACCGATTGCAGCCAGGCCAGCGCCGATGTGTGCGAGTTCGCCTTCCATGATATTTCTCCTTACGATGGAATTTTGAATTTGTGTCGTTAGTGGTCGGACAAGTGTGGTGGTCTTAGTGATGCGGGCTAAGCGCGTCTTTCAGATACACACAGGTCAGAATGGTGAATACGTAGGCTTGGATACCGGCCACGAGGACTTCCAGTCCGTAGATGGCGGCGATGCCTGCGATGGATACAGGGCTGATGATGCCGATAGCGGCAAAGCCTGCGAAAACTTTGATAACTGCGTGGCCAGCCATCACGTTACCCGCAAGACGGATAGAGTGGCTTACCGGACGCACGAAGTACGAGATAACTTCGATGATCGCGATGATCGGACGCAACACTGCTGGTGCGTCTTTCATCCAGAACATGCCCAAGAAGGATGCGCCGTTCAGAACAAAACCCAGTACAGTCACGGCGATAAAGACGCCGAAACCAAGGATCGCAGTCACAGCGATGTGGGATGTTGTAGAGAAGGACATCGGCAGCAGGGCCAAATAGTTTGCGAACAAGATGAACACAAACAATGTCATGATATATGGGAAGTACTTGATGCCATCTTTGCCGGTGACATCTTCAACCATTTTGTAGACGAAGGAATACATCAGCTCTGCAATCGACTGTACCCGTGTCGGGACAATCGCGCGGCCTTTGGACCCCATCACGAAAACCGCGATGATCGCGAGAACGGCGATGGCCATCCAAAGCGTTGCGTTTGTGATTGTGAACAGGCCTACTTCGCCGTCGCCAAACAGCGGCTTGACGATAAACTGATCGAGGGGGTGAAAGACAAGACCTTCTTCGGAATGTGCATCAGTCGCCACGTTGATCATCCTCTTCATTCGCAGCATTCAGCTGCTTGTTCTGCATCTCTTTGGCTGACCGCATCATGGTGTTCACACCTGCCGCGAAGCCCAAGAATATAAATATCACCAGAAAGATCGGGGTTGTCCCGAACAGGCTATCCAGCCCGTATCCGATGCCGAAACCGATCCCAAGACCGGCTACTAATTCGATCACCATCCGCCATGCCATCTGGGCTTGGGAATAATGTTCCTCTGAATGGTCCTTGATTTCTGGACCTGCTTTCAGCGCATCGATTTTGGCCTCTAGGGCTTTCAGTCGTTCCGCGTGATCAGGTTCATTGGACAAGGAATTGCCCCCTCAGATGTTGCGCATGGTTTAGGTGCAGGGCCAAACAGAGTCAACAGAATGTGACCGCCAATATAATCAAACAAAAACAACCTACTAGACAACACTCCGCATCAGTCGACACCACAAAACAGACTCAATTCAGGCCAATCAGACATTCAACCATTTGGTTGATCTTCTCTGGCACGCTCCGAATTATCAGGATAAGCCTATCAGCATGACACAGCCGCTCGACATTATCTTTGCAGCCCTCGCCGATCCGACGCGGCGTGCGATTCTGTCGATGTTGCTCGAAGATGATATGGCCGTGACCGACGTTGCAGAGCCGTTTGAGATGTCGCTCGCCGCAATTTCCAAACACTTGGGCGTGCTGACTGCAGCAGGTCTGATTAGCCAAGAAAAACGCGGTCGCGTGAAATGGTGCAAGCTGGAACCGGACAACCTGCGCGAAGCGTCCACATGGATGCAGGGCTTCGGGCAGATGGGCGGGCTTGATCTGGACGCGTTTGAGCGGTTCTTGGAAACCGAACTTCGCCCCGATTAGATCGCCCTATTCCCGCAACAACAACAGCAGCGCCACAATCGTCAGACCGATCCCTAAAAGAACCATCGCAGGTGGCAGCGGGTTGCCCAACGCCACATCCCAGACCATCACCCAACTTGGGGTCAGGTAGGTGTACGCCATAACCTTTGCGCTTGGCAGGCGGAGCGATGCGAATTGCAGCAACGTGAACGTCGTCGCAGATGCAAAGACTGAGACGTATAATATAGTCACCCAAACCAAGGGCCGCAGATCCGCCCAGTCGGTCCTGATGATCTCTGGCAATCCAAGCACCGTCAGGATCAAAGCCCCCGCGACCAAGGTCCCAAAGGTGAATGAAAGCGCTGTTTCTCCGCGATTCAGCTTACGAACCAGCGGCGTGTAAGCCGCGTGCGACACACAGCCCCAGAAATAAATCATCTCGCCGCGACCAACATCAAAACCAAGGATTGCGGATACATCGGCCCGGAAAATCACCCAGATCGCACCTAATGCGCCGATCCCAAGCGCAAGCGCCATACGGGACGTCGTGACTTGACGCAACATGACGTAGCCAAAGATCGCGGACAGGATCGGGGTTAAGGTGAAGACCGCAGCGGCGCTGACCGACGGCGCCGTTTTCAGGCCCTCAAACATCAAGACAAAGTAGAAGGTAAAGACCACGGCAAGGATCAGGTATCGCCATGGCGCACGAAAGTCGCCGCTTTTGATAGCACCAGTGCCGAATGCAATGCCGCCAACGATACCGGCCGCTATCCAAAAGCGAACAGCGTTTAGCGCCATCGGCGAAATTTCATTGGCGACCAAAACACCTAGTGCAAACGATCCCGCGACCAGCACCGAAAACAGCAACATCGCAAGGTGACCGGCCAACGCCGGCCCGCTTAAAGCTAGAGGTCGCAATTTTTCATGTACCCTTTGACGAAGGACAAAAAGGTTTGGACCTTTGTCGTGCGGTGCAAATCAACGTGGGTAACCAGCCACATTTTGATGTTCCATTCCGGAATTGGCGGAATGACTGGAATCAATGCCGGGTATCGGCTGACCGCAGAGTTTACGACAAATCCGATGCCCGCCCCCGCAAGAATACTGTCTTGCAGCGCGCGTTCATCGGTTGCGCGGTAGACAAAGTTTTCCTTCGGTACAATTTCAGCGAGCCAACGGGCGAATGGCGCACGATGATCCACATTATCATACCCCACAAACCTGTGGTTATGGAAATCGTCGACCCCATCCGGCATCCCGAAACGCGCGATATACGCTTCAGACGCGACAAGCTGGACGGTCGTTTCCATCAGTGGCTGCACAACGTTGTCGGGTTGATCAGGCGCCATGGCACCTGCCCTGATCGCGACATGGGCTTCGCCATATTCGAGCCGGAACAAACGTTCACCAGTCAAAAAGCGGATACGGATATCAGGATGTTCCGTCTGAAATTGGGCAAGCATAGGCGCCAGCATTTGCGAAAAGCTAAGCAGTGACGTCACCACAAGTTCGCCACTGACGCTTTCCCCCAGCCCCTTGATCCGACTAACAAGTTGGGAAAACTGATCATCCGTCGCTTTGGCGACTTGCAACAAATCCGTGCCTGCCTCTGTCGGCGCATAGCCACGCGCGTGGCGCTGAAACAACTTCACACCCAGCCGTTGTTCCAAGGCGTCGATATGCCGGATCACGGTCGCATGATGCACACCCAAAACGTCTGCCGCACCGCTGACAGTACCGTTACGGGCTACTTGATACGCAGTCCTGATTTCGTCCCAATTGTCCATGATACGACCTGTGCAAATACAAACAGTTCTGGCTATTATTGGCGCTTTACGTTCACATGCGCAAGAGACAGCCAATGGCCGATCAGCAGTTTCACGCCATGACTTGACTCAGACGCCTCTGCCGTCTAATTCGCGACCCAACTCCGGAAGCAACAGACTTCCGGTCCCTTTTGTAAAAGGGATCGCCCCCCACCAGCGTGTTACGCCCGTGGGGGCGCTACTGCATTCAGCGTCTCGTTCCTATATGGAAAGGTGACGCAACCAACGACGAAAGGCTTAGTGCCGATGTTTGAGAACCTATCAGAACGCCTTGGCGGCGTCTTCGACAAGCTCACCAAACAAGGGGCTTTGTCCGAAGACGACGTGAAAACAGCGCTGCGCGAAGTCCGCGTGGCCCTACTTGAGGCCGACGTTTCCCTGCCCGTCGCCCGTGATTTCGTCAAAGCGGTCGAAGCAAAAGCAACCGGTCAAGCCGTCACCAAATCCATCACGCCCGGCCAGCAAGTCGTCAAGATCGTCCATGACGAACTTGAACATGTGTTGACCGGCGACAGTGATCCGGGTGCGCTGAAAATCGACAACCCGCCTGCCCCGATCTTGATGGTTGGTCTGCAAGGGTCCGGTAAAACCACAACCACTGCGAAGCTGGCGAAGCGTTTGAAAGAACGCGAAGGCAAGCGCGTGTTGATGGCGTCGCTTGATACGAACCGCCCCGCGGCGATGGAACAGCTGGCAATCTTGGGCAACCAG
The DNA here is from genome assembly GCA_025141675.1 of Rhodobacteraceae bacterium S2214. Taxonomy (NCBI): domain Bacteria; kingdom Pseudomonadati; phylum Pseudomonadota; class Alphaproteobacteria; order Rhodobacterales; family Paracoccaceae; species Rhodobacteraceae bacterium S2214. The sequence goes on from CP081161.1 coordinate 3,138,063, forward strand.
ATCGGTGTGGACACACTGCCAATCGTCAAAGGCGAAGATCCGGTTGCGATTGCGAAACGCGCGAAAACCCAAGCGTCCCTTGGTGGCTACGACGTCTATATGCTTGATACCGCTGGTCGTTTGCACATCGACGAAGAACTGATCGCGCAGGCCGCTGCCGTCCGTGACGTCGCCCAGCCGCGCGAAACCCTGCTCGTGGTTGATGGCCTGACGGGTCAAGACGCGGTCAACGTGGCCCAAGAATTCGACGACAAAATCGGCGTCAGCGGCGTTGTCCTGACACGGATGGACGGCGACGGACGCGGTGGTGCAGCACTTTCGATGCGTGCGATCACTGGTAAGCCGATCCGCTTCGTGGGTCTTGGTGAAAAGCTCGACGCGATTGAAACGTTTGAACCAAACCGTGTCGCTGGCCGCATTCTAGGCATGGGCGACATCGTCGCCCTTGTTGAAAAAGCCCAAGAAACCATCGAGGCCGAACAAGCTGAACGCATGATGAAGCGCTTCCAAAAAGGCGCGTTCAACATGAACGACCTGAAGATGCAGCTCGAACAGATGATGAAGATGGGCGGCATGGAAGGCATGATGGGGATGATGCCCGGCATGGGCAAAATGAAATCACAGATGGATAAGGCGGGCATGGATGACAGCATCCTGAAACGCCAAATCGCCCTGATCAATTCCATGACGAAGAAAGAACGCGCAAACCCTGCGTTGCTTGCCGCTTCTCGCAAGAAACGGATCGCTAAGGGTGCGGGTCTTGAAGTGTCCGAGCTCAACAAACTCATCAAGCAGCATCGTCAGATGGCTGATATGATGAAGAAAATGGGCAAGATGGGTAAAGGCGGCATGCTGAAACAAGCCATGAAAGGCATGTTCGGCAAAGGCGGCGGAATGCCGGGCGGTATGCCCGACATGAACGATCCTGCTGCAATGGAAGCGGCGGCGAAAGCCCTGCAAGGCCAGATGCCAAAAGGCATGCCTGGTCTTGGCGGCGGCATGGGCCTCCCCCCCGGTTTGTCTGGCTTCGGGAAAAAGAAATAAGCCATGAGCAATATGACCTTGCAAACAGAACGGCTGATCCTACGCCGCCCCGAACCGGGCGACTATGGTGCGTTTCGTGCGTTCATGACGTCTGATCGGTCCAAAGGTCTTGATGGCCCGAAAAGCATCGGTGACACGTGGCGTGCATTCGCCGCCGAGCTGGGACATTGGGAAATCTTTGGGTACGGCATGTGGGCCGTGACAATCCGTGGCGACAACGACGCCGTCGCCCTTGTCGGCCCTTGGACACCCGAAGACTGGCCTGAAACCGAAATCGGCTGGATCGTACTGGACCCTGCTGTCGAAGGTACCGGCGTCGCATACGAAGCGGCCAAAGCGGCCATCACGCATGCCTTTGACGCGCTGAACTGGCGCACAGCGGTCTCCTATATCGCCCCTGAAAATGTCCGCTCTATCGCCTTGGCGCAAAAGCTTGGTGCGACGCTCGATATTTCAGCCAAGACGCCTGCGTCCTATGGCGATTGCATCGTTTACCGTCACCCCGATCCCGAGGGGGCGCATCGATGACATATCCGACATCGCAGTGCACGGGTTGTGCACGCATTGTGCACGCAAGTCACATGTTACTTTTGGGGGCCGCATGACCGATACGACAACCAAAGCCGCCGACATCCTCAAGGGCCACCGCGAGAGCATCGACCGCCTCGACGCGATCCTCGTCTACACGCTTGGCGAACGCTTTAAACACACGCAGGCCGTAGGCGTTCTCAAAGCAGAACACGCCCTGCCCCCGTCCGATCCAGACCGCGAACAAAAACAGATCGCGCGGCTTACCGACCTTGCAGACCGGGCCGATCTCGACCCGGAATTCGCCAAGAAATTCCTGAATTTCATTATTCAGGAAGTCATCCAACACCACAAACAACACCAATCCTAATAGACTGAAATTAAAGGACTAACACCATGGCTATGAAAATTCGTCTCGCCCGCGGCGGTTCCAAAAAGCGCCCTCACTATTCTATCGTTGCAGCGGACAGCCGCATGCCACGCGACGGTCGTTTCATCGAAAAACTCGGCACATATAACCCAATGCTGCCAAAAGACTCCGAAGAGCGCGTGAAAATGAACATGGAGCGCGTGAAGTACTGGTTGGGTGAAGGCGCACAGGTCACAGACCGTGTATCCCGTATGCTGGAAGCTGCAGGCGAACTGCCGAAGAAAGACCGGTCTAACCCTAAAAAGGGTACACCAGGTAAAGCAGCACAAGCACGCGCAGAAGAAAAAGCGCAAAAAGCAGCAGACGCTGCTGAAGCCGCAGCTGCACCAGCTGAAGAAGCTGCAGCAGAAGAGTAAATCTCTGACGCTGGTCGGGCGGCGCATGTATTGCCGCCCGACCGCTCTTTTTCCAAAGATCGCGTTGCCGGTCTTTCGCAAAGGAGTTTGATCTGATGACCACAGACACACGTGTAATCGTAGGCTCGCTTGGTGGCTCCTTTGGCGTCAAAGGTGAAGTCCGGCTGAAATCTTTTTGCGCAGACCCAGCCGCCATCGCCGACTACACACCGCTTTATGCCGAAGACGGCCGTGCCTTTACGCAGGTGGTTCTGACGGGCCAACTGAAAAACGGATTTTCCGCTCAAGTCTCTGGTATCACGACAAAAGAAGAAGCAGACGCGCTGCGCAACACGCCGCTTTATGCGGAACGCGATGCAATGCCGCCAGTGGATGACGACGAATATTACTACGCAGACCTGATCGGCTTGACGGTGGTCGATACGGGCGGCGCGACGCTCGGCAAGGTCAAAAATGTGGTTGATCATGGCGCGGGCGATCTGCTGGAAATCACACCACCGACAACTCCCGAAACCGTATTTCTGCCCTTCACACAGGCCGCCGTGCCCACGGTCGACCTGAAATCAGGCAAAATCGTCGCGGATCCGCCAGCTGGTCTGTTCGCTGACGATTAGGCCGCCTTTCTTTTGGTCATAAATATCTCGGGGGTATGGGGGCTGGCCCCCATGTCGTGACGCAACAGGCAGCGCAAAACATCTGCAATGGCTTTACCCAGCCCCCTGATGACCGCCATACTTACGCCAAACCTCATGTCAGGCAAACCCGATGGCAGATCAGCAGCAAATCCTTCTTCACCCCGGTTTTCATCGCACTGGCACCAGTTCGATGCAGCATTTCCTGTGGCTTAATCGGGATGCGTTGGCTCCCTATCTGACAATCCGGCTCACGCGTCATTTCAAGTCTGTCGCGCGCCTGTGCACCCGATATGCCACCACACAAAACCCGCTCGATCTGACAGATATGATCAGCGAACTTGACGCGGGCTTCGCCGCCACCCCGGTTCCAACGGGCCGTAACCTATTGATCAGTAGCGAAATGTTCTGTGGTGAAATTCCCGGACATGGGACCGTTATGGATTACAGCGCAGCCCCCACATTAATCACTTATCTTGTCGGTTACCTCGAAGATCGTTTCCCTGAGGCAAAAATAACGGTCCTTTTGTCGACACGCGACGCGGAAGAATGGTTGTTCAGTGTTTATCGCCATGTCTTGCGCCGCAGTCGGCTAACCATGACGCGAGAAGAATTTGCGACCACCTTCCGTGACGCCGCTGATTTTGAAGCCGTCGCACAGGACATCGCAGAGGCAATCGCCCCACTCGACGTTCTATACCTGCCGCTGGATCACGCTTTACAGAACCCGCTGGGTCCAGGGGCTGCGCTTGTTGATCAAATGCCGCTGCCGGATACGGTACGCGATGCGTTGCTGCCAGTCGGTATTGGTGCCAAGGGCGCGGAACCGCATCTGTGGGGGCAGTTCTTGGCAATGAACCGCGCGGATTACCCAGACGATCAGGTCACGGCGCAAAAAGAACAAATGGCAGAGGCTGCAAAACTTGGCCATTGGCGGAAAGCCTAGCGTTCTGTCGCGCTTGCGCCTAAAAGCCCGCCCATGACAGATGCACCCAAACCGCCCGTCTCGAAATCTTTGGCTACGAAATCGCACGGCGGCAATCAGGCCCGTGCGATTGGGCGGAAATCCATTCGCCCAACGCTGAAGCCGCGCGAGTTGATGACCGACACGCCTGAATTGGCAGGTGCGTGGCGCGCGCAAATTCTGACGCTGTTTCCACAGGCTTTTCCGGGGGTACTCGGCGAAAGCCTGACGGGGCGTGCTTTGCAAGACGGAAAATGGCAGCTCGAAACTTACGATCTCCGCGAATACGGTATCGGCAAGCATCGGAACGTCGATGATACGCCCGCCGGTGGTGGCGCAGGTATGGTGTTACGTGCCGATGTGCTGGAGGCCGCGATTAACGATGCGCGTGCTTCTGCTAAGGGTGTGATGCCGTTGATTTACCTCAGCCCACGTGGCCGCCGTATGGATCAAGCGCTGATGCGCGAGTTGTCACAAGCCGACGGTGTCACCCTGCTGTGTGGCCGTTTTGAAGGTGTCGATGAACGGGTGCTTGAGCATTTTAATATCATTGAGGTCAGCCTTGGCGACTTTGTCATGACCGGCGGCGAATTGGCCGCGCAGGCCATGATCGACGCGACCGTGCGACTTTTGCCCGGTGTGTTGGGCAATATGGCCTCGACCGAAGAAGAAAGCCATTCGAACGGGCTACTGGAACATCCGCAATACACGAAGCCAGCGGAATGGCAGGGCCACACGATCCCTGATGTGCTGCTATCTGGCAATCACGCGAAAATCGCGGCATGGCGCAAAGCACAGTCGGAAAAGATCACACAGGACCGGCGTCCGGATCTTTGGGATGCGCATATAAAGAAGGGCTAAAGCAGCCCTTCCGCTTCTAGCACTTTGCGTGCAGCGCGGAAGCATTCTAGCCCCTGTGGTACGCCGCAATAGATTGCGATCACGTGTATGATGGCGCGAATTTCTTCTTTCGTCACACCGTTGTTGATCGCGCCGCGGCAGTGGAGTTCCCATTCCTGCATCTTTCCCAAAGCGCCGATCATCGACAGGTTCATCATTGAACGGGTCTTCGCATCAATGGCATCGTCGCCCCATCCAAAGCCCCAGCACCAAGCTGTCATCGCTTCTTGAAACGGCATGGTAAAATCATCAGCAGCCGCAAGGTTCTTTTCGACATAGGCGCCGCCTAGGGTCGCTTTGCGCTGCTCTAAGCCCTTCAAAAACAAGTCTTCATCAAACGTGCTCATGATCTGATCGCCCCTTCTTGCTAATCGGTTCCGCCATTGAACGATTGTTGCGACCTCATGGCAACAACATTGAGTGAACCCAGCGCAACGCGTTGAAAATTATCGATAAATGTGATATGTAAGGTTCATAAACCTCAAACTATAGGAATGCCCTTGAAGTTCATTGAAACGCGCACAAATTCTCCATCCGAATTCACCTTCGCCCTTTGGGCCGCGCGCCGACGATCTGGCATTTCATCCTTCTTATTTCACATTTTCGCCTGCTTCGCTTTGGCCGCTTCCACGTTCTTTTTCGGGAACAACGGAGGGCTCGTTTTCGTCGGCGGGGCGTGCATCACGTTAGGTGTGATCGGGTTGCTTGTGCGGCGGATGATCGGAGCCATGACAGAGCTGTTTCAGGTGGTCGCGTTGCGATTGAACCTTTGACTGGAATTTGTTGCTTTTGCAGGCCATTTGGCACGATCTTTTCTTGATCCCTTACCGCGTGACGCCTATACGACCCCATCACCGGGCGCCCTAGGCGATTCTGGTGTGTGGTTTATGGAACCATTCGGGTATTGAGCGTTACTGCGTTGTAACGGACCTCACCGGATAGGCCGGACGACCGACCAAGAATGACGACGTGATCTTTTGCGGGCGCAGTAGCGGACCCGATAACGACAAAAAGCTCTCGCGACTGACGAAAACGCAACCGGACAACCGGTGCCAATCATAGGAGCGTATCATGGACGTGATCGCACAAATCGAAGCGGAGCAAATCGCTGCGCTGGGGAAAGAAATCCCTGACTTTAAAGCGGGTGACACCATCCGCGTTGGTTACAAAGTGACCGAAGGGTCCCGTACCCGTGTTCAGAACTACGAAGGCGTTTGCATCGCCCGTAAGAACGGCAAAGGCATTGCCGGTTCGTTCACAGTTCGCAAGATTTCGTTTGGTGAAGGCGTGGAACGTGTGTTCCCACTGTTCTCAACAAACATCGACAGCATCACCGTTGTACGTCGTGGCCGCGTTCGTCGCGCCAAGCTGTACTATCTCCGCACACGTCGTGGTAAGTCCGCGCGTATCGCAGAAGTCACCAACTACAAAGCGCCAAAGGCGTAAGGGGTCCTGTCATGAAAAAAGATATCCATCCCGATTACCACTTCATCACTGTCAAAATGACAGATGGTACAGAAGTGCAGATGAAATCCACTTGGGGCAAAGAAGGCGACGTTATGGCGCTGGACGTTGACCCATCTGTGCACCCTGCATGGACTGGTGGCGGCACGCGTCTTATGGATGCCGGCGGTCGCGTTTCCAAGTTTAAGAACAAATACGCTGGTCTTGGCTTCTAAGAAGCGAACGATCATCGCGATTTTCGAAACGCCGTCCCTTTTGGGGCGGCGTTTTGCGTTTCGCTTTGATGTCGAACCATGGTCAGCGATTGATTCAGTTGTTAGAATTGGCAATGACGCAAGTAAGGCCACACAGATATGACATCGCACCGCCCTACCCTGCACCTCGTTTGTGGTAAGATCGCCGCCGGGAAATCGACGTTAACTGCGGCCTTGGCGGAAGCAGATCAAACGGTTCTTATGTCTGAAGATGTATGGCTGAAGACGTTATTTGCGGACGAAATGAATACACTCAAGGACTACGTTCGCTTTTCCGCACGGTTGCGTCAGGTTTTGCAGGACCATGTCATAAACATCCTGAATGCTGGAACCTCTGTGGTTCTCGACTTTCCGGCCAACACTGTCGAGACGCGTGTTTGGATGAAAGCAATCACACGAAATGCGAATGCGGATCACGTGCTGCATTGGCTAGATGTCCCTGACGCCGTGTGTATCGCGCGGATGCACGCCCGAAACGCCATAGGCAATCACCCGTTCTCGGTGACCGAAGCGCAATTTGCGCAGGTGACAGCGCATTTTGAGGCACCGCGCGAGGACGAAGGCTTCAACGTTCAAATTCATAGGGATCACAACTAATGGCACACCCGCTCGATTCCCTGATTGATCAAATCGTTCAGCAAGCCACACGCGACGGTAAGATGGATGATTTGCCCGGTGCAGGAAAACCGCTGCCGCACGTAGATAATCCGCAAGATGCTGTGCTTGCCCGCCTGATGAAGGAAGCGGATGCGACGGCGCCTGTCGTTGTACTGCGGCGACAAATTCTGGCCGCGCAGGACAAGCTTAAGACTGTAACGGATGAAGCCGAGAAACGGCAGCAGATGCTTTATATCTCGGAACTACAGACGAAACTCGCCCTCGAAATGGAAGCGTTCCGCAAATACGGGTGATGTCCCGCGTTTTCTAGAAAAATCGGCACCTCCAGTCGAACTGGAGGTGCCTTCAAACTTATGCAGCGGATGAATTCCGACCGCCACCGCCGCCCGGCTTACGCCGACGCCGCTGACCACCACCAGGCTTGCCGCCACCGGGTTTGCCTGCGCCACCAGCCGCTTTCGGCGCGCCGCCACGTCCACGGCCACCGCCGCCTCCGCCACCACCGCGACGGCCACCGCCGCCGCCGTTTGGCCGTTTTTTCTGACCGGGCTGGATTTCCCAAGGCGTGCCGGACGCGACAGGGATCGCTTCCTTCATCGCCTTTTCGATGTCCTTCAAATCGACAATCTCGTCAGGCGCACAGAACGCAACAGCGCTGCCTTCGGCACCCGCACGTGCCGTCCGGCCGATCCGGTGCACATAGTTTTCAGCAACGTTCGGCAGGTCGTAGTTATACACGTGCCGCACACCCGGAATATCGATCCCGCGGGCCGCAACATCTGTCGCCACAAGCACGCGCACACGACCGGCTTTGAAATCTTCAATCGCGCGTTGGCGTTGACCTTGAGATTTGTTCCCGTGGATCGACGCGGCTGCAAAGCCCTTATTCTCAAGGAACTTATACAGCTTTTCGCAACCATGTTTTGTTCGCCCAAAAACAAGCGCAAGCTCATCACGGTGTTCATCCAACAGCTCTACCAGCAAATCAGATTTCGCCGCTTGTGCCACATAGTGCAGCGACTGGTTGATCCGTTTCACCGCCTGCCCCGGAGGGTTCACTTGCACGCGCACAGGATCGGTCAGGTAGCTATCAGCCAGTTCTGACATCAGTTTCGGCATTGTCGCCGAGAACATCATCGTTTGGCGATCTTTGGCCAACAGTGGCGCGATCCGGCGCAACGCGTGGATAAAGCCCATGTCGAGCATTTGGTCCGCCTCATCAAGCACCAGATAAATTGTTTCATCCAGACGCACCGCACGACGATCTAACAGGTCAATCAGGCGACCGGGTGTTGCAACCAGCAGATCAACACCACCAGCCAGACGTTTTGTCTGCGCCACGATCCCTGCACCACCAACGACCAATGCGACCTTCAGATGGCTGCCTTTGGTGTAGTTTGTCAGGTTATCGGAAATCTGTTTGGCCAGCTCGCGTGTCGGGGCCAAGATCAGGCCACGCACGGTTTTCGCATTCGGCTTTACGCCTGCTTTCATCAGCGCGTCGATCATCGGCAGACCAAAGGCAGCCGTTTTACCGGTTCCTGTTTGAGCAAGCCCCATCACGTCGCGGCCGTTCATCGCATGTGGAATAGCCTGTGTCTGAATAGGCGTCGGGTCGGTGATGCCTTGTTCAGCAAGCTTCGCCACAAGACGGGGCGCGAGGCCCAGCATATCAAAATCCATAAATCTCTTTCTGTGCGAACACAGGTCCGCATCAATCGTTTTGGGCCTGACGCCAGATGCATCAAACCCCTTGCAGGTTGCGCCCATATGCTGACGGGTCTGGCCACGTGCCAAAACTGCCGATCAGGCGCTGGACCCCCTGCGTGATGTGGGAACCGGGAATGTAGACGACGCCTTGCTTAGACCGCTTGGTCGGGCTCTGCTCACGCGGGCAGGATGCATCGGTTAAGCTGCACATGGTGGCAATTCCGCCCAAAGTCAACCCGCTACGCCGCCCGACAGTGTTGCACCACGTCACACATTGGCGAAAACACATCAGCCATTTCACGCCGATACTTTCACAAGGCGCAAACACACCATAAGGTTGCTACAAAATAAGGGCACGAGGGTAAATCAGTGGCGCATATTATCGTTGTCGGAAACGAAAAAGGTGGGGCAGGCAAATCCACCGTATCAATGCACGTTGCAACGGCGCTTTCGCGGATGGGGCATAAGGTTGGCTGTCTGGATCTGGACCTGCGCCAAAAGACGATGGGACGCTATATTTCCAATCGTTCGGCATTCATGGCGAAAAGCGATTTGGACCTGCCGACCCCTGATTATCAGGATTTGCCAGAAATCGATCAGGCGTCCGTGCCTGACGGTGAAAACATCCACGATCATCGTCTGTCGATGGCCGTTGCTGGACTTGAACCAGAAAACGATTTCATTCTGATCGACTGCCCAGGATCGCACACACGGCTTAGCCAAGTGGCCCATTCGTTGGCCGATACTTTGATCACCCCACTCAATGACAGCTTCATTGACTTTGATCTGCTGGCCCACGTGGACAGCGATGGTGAAGAAATCACTGGTCCTTCTGTCTATTCCGAAATGGTCTGGAATGCGCGCCAACTGCGTGCACGTGCGGGGCTTTCTCCGATCGACTGGATCGTCGTGCGCAACCGGATGGGTGCGCAGCAGATGGTCAACAAGGAAAAAATGGAACGGGTGATTGCCAAGCTGTCAAAGCGGATCGGATTTCGGACAGCACCCGGTTTCAATGAACGTGTGATCTTCCGCGAACTATTTCCACGGGGTCTGACCCTACTTGATCTGCGTGATCTTGGCGTGAAGGGGTTGAACATTTCAAACGTCGCTGCACGCAACGAATTGCGCGGTTTGATTTCAGCGTTGAATTTGCCGGGTGTAACCGTCGATTTTTGATCAAAGTGTAAGGGCTGATTAGCACTTTTTCGTCAAGATGACGTTGAGAGCGAATTAATGGTTCTCTTTCGGTGAAGACACTGCCTAATAATGGGGCAATTGAACCGGCGAAGGACACGTCATGCTGCGTATTATCTATGAACACCAACGGTATCTTGCGCTTTGTGTCGCAGCTATTCTTACGGTGATTGCTTGGTTGTGCTGGATCATTGACGATTGGCCCTTCACCCTTGTCGTGATCACGGGGGGACTGACCGCGCTTGGCATCTACGATATGTTTCAAACCAAGCACGCGATTACCAAAAACTATCCGCTGATCGGCCATATGCGGTTTTTGTTCGAAAAGATTCGTCCTGAAATCCAGCAATATCTAATCGAAGGCGATCTTGAAGAAGTACCCTTTTCCCGCGAACAACGTGCGCTTGTCTATCAACGTGCAAAGGGGGCCGAGGATAAGCGTCCATTCGGGACCATGCGAGGCGTCTATGATGCCGGTTACGGCTGGTTGACCCATTCCATCGTGCCGACGCATTTCGAAAACACGGACTTCCGTGTCGACATCGGCGGTAAAGATTGCAAACAGCCCTATGCCGCGTCGCTTTTCAACATCTCTGCGATGAGCTTTGGATCACTGTCCGCCAACGCCATCAGCGCCCTAAACAAAGGTGCGAAGATGGGTGGATTCGCCCATGACACGGGCGAAGGTGGCATCAGCCGTTACCATAAAGAAGGCGGCGGTGACCTTATCTATGAAATCGGGTCCGGTTACTTTGGCTGCCGCGATGATGATGGCAACTTTAATCCCGAAAAGTTCAAGGAACGCGCCGGACAAGATCAAGTCAAAATGATTGAAATCAAGCTGTCGCAGGGCGCAAAGCCCGGCCATGGCGGGATGCTTCCAGCCGCAAAGATCACGCCCGAAATTGCAGAAGCTCGCGACATCCCGATGGGACAGGATTGCGTGTCCCCTGCATCGCATTCATCGTTCTCGACACCGATGGAACTTGTTCAGTTCATTAAACAACTTCGCGATCTGTCAGATGGAAAACCCGTCGGGTTTAAGCTTTGCATCGGGCACCGTCGTGAATTTATGTGCATTGTCAAAGCAATGCTTGAAACCGGGATCACGCCAGACTTCATCGTTGTTGATGGTACTGAAGGCGGGACGGGTGCCGCCCCTATCGAATTCACGAACCATGTTGGCATGCCGATGGTCGAAGGTTTGACCTTCGTGCACAATACTTTGCGTGGTGCCGGTTTGCGCGACGAAATCAAGATCGGCGTGGCCGGTAAGATTACATCGGCCTTCCATATCGCAAAGGCTTTGGCGCTTGGTGCGGATTGGTGCAATTCGGCACGCGGCTATATGTTTGCGATTGGCTGTATTCAGGCCCAAGCCTGCCACACAAATCACTGCCCCGTCGGCGTCACGACGCAGGACCCTATCCGCCAAAAAGCGCTTGATGTTGAAAACAAAAGCCAGCGTGTCGCACGATACCATCGTGAAACGCTGAAGGCATTGGGTGAAATGGCTGGTGCTGCTGGGCTTGAAGAACCACGCGGTTTCTTGCCCTATCACTTCATGCAACGCGAAGCGGATAGCAAAATGAAGGAAGGCTCCGATGCTTTCCCGTATTTGCCGCGTAAATTCTTGCTCGAAGAAGGCGAAGACCACATCGAATATCGCCAACGGTGGCGCCGGGCCGATGCAAACAGCTTTGCACCGCCGGAAAAGCCTGCGAACTAACAAAAGATTAGTTTCAGGTTTCCCTTTTCCCGCATGGCGAGGGTGGTCTTCCTTTGGTCTTCTATGCAATTTGCGCGTGACAAATTCGGAGAACCGCAATGTCCAATAACCTGACACTAGACCCTTCTGACTGGGACGCATTTCGGGCGTCCGCGCATGAAATGTTGGACGCATCCATCAACCAGATGATGGCTGCGCGCGAAGGTCGGGTTTGGACGCCATTACCAGAAGATCAAAAGCAAGGTTTCACTGGCCCGTTGCCCCGCGAAGGTCGCGATGTCACCAATCAAATGGAGGCGCTTATGCCCCATGGCGTTGGGAACACGCACCCAAGGTTCTTTGGTTGGGTCCATGGGGCTGGCACACCGTCGAACATACTGGCTGATATCACCGCCGCCGCGATGAACGCCAACCTTGGTGGGCGTGATCACGGGGCAATCTACGTTGAAAAACAGGTTGTTGATTGGTGCCGCGAAATCTTTGATTTTCCGGCGGATAGCAGCGGATTGATTGTTTCTGGCACATCAATTGCGACGTTGATCGCGTTGAAAGCCGCACGTGATCGGATCACTGGTTTTGAAAGCCGTAAAACGGGTCGTCCCGAAAAATTGGTCGGCTACACGTCGACACAAACCCATACCTGCGTCGCGCGCACCTTTGACATCCTTGGGATTGGCAGCGATGCGCTCCGCAAAATTCCGGTCAACGCGCAATTCGAAATTGACTGCGACGCTCTGCGACTTGCTATCGATGAAGACCGAAAAGCCGGTTTCACACCGTTTGTGATCGTCGGTACCGCGGGCGCTGTTAACGTCGGTGCCATTGATGATTTGGACCAATTGGCCAGCATCAGTAAGGATCAAGATTTGTGGTTCCACGTCGATGGTGCTTTCGGCGCGCCCGGTATGCTGAGCGATCTGCTGCGCCCCAAACTGAAGGGGCTGTCAAAAGCTGACTCTATTGCGTTTGATTTCCACAAATGGCTGCACGTCAATTATGACGCCGGTATGATCTTGATGCGTTCTGAAGACACACACAGACGCACGTTTTCAGAACGTCCGGACTATCTGAAGGGCGCGGATCGTGGGCTTGCTGCAGGAAACCCATGGCCGACCGAATATGGACCTGAATTGTCGCGCGGCTTCCGTGCCTTGAAAGTTTGGTCGCAGCTGGCAACACATGGCACGGAAAAATTGGGGGCATTGATCACCCGAAACTGCGAGCAAGCACAATATCTAGCCAAGTTGGTTGATGAAACTGACGGCTTTGAACGTTTGGCACCAGTGCCAATGCAAATCTGCTGCTTCCGGTTTTGTCCGGATGATGCACCGCATGACAAAATCGACCTGCTCAACGATGAAATTGTTATGCGCCTGCAGGAAGACGGCATCGCAGCGCCATCCACGACGTTGATCGATGGCAAAAACGCGATCCGTGTGAACATCACAAATCACCGCACAACCTTCGAAGATCTCGATCTTCTGGTTCGCGAAATCAATCGTATCGGGCGCTTGATCGTTTCTGAATGGGCAGAAACCTAATTAAAATCGGCGCGGCGCGCGAGCATCCGCCTGTAAGATAGCGGCATCACTCGCGGACAACTTGCGGCGTGCGTAGCCGCCGTATGCCATTGGATTACCTCGAATTTCAGGAACGCGGGTCAAAAGTCTTGATTGTTCTTCCTTCCGTAGCGAACCAAGAGCCGCACTTGCTGGATGGAAACTTTCAGTGGGCACACCGTTCGCAAATACGATCTCGTGCTGCCCTAACATCATGTGAATATAGGTGACGTGGGTTAGGCCGTGCGCCCGCACGATGGTGCTGTCGTTAACTAGATTTTTCGCAGAGACTAAAACTTCATCCGCGTTGAACAATGTGCGCGCGCGCGCCCCCCGCAATACCATACGATGATCCGGTGACACCAAAAGCCCGGCGTCTGGGACATCCTTGTCCAATGCACCTTCACGCAGTCGGATTGGCCGGAGATGGGGTTGTGCCTTCATTCGCGCGCCAGAGATCAAGCGACGCCCGATCCACAAAATTTCGGCTTTGCCGTTATCTTGCGTTTGGACGTAGTCGCCTTCCATCAAAGCGGAAACGTCACGGGCGCCGTCTGGCGTCATAATTGCGGTTCCGGGCGTGAAACATATCACGCCACCCGCATCTTGTGATGGCGCGTGCCTTACCGACGCTTTGATTTCCTCTTTGACGACCCACAAAACCGTATCTTGCGGGGGCACTGTGTCTTGGAACATGAGTAAGGGCTTCTTGCCCGCCCCCATACCAATAACAGTCACGATCCAAAGATCGCGCCCGTCGGTGACCGAAAAATAACTGCCAAAAATGGTGAGTTCTTCATCGTCGGTCTGCGTCGGAGACTGAAGCGCATCGCCAAACATCTGCTGGACTTTCAGACCGGCACGACGCCGCAAATCGGCTTGCCCCAGCGGGTTATCCAACAACAAAACGTCGCTCGGTCCATCGACCCGCGTTGTATTGCCTGTCCACACCCAACCGACACCTGGTTTGACTGCGCAAACGTTCGGGGACATTTCCCCATCAATCGCAGTCTGTGCCCACGGGATAACGAACGTGCCACGAAAGCCCGTTTTCATGCCAATTACCTCTGCCTCACAAGTCGCTACATCTTTTTCGTGCAGCGTTCTTGCAGTGAGCCTAGGCCAATTGCCGTAAACCAATCAAGTCACGTCAAGTATATCGCGTAAGTTCTTGGTCAGAAGTTGAAATTAAGCTTCAGTGACCCAGTCAGCTGGCCCTCTGGTTGCCCTTCAAATTCGGGTGTTAGGTAACTGAGACCGTAAAACACTGAAGTGTCGCTTTCACTTTGCCAATGCATGCCAGCACGCAATCGGCCCCGTCGGTCCGTCGCGACAACGCCCCGTTCCGCTGGAAAATACGCACTATCGGCAACGGCAGCTAGATCCGCACCAAGAACAAATGCGAACCCAGAATCTGCAGTCTCCGTTCCATGATAAAGATGTCCAGTCGTCACATCCCTAATCAAAATATCGGACGTTATGTTCCGTCCCAGCACGACATCGGCCCCGAAACGTGCGACGTCCTCTGGACCGATTTGTAATTCGGCAAATGGTCTTGCCGTGATAAAGTCGGTCAATTGAACGTTTTCCGCTGCTTCAGCCGTTAAACCAAGGTGAAATGCGTTTCCCAATTGACTATCGGTGAACCGCACCTGTGCAAGTCCGAGTTGGTCATGTGCCCGTTCTTGGAAACGGGATAGGCCCGTTTGTGGCCCGATCGCTGTGACATCGACACCAACCGTACCACGAAATGTATCCTGTCCAAAATGGCTGTGCACACCCAGCGATAACGCCCCAGCATATGGGCGATCGCCCGGGGCATCCCCAATTCCGTCAGACGCCATAATCGCCGAACGCAGCCGATATTCCCTGATGCTACCGAATTCTAACGGTGTCCTGTCCCAATTGCTGGGGCCGCGCACAAAACTGTGGACGTAGCTGCCAGTTTGATAACGGTCACGGCCATCACCGAAAAAATCGTTTGTAAACAAACGTCCTTCACCCAGCGCATCACGCGATTGCGCGTGTGAAGCTGTCCCAAAAGGTACAAGCAAAACCAGTAATAAAAAAAGGCAGCGCATAAATATGGCCTTCAAAGCAAGAGCGCCCCCACTCCCGTTCAACAGGAGTAGCGACCGATTTCGATTCCCGCCAGATGGCAAAATCAACAACCTTAGAGTCGCATCAAGAATACAACACTAGGTTAACTCGCTTTTGAAAACGCAAAACGCCGGGCACATTTTCATGGCCCGGCGTTTCACAATGCATTTTGGCTTAAGCCGCCGATGACACCCGCGGCACCAGCGCTTTTACAAGCACCCGCATATCGAGCTGACCAATCGCATCACCATCTTTCATCACGCGGTAAACCAGACGGGTATCGCCTTCCGACTGTGCGATCAGGCTTTCAAGGTTGTCGTTGGCTTCAACGTCTCCTGCGTATTCAGTCCCGTCGACCAAAGGTGACATGACAGACCGCACACGCAAAACGCGCGCGCGATTGATGTCGCTGACAAAGTCTTCAATGTACGGGTCCGCTGGGTTCAGCAGAATACCCTGCGGTTCGCCCTGCTGAATAACCGCACCGTCCTTCAGAATGACCAGGTGATCCGCGAGCTTCAGCGCTTCATCAAGATCGTGGGTAATAAAGACAATCGTCTTTTTCAGCTCGACCTGAAGCTCAAGCAGCAGGTTTTGCATGTCGGTCCGGATCAGCGGATCAAGCGCGGAAAACGCTTCGTCCATCAGCATAATGTCAGAGTTAGACGTCAAAGCACGTGCAATACCAACACGTTGCTGCATCCCGCCGGACAATTCAGACGGGTAGCGGTTTTCGTAACCATCAAGGCCAACGCGGGCCAACCATTTGGTTGCTTCGGCTTCACGTTCTGCCTTCGGGACGTCTTGGACTTCCAACGCCATCGCCGCGTTCTGCAGAACAGTCCGGTGTGGCAAAAGCGCGAATTTCTGAAACACCATCGACATTTTTTCTTGGCGCATGCGCCGCAGATCGACTTGGTTCAGCTGCATCACGTCTTCGCCGTCGACCAAGATTTCGCCGCTTGTCGGTTCGATCAAGCGGTTCAAATGGCGGATCAGTGTCGATTTACCTGAGCCCGACAAGCCCATCACAACCGTGATCTCGCCTGCTTGCATATCGACGTTAATATCCTGCAAACCAAGAACGTGTTTGTGGGCATCGAGCAGTTCAGGTTTCCCCATCCCTGCCCGGACATGTTCCATCATTGCTTTGTCCCGCGGGCCAAAAATCTTGTAGAGGCCGCGCAGGCTGACTTTGGGTGTATTACTCATATCATCAGCCCTTAATGCGACGTTGCTTTGCTGGCCTTATCCACACGGGACAAAGCAGCTTTAGATGTACGGTCAAGGATCACAGCCAAAAGCACGATGCCAATACCACCAACGATACCCACGCCGAGTTCGAGCTGGCGAATACCGATCAACACGTTACGTCCTAGACCCGGTGCGGACACCAGCGATGCGATCACAACCATTGCGAGGCTCATCATGATGGTCTGGTTCACCCCTGCCATAATGTTCGGCAATGCCAACGGCAGTTCAACTTTGACCAAGCGTTGCTTGGAATCCATGCCAAACGCGTTCGCCGCTTCAATCACGTCCTTGTCGACCAAGCGGATGCCGAGATCGGTCAGTCGGATGACCGGCACGATGGCGTAAAGAATGATGGCGATACCGTATAGCTTTGATTCCGTTACTGAAAACAGGAAGATTAGCGGGATCAGGTACACAAAGGTCGGCAAGGTCTGTAGCAAATCCAGAACCGGCACTGTTGCCTTTTGCAACCTGTCAGATTTCGACATCGCGATCCCGATAGGAACCCCCAAAAGAACCGATATCGACGTACAGACAAAGATAATCGACAGGGTCTGCATTGCGACGTCGTAGTGATCGACAAGCCCCAATGCGAACAGTGAAATGGCCACAAATATGGTCACGCCAATCGAACGCGACGCGTAATATGCAAGGATCAACAATGCAGTAATCAACAACCACCAAGGTGTTGCTTCAAACAACCACAACGCACCATCAAGCATCCATGAAAGCGGCTGTGTGATCGGATCCAGAACCGCTTTCAAAGCAGGCTTCGCCGCGAGAAACCCAGTCTCGATCGCAGCAGTAACGTCCCTGCTTTGTCCAATCGAGGAACAGGCCTCGTTCAGGTTATCCAAAGATGGAAACGGAAAAATCTCGGCATTCGGATCAACTGCATCAGCATTATTTTGCTTAAGTAGATCTGCCATCGACATAGGTGCGTCGGACGCATTTCTGTCGCACCAATCGCGTAGGCCAAGCGCGTTAAAAAGCCCGTCGTAAAATGCCATGTGTCCCCGTCCGTCTCTTATTTTGACAAATGCCCCCACCTGTTTTCACAAATGGGGGCACTATCACGAAATGAAGGTCTTACTTGAGCAACGCGCCAAGCTTTTCCTTAGCTTCGTCGTTGATCCAGCTACCCCATACGTCAGGGTAAGAGGACAAGAAGTAGACGGCTGCTTCTTCGTAGGATGCGTTGTTGTCATCCTGCCAAGCCAACACTTCGCCCATTTGGGCGTTTGTGAATGTGACGTTCTTCAGCAATTCAGCAATCGCTGGTTCGCGGTCCATGAATGCGCCAGAAACAGCAGTCACAACTTTTGCAACTGGGTACGGGGACAGAACTGGGTCTGCGCATTCCACTGTACCGTTACATGTGTGTGCGTCTTGGCTGAATTCAGCGCCAACATCGACTTGTGCCATTGGGTATTTGCCCAGCACAGATGTAGGGGCCCAGTAGTAGCCAAACCAAGGTGCTTCGTCAGCAAACGCAGATGCGATTGATGTCGCAAGCGTTTCGCCGGAACCGTGCTGGAAACGCTCAACGCCAGATGCTTCCAGACCGGATGCATTGATGTTGTTGTTGTTGATGATGTCACATGCCCAGCCGGTTGGGCAGTCGTGGAACTGACCGCCAACCAATTCTGGGTTCGCCATGATACCTTCAAGCGTTGTCAGCTCTGGGTGTGCATCGGCAAGATACTGTGGAATCCACCAGCCTTCTACGCCGCCATCGGACAGAACATGTGTCAGCTCAACCAATTTGCCTTCAGCCAAAAGCGGCTCGTAGGCAGGTGTGGAGTTGGCCCAAACTTCTGTCAGGATGTCTGGCTCGCCAGTTTCAGCCAAAGATGTCAGTGCAGGAACTGTAGATGACGGAACAACAGTCACGTCACAGCCGTAGCCTTCAGTCATCAGGAATGTTGCGACAGATGTCACAACAGCAGATGAAGCCCAGTCCATTTCAGTGATGGATACGCCGCCACATTCTGCTGCTGCAGAAGACGCGCTAAATGCGCCGCCAGCGATAAGTGCTGCTGCACTAACCAGTTTCAATTTCATTTCTTTTTCTCCCGTTGTGATGGCTTCATGGGTAAGTGTACCCCGTGCAACATCGGCCATCGCGATTTCATCTTGGGCGGTCCGCGTTGCGGTCAGAGCGCCATTTTTAGCGCGACGCGGCCCGGGACAGGCTCATTTCTGGCATCCCGCGCAGTCGCGGCGTTAAGCTGCGATAGTTTCCGTTGCATTGCAATTGCTGATCCAAGGTTAGGCCCCAAGTATATCTGGTTGACTGTGATTCCTTTCAGTGCACCCCGGCATTCGACACCTGAATCCCGAAAAGCGACACTATTTGTCCAAAACACGGGAGCTAATGCATACATTAATAACAGCTCTGGCCGCATTTTTGCCCAATACCCCGCAATCTAAAGGTGAATTCATCCTGAATTTGCGCACCTATAAATCCAGACCGTCACTTTTTTCGCCCCACGGGTGCGTATTGATTGCCTTCATTTGTTAACCTTTTCCGTTACTCACGCTGAAAGGGCGCAACCCAGACGCACTTTTCGCGATCAGAATTCCAACAAACGACACATTCAAATGATCAGTTATCCGGCAAAACAAGACCACCAAGACGATACGAAGAGGGAGCCGATAATGCCGTCAGGTAAGATGTTCAAAGCGGGGCTAGCCGTCACCATATCGACAATACCTTTCTCAGTGCAGGCGGAGCCGGTGGAACTGCGCCACGAAAGCGGTCTTGTGACGATTAGCGGCGAAATCCTATCGTTTGACGGGACGACTTTGATGGTCGCGACATCAGCAGGTGATGTCAGCGTTCCCGCCGCCGAAGTTACTTGTGCGGGCAACGCTTGCCCCGAGGGCGTCAAACTTAGAGCAATTGAAGAGGCTGTCTCGATCGCCGTGATGTCGCCGGAAAATCTTTCGCTGGCGCAATCCTACCTGACGACGACAACCGCGACATCCAGCCGATCAGCACGTGCGGGCGACACCGTGGTAAGAAACGAAACGCAGGACCAAATTGCCAAAGTCAGCTTTGTACCATCTGCCCAGTCCGACCAAGGTGATATCATCATCACCAACGTCATCAGCGACGCCGCAGCCGCGAACCGAACCGGAACAATCGCAGAGTGGACTCTTGGTTCCACGCCCACGCAGCTGCTTGCGATCAAAGCGCTCAGCGTGGTGACATCGCCCGAGATTGGTGTCGATCATATCTCAATGCCCAAACTGGCGCAGGTGCTCGCTGGTGAAATCACCAACTGGTCGCAGTTGGGCGGCAGCGACCTGAATATCATTCCAATCCAAGCCGCAGCAGGCACGCGATTGCACGCGGACGTCCAAGCCGTGGTGTTGGATCCTGCCCGCAAGCCCGCATCGCCCATGGTTTTCTCGATGGCGGATGCAAGTGCGATCATGACAGGGCTGTCGACATTGCCCGGCGGGATGAGCATCGTTCCGACAGAAATGGTCGGGGCGACCAATACGTTGGACATCGTGGATAGCTGCGGTGTCACCCACGCGGCCACGGATTTTGAAATACGCGCAGGCGATTACCCCCTTACGGTACCCACGCTGGCCGTTCACAACACGCCTCTTGAGACCCAAGTCATGCACGCAGCATTCGACAAAGCGGCGTCAGTCGGAATTCCCGACATGTTCGAAGAGGCCGATTTTTCGCCCCACACGCTTATGCAACTCCCTACCGACGACAAAGACTGGCGGGTTGCCAACATAATGAGCCAGCAGCTCGACGCGGATCAAAAGCAATCAGCCATCAAGTTGATACAGCTTTTGGCAAACGCGCAGCAATTGTCGGCCGCATTTACAGACGGCGAGTTAACCCAGACAGAAGGCGCATGGACGCGTGCCCATTTCGTCAGATTGCGCGATGCGATCCAAAGTGGCGTATTGGACGATAAGGAAATCCACTTTGTCGGCTTTCATGCGCAGAACATTGGCGCTGACGCTGTCCTGTCCACGCAAACCGCAGCCGAGAATATTCTTGCAGCGTTTCAAGCTTTTGCTCCGGATGCCGCAAATCGCCCAAATGTCACGCTTGCCGCTTCAGGTTACGGACATTTGGGCGCAACAGGGTGCTTGCCGAATGGGGCCACCACTGCGCGTGATACCCGCATCGAAATCTGGACACGTCCCGCGGGATAAAGCCCCTTCCACGCATAACAGTGGCGGATACCCTATAACTGCGCCACACTAGGCGCAGTTCAACAATGGTGCGTATTATGAAGCCCAAGCTCAAACATCGTTGGAGCCTGCAACAGAATTTCTTGATGGGTCTGACCTTTGGGCATTGGATGCAGGTCTTGGCCGAAAACAGGTTCCGGATATCACCAGCCTATTTGCACCGCGCCGCCGCAATTACGCTTGTTAGTCCGCTGAATTCGTTGAACGCATTTATCGAACGCAAACGGTATGGCGCAGCGATCGATGCCGTTGAAATCACGCAGCCGCCGGTTTTCATCCTTGGGCACTGGCGCAGCGGGACGACACATCTGCACGATCTGATGGCGCAGGATGACGTCCTGTTTCACGCCCCCAACACGTTTCAGGTCACGAACCCGCTGACTTTTCTGACCACGGAAAGCACAGTGTCCAAACTGTTCGCGTGGATGATCCCCGCAAAGCGGCCGATGGATAACATGCCGATGTCGTTTCAATCCCCGCAAGAAGATGAATTTGCGCCGCTGATCATGTCGCAACGGTCAGCTTACCTTGCCGTTTCGTTTCCTCAAACGGGCCAGCACTACGAAGAGGAACTGACATTTCGTGATGTGGCGCCGGACAAGGTCGCTGCTTGGAAGTCTGCGTTTGTAAATTTCTGCAAGAAACTGACGCTGAATGATCCGCGTGCTTTGCTGCTGAAATCACCACCACACACGGCGCGGATCAAAACCATCCTGCAAATGTTTCCAGACGCGCGTTTCGTCCACATACACCGCGACCCTTATCGCGTTTTTCAATCGCAACGGCATTTCTTCGATACGGCCACGTGGTACATGTATATGCAACGTCCCAACCTTGATCAGATTGACGAGGGTATCCTGCAGCGCCACCAAATCATGTATGATGCCTATTTCGAGGACCTTGCGCTGCTCCCCAAAGATCGCATTTGCGAAGTCACCTTTGACGCGCTCGAAGCCGACCCGATTGCGCAGCTTTCGAAAGTCTACGATCACCTCAACCTTGCAGGTTTCGACGCCTACAAACACAAGGTGCAGGCCTATTTAGACAGTATCGCTGGCTATAAAAAGAACAGTTTCTCTCCGCTAGATGACGCGACCAAAGCCGTCGTGGCCGACAGATGGTCCCGAAGTTTTGATGTTTGGGATTATCCGAAGTGACCCGCGCACCGGGACCGCAGGGTAGCATAATCTGGGGGTCGCTTGCCGATCTGAAAACCGATGCGCTTGGTCTGCTCGGGGATGCGGCGCGCGATCACGGCGATGTTGTGCGGCTTCGTTTCGGGCCAGTCACCACGCATCTGATCAATCATCCTGATCATATTGCCCATGTTCTGTCCCGCCACCCTGACCGCTATGATAAAAACACGCGCAGCGCGGAACGGATTAGGGCGACCTGCGGCGATAGCCTGCTGTCGGCGAACAAGGACGCATGGGCGCGCCATAGGCGTCTTATCCAGCCCGTGTTCCAGCCAAAGATGTTCAACGACATAAGCCGCGTCGTTGCGTCTGAGCTCGCGCCTTTGTTAGATCGCTGGATTGTTGCGGATAAGATCGACATAGTCGCCGAGATGATGCATCTCGTCATCGCCATTTCTGCCCGTATTCTGTTTTCATCCAGTGTCGATGCTGCGCGGATCGAGGCGGCGCTAGAGGTCATTCTGCAAGACACGTGGCGCAGGTTAGAAGCACCGCTTGATCCGGCGATGCTATCACGCCACCTGCACCGCCCCGCGTTCAAACAGGCCGTACAAACCATCGACGATGTGATTCTTGATTTGATCCATGCCCGACGTGCGTCCGACAATCGCCCTGACGATTTGCTGTCCCAACTCATCACCGCGCACGAAGCAGAGGGCGACGCCGGACTAACTGATCAGGAACTTCGCGACGCGGCAGTGACGTTATTACTTGGCGGACATGAAACGACGGCAAACGCATTGGCTTGGGCATTCTATGCGGTTGCGCAAAACCCCGATGCCGCGCTGCACACCAACGACCCCGCGCATATATTCGCGGAAGCAGTCAGGCTTTATCCGTCAATTTGGATCGTCGAACGCCGAGCAATCCAGACCGATACCATCGGCGGCTTCACAATCCCGCGGGGATCCAGCGTGCTGATTTCGCCCTACCTGATCCACAGACATCCGGACTTTTGGACCGATGCCAATCACTTTGACCCAACCCGTCACGCAAGTGAAACGGACAGGCATCGCCACGCTTATATTCCGTTTGGGCTTGGACAGCATCGCTGTATCGGGCTGCATATGGCCCGTGCTATTGCCGCCGAAGTCATTGGACAAACCTATGCACGCCTAAAGTTCGAGGCCGTTGGCCCAGCGCCAAATCTCGAACCAAAGATCACCCTGCGTCCGAATGGCCCTTTATGGCTGCGCGTTCTTGCGGGCTAAGCGCATCTTCCACCAAAATCCGCCACGCGTCCCCGTCCAGGTCATCATATTGTTCGCTGCGCAACGTCCATAGAAACGTCAACAACCCAGCGATGGCCAAGACCAAAGACACCGGAACAAGTACAATCAAAACATTCATATCGATCACCTTAGACGAAGTGCATTCAACAGCACAGTAATAGAAGACGCGGACATTGCGACGGCTGCTGCCAGTGGTGTCGCCAACCCGATGACCGCGATCGGGATCGCAATCGCGTTGTAACCCGCCGCAATCCCAAAGTTTTCGATCACGCGAGCACGCGCGGACTTGGCTGTCGCGACGGCATCCGGAATTTCGGAAAGACTACGGCCCAACAAAACGATGTCTGAAGCGGCACGCGACGCGTCCAAAGCTGACGCAGGTGACATCGACGCATGTGCCGCAGCCAGCGCCGCCGTATCGTTCAGCCCGTCGCCCACCATCAGGACGCGGCGGCCTGCACCGGTCATATCGCGGATGGCCTCCAGTTTTTCTTCGGGACGCATGTCGGCACGTACATCAAGAATGTTCAAAGTCGCGGCCAGTTTTTTGGCAGCCTCAGGCGTATCACCGGTAAAGACGGCCACTTGATAACCAGCGGACTTCAAGGCGGCGACGGCATCTTCGGCGCCTGCGCGCAAAGTTTCACTAAACGCTAGTTCAACCGGAGAGTCGTGACCAATACACAGACCGGGCGACCGTTTTGCGCCGACCCATTCGGCCCGTCCAATACGAACGATCCGGCCTTGCCAGATGCCCTCGACACCCAGCCCTGCAGCTTCGCGGACATCTTGGACATCAGCCGCGACGACATCTTGTGGCATGGCTTGCATGATTGCGCGTGACACGGGGTGGCTCGACGATGCGCATAGCGCTGACAGCACGGCCAGTTCTTCCGGTGACAACTCGTCCGTATCAATGCGTGCAACGCCTTCGGTCAGCGTGCCGGTCTTGTCAAACACGACGGTGTCCACTTCTGCCAGACGTTCCAAAGCCGTGCCGTTCTTAACCAAGAGACCACGCCGGAACAGGCGACCCGACGCTGCAGTCATCACCGCAGGCACAGCAAGACCAAGTGCGCAGGGGCATGTGATGATAAGCACTGAAATCGCAATATTCAGCGAAAGAACCATGTCGCCGGACGCAAAGATCCAACCGCCAAAGGTCACGAAGGCCAGCAAATGCACGGCGGGCGCGTAAATTTGCGCGGCCCGATCTGCCAAAGCGGTGTAGCGGTTACGCGCCCCTTCTGCCGTTTCGACAAGTGCCGCCATCCGGCGCAGCGTGGTGTCTTCGCCGACTGCTGTGACTTCGATTGTCAGTGGGCCGCTTAGGTTCACGTCACCCGCTGCAACCACGTCACCCGGCCCGACGATCAATGGCATGCTTTCACCGGTCAGGAATGACCGGTCCGCCTCGGACCGCCCTTTTTGTACGACACCATCAACGGGCACCCGCATACCAGTGTGAACCACGATCACATCGCCAAGGTTCAGGTCAGCGACATTCACTGTCACTGGTTTGCCGTCTTCCATCCTACTAGTCCGAGGAACTTCCAGCGCGCTGAGTTCCTGCGCCGCAGACCGTGCTGCCATCCGTGTCCGGTGGTCCAGATACCGCCCCACAAGCAAAAAGAACGTCAAAGACAACGCCGCATCAAAATAGACATGATGTCCGCCTTGCGCCGTTTCGTAAACGGACATGCCAGCGGCCAAGATGATCGCCAATGAAATCGGAACATCCATGTTCAATCGACCCACACGCAGCGCAGTCCATGCATGGCTGAAAAACACTTGTGCAGAAAACGCGAGCGCAGGCACGGCAATCGCCGCAGAAATCCAGTGAAACATGATTTGGGTGGCTTGCGCTGCCCCTGACCACACCGCGACCGAAAACAACATCACATTCATCATCGCAAAACCCGCGACGCCCAAACGCAACAGCAACGCACGCCCCTTGGCATCGCGATCGGCACCTTCAAGCAGTCCGCTATCCAGTTCCATCGCTGCATATCCAGCCGCATCAAGGGCTGCGATTGCGTCATCAACCTCTAGCGCAGGCGCATCAATCACGACGCGTTTGCGGCTCAGGTTCACGCGGGCTGCGTTGACCTCTGGCAGAGCCAAAAGCGTCCGTTCCACGCCGCCGATACAGGCCGCGCAATGAATATCGGGTAAGGACAATATCATATCGGATCTGACAACCGCACGGCCTGCGACGGCTTCCGCCAAAGGCGCTGCGTCACATGCTGGACATGCTGACATCGTCATCTGGCTGTCTCCACAATGATACGTTGCTGGAACATCGTGCCATCTTCGGCCTGTGCGACCAGACGCAGGTTCCAGTTCCCACGTTCCAGCGACACGGGTGCGACGTAGTCCCGTCCATCAAAGGCCAGAACAGGTGTCTGATCTTGGGACACATTGGTCGCGCGGCCCAATACTGCAGACTGAATGTCGACCTTCACTGGTTCGCCATCATGCATGATGCTGAGACGCAATTGACCCGCCTCCACACGTGCGCTGACGTCCCAGCCCAGCGCCTCTTGCGCGGCGCGATTGGCGTCAAAAGCTTGGCTCGCGACATAGGAATTCTTGGTTTCGAGCCCCGGGAATGTCGCGACCGCCTTATAGGCCAACGTCAGGTTCACGCCGATAATCACAGCAAATGCAGAACACACGATCAACAACACCTTGCGGCCTGTCAGTTCTTTTTGAACAGCTTCAGTCATCACTGATCCTTTCCGTTAAAGACGCTATCCCTATGGGCGCGTTCACCGTTTTCAACATCTTCGACCCAGAACCGCAGATCCGTGGTCTGTTCGGTCGCTGCCGGGTCTTGTGGCCGTGCAATGACATAGACGCGGACTTGGGTCGTGCTGTCGGGCGCGACCGTCAGAATATTCGTATCAGACCCTTCTTGTGCAATCCGCAGGATTGTATCGGCGGACAGTGAAATCCGGAAGTCGCGGGGTTCACCGTGTTTATTGCGCAGACGGATCGTATAGGTGTTCCGGACAGATCCATCCGACATCACAATGTACTGTGGATTGCGGACAGGTTCGACCGTCAGGTCAATATCCGCACGAATGAACAGCGCGAACACAAGGCCGAAACCGATCAAAGACCAAAGTGCTGTATACAGGATCGTGCGGGTCCGCAGGATATGTTTCCACACGGGTTTTGGCGGCTTGCCTGCCCGTTCCTCAGGTTCATCAGAAAGCGCCAGATAGTCGATCAAACCGCGTGGCTTGCCGATCTTGTCCATGACGTCGTCGCAGGCATCAATGCAAAGCGCACAGGTGATACATTCCATCTGCTGCCCTTCACGAATGTCGATGCCCATGGGGCAGACGTTCACGCAGGCCATGCAATCAATACAATCGCCAGTGTCTTCGAGACGTTTCTTCGCACGCGGTTCGCCCCGCCAGTCGCGGTAGGCAACAGTCAACGTATCGTCATCCATCATCGCACCTTGGATGCGCGGCCATGGGCACATGTAGATACAGACCTGTTCGCGCATGAAACCGCCAAACAGGAATGTGGTCCCAGTCAGGATGGCGATAGTCGTATAGGCAACCGGATGGGCCGTGCCCGCGATCAAATCTTGGGCCAGCGTCGGCGCATCCGTGAAGTAAAACACCCACGCCCCGCCAGTGGCGACGGCAATCAACAGCCATACGAACCACTTCGTCAGGCGCAGACGCCACTTCTTGATATCCCAGCTTGCTTTCCACAACCGAACACGAGCGTTGCGATCACCTTCAATCCAGCGTTCGACAAGGATAAACAGGTCGGTCCAAACAGTTTGCGGACAGGTATAACCGCACCACACACGGCCCAGCGCCGA
The DNA here is from genome assembly GCA_025141675.1 of Rhodobacteraceae bacterium S2214. Classification (NCBI taxonomy): domain Bacteria; kingdom Pseudomonadati; phylum Pseudomonadota; class Alphaproteobacteria; order Rhodobacterales; family Paracoccaceae; species Rhodobacteraceae bacterium S2214. The sequence continues at coordinate 3,165,307 of CP081161.1, forward strand.
GGTGAACAAGAACAGGCCAAGACCAGCCATGATCAAAAGGCCTGCTACGAAGTAGAATTCGTGGGGCCAAATCTCGATCCAGAAGAAATAGAAACGGCGATGCGCCATATCAACCAGCACCGCCTGATCAGGCAGCGCGGGCCCGCGATCCCAACGGATCCACGGCGTGAGGTAATAAATGCCCAGCGTCACGGCCATGATCCACCACTTCATCGTGCGGAAAAAACCGGTGACACGCCGCGGGAAAATCGGTTCCTGCGGCGCAAATAATTTAGGGGGTTCGGGAGTGTTCATCTGTTCGTCCTGACCTGTTCGCACAGCCTATAGAACAGATCAGGGATCAGGCGACTTTGACCTGAGTCAAACTATTCACGATCAGCGATAAATCCGCCTGCATAAATCAGGTTGGCATTGTTACCGTGGAACGCACCCACAGTCTTATCGCCACCGACCAAGCCACGTAACGGACCGCTCAATCCGCGATAGACCACGGTGCCACCCAAAGTGCGTCCGTCCATCGTGCCATTCACGGTCAAATTGCCAGCGCTTCCCGTCAGTGTGTCGTTCTCGAAATCAGCGTTTAGCGAAATGGCGCCCGAAACGTTAGAAGCAAAGCCGTAGATTTCATCGCCATTGATATCGATGCCGCTGATCTGCGACAGCTCGTAACGTCCAGTAAACGTGCCGCTTCCCGTATTTGGCCGGAAATTGACTTCGGTGCCAGGGATCAACCCTGAGATTGCTTTCAGACCTTCGCCGTCTTTGCCGCCTGCGGCATAGGCAAAACCATCACCCGACGCGTCGATCTCACGACCCGAACGAGTAATGTCGATACCGCTTGAATAAAATCCAGATGCAGACGGAGTTCGGAAGCCGGAGTCAGTCGATAGGTTTTGAATAAAGTTGCAGGCAGATAGGCTGGCGATAGCGGCGCCTGCGATAACGATGTTGAGAATGCGCATAGTCTTATAACCTCTTGGAAACACTGTTGCTTCCTAGGGGTGCATTGGGACGTGAAAAAGGCAAAATTTTGGAGTTTGTCCATCTACCTTAAATAGAAATCGCCCCCGGCTGTGCGAACAGGACCGGAGGCGATCAGCCCCGCGCGCGTGAACTACTCCACGCGCGGGACTATCCCTGTTGGAAGCGGGATTATTCGCCGCCGCCCAATTGATGGACGTAGGCAGCAACTGCATTGACATCGGCAGGTGTCAGACGCGGACCCCAAGCGGGCATCACGCCGAAGCGGGAATAGGTGATGGTTTCAACCAACGTGTCCTCATCCCCGCCATAGAGCCAGATCGCATCCGCAAGGTTCGGGGCACCAATACCGTAGTCACCTTCGGCATTGACGCCATGACACGCGCTGCATTGTTCGTCGAACAACACGGCCCCTGCTACGGCTTTATCGGCGTCATGTTCTGCCGACGACAGCGACATCACGTAGTGAACCACCTGTGAAATCTCTTCTTTCTCAAGTATTTCGCCAAAGGCCGGCATTTGCGACCAATGGGCATCCAGATCGGTTTCATTTCTGATCCCGTGGTTCACGGTGTAAGCGATGTCTTCAATCGTGCCGCCCCACAGCCAGTCATCATCCAGCAAGTTCGGATAGCCTTTGGCACCCGCCGCACCGGACCCGTGACACTGGGAACAATTGGTGCGGAATACAGCACCACCCGCAGACACCGCAAAGCGGTTCAGTTCTGCGTTGTCGCCCAATGACGCAAGTTCGACCTCGGCCAAGGCAGAGGTCAGTTCAGCGTTCTGGTCCTTATAGCGGTCGATCTCAGCGGCAACTTCACCACGTGTCGAATACCCGAGCAGACCCGTTGTAGCACCATTGATCAGCGGCCAAGCCGGATAGGCAATGACGTAGCCAATGCCCCAGATGATGCACAGATAGAACGACCACAGCCACCACCGCGGCAAAGGGTTGTTCAGTTCTTTGATGCCGTCCCATTCGTGACCTGTGGTATCGACACCGGTTGCTTCGTCGATATCTTTGTCTTTGTTTGGATCACTCATGATTTTGCCTCCGGATCGGTAGGTTGGGCGGTTTCATTGCGAAACGGGATGTCAGCGACTTCTTTGTGGACGTCACGACTGCCGGGGCGGAACGCCCAAAAAATCGTACCGATGAAGAACAGCGTCAACGCCAGCAAAACCCAGCTATCCGCCAATTCGCGCAGGAAAGAATATGTATCCATGATCTTGCTCCTTTAGCGGCTTGCATCTGGGGTGAAGGTTGAGAAGTCGACCAAAGTGCCCAGCATCTGCAGATAGGCAACAAGCGCGTCCATCTCTGTCAGCTCAGGCTGTCCATCGAAATTGGACACAACCGCATTCGGGTAGCGTTCCAACATCGCGTCCCAATCGCCGTCATAATCGACCTGCACCTTAAAGTCGGCGTTCGCGTTTTCGATCATCTCATCGGTGTAGGGAACACCCACAAAGCGGTGCGTTTCCATCAGATCTTGGACGTATTCGCCGTCGATCACTGTATCCATCAAGAACGCATATTTCGGCATGATGGATTCTGGGACAACGGATTGCGGATCAATCAGGTGATCCACATGCCACGCATCGGAATACCGACCGCCAACACGAGCGACATCAGGGCCAGTTCGCTTTGACCCCCATTGAAACGGGTGGTCATACATCGATTCTGCAGCCAATGAATAATGCCCGTACCGTTCGACCTCGTCACGCATTGGACGGATCATCTGGCTGTGGCAGTTGTAGCAACCTTCACGGATGTAGATATCGCGACCGGTGAGTTCGAGAGGGGAATACGGACGTACCCCCTCCACTTCCTCAATCGTGTTTTCGAGGTAGAAAAGCGGAGCAATTTCCACAATCCCGCCGATGGTGACCACAAGGAAGGAACCAACCAACAGCAATGTCGGGCTACGTTCCAGCATCTGGTGTTTATCAAGAAATGCCATGTCTAAGGCTCCTTATTCTGCTGGGACGCCGACCGGGGCGGTGACGTTTTCGCCACCCCGGATCGTCATGAACATGTTCCAAGCCATGATCAGGGCACCGGTCAGGTACAGAACCCCACCCAAGCCACGGACCACATACATCGGGAACTTCGCAGTCACAGTGTCAGCGAAAGAGTTCACGAGGAAACCTTGCGCATCGACTTCACGCCACATCAGGCCTTCCATAATGCCGCTGACCCACATGGATGACGCGTACAAAACGATACCGATCGTGGCCAACCAGAAGTGCCAGTTGATCGCAGCCATCGAATGCATCGATGCCTTGCCCCACAGTTTTGGTGTCAGGAAGTACAGCGCACCAAAGGTGATCATCCCGTTCCAACCAAGCGCACCGGAATGCACGTGACCAATGGTCCAGTCAGTGTAGTGGGACAGCGAGTTCACAGCGCGGATCGACATCATCGGTCCTTCGAAAGTGGACATGCCGTAGAACGCGAGCGACACAACCATCATGCGGATAATCGGATCGGTACGCAGTTTGTCCCAAGCCCCTTGCAGGGTCATCAGACCGTTGATCATACCACCCCAGCTTGGCATCCAAAGAATGATCGAGAAAACCATACCCAATGTAGACGCCCAGTCAGGCAACGCGGTGTAGTGCAAATGGTGTGGACCAGCCCAGATATAAAGGAAGATCAGCGCCCAGAAGTGGATGATCGACAGCTTATAAGAGAAAACCGGACGACCCGCCTGCTTTGGCACGAAGTAGTACATCATGCCGAGGAAGCCCGCCGTCAGGAAGAACCCAACCGCATTGTGGCCATACCACCATTGGGTCATCGCATCTTGGACGCCTGCAAAAACCTGCACCGATTTACTGCCCCAAATGGACACAGGCACGGACAGGTTGTTGACGATATGCAGCATCGCGACAGTGACGATAAAGCTCAGGAAGAACCAGTTCGCCACGTAGATGTGCTTTTCTTTGCGGGTGAAGATCGTCCCGAGATACACGACAAGATAGGCGACCCAAACAATGGTCAGCCAGATATCAACGTACCATTCAGGTTCGGCATATTCTTTGGATTGGGTAGCGCCGAGGAGATAACCAGTGGCCGCCAAAACAATAAACAAATTATAACCCCAGAACACGAACCACGCGAGGTTTCCGCCCCACAACCGCGACCCAGAGGTCCGCTGCACAACGTAGAACGAAGACATAATCAACGCATTGCCGCCAAACGCAAAAATCACCGCACTTGTGTGCAGTGGGCGCAGACGGCCAAAGTTGGCATAGGGTTGGGCCCATTCAAGGTTCAGCGCGGGAAAGGCAAGCTGGAACGCAATAACCACGCCCACCAGAAACCCGACACAGCCCCAGAACCCTGTGGCAATAACACCATAACGGATGACGCCATCCATATAACCGTTGGTATCAACCAACGTGACCGGCTCGTCCGTTTGGCGCAAAACCCAAATGAACATGCCGGACGCAACAAGCATGATTAATACAGCGTGGACCTGATAGGCCACATCGCGTGCGAAACTCGACGCGACCGCTGCGAACAAAATAACGATGCCTAACGCAATAAGCTTTAGGTAGTTCAACATCGCAAATACCCCTTTCTTGAGACCCCGACTCAATTGGACGCGGTCCTATTCATTGGCCCGTTTTGGCTCACGGCGGCGTGAGCGACATTGATCTGGGTCAAGAAATGGAAGGAAAAGATATTGCGCTAGATCAAAGACCCCTTCGAAAAGTTACGGCACCTTGCCCGCACAACATCGGAGGATGATCATGACCTACACATCGATAGCGACGATTCTTCACAATAAAGATGCGGACAAATCCGCGCTGGAATTCGCCATTAGTTTTGCCCGCCATCACGACGCCCATTTACACGTGCTTTGCACAGGTGTCGATGAAACAGAGCCTGGTTTCTATTATGCAGGTGCCCACGCCATCGCGGTTCAACAAAACTTTGATCTGGCGCGCGAAGAAGCCGACCAACTTGAAACCGCCGCACAGGCGCGTTTGGCATCAGAAGATATCAAATGGGACGTGCAGTCCGTGACCGTGATGCCGGGTGGGCTTGATCCGTTTTTGGCAGATCATATGCGCTTTTTCGACCTGACAATCCTGCCAGCCCCGCATCAAGGCAACAACGACCGCATTGATGCTATGACGTTTGAGGCATGTTTATTTGGCGCAGACGTGCCTGTTCTGGTAGTGCCCCAAGGCGTTGAAATGTCAGGCAACTTTAACAACATCAAGGTCGCATGGGACGACGGGGTCGAAGCCATGGCAGCCGCCCGTGCAGCGCTTCCCCTGATGAAGGACGCAAAGATTACGACCATTGCGATTGTTGACCCACCGATGCACGCCCCAGACCGGTCGGATCCCGGTGGCAAACTTGCCGCATACCTTGTGCGCAACGGTGCAAAAGTCGACGTCGCTATTCATGCCCGCACACAGCCGTCTATTGCGGCGCAGCTATTGGCAAGGGCGGCTGAGACAGACGTCGACCTCATGGTCATGGGCGCATATGGTCATTCCAGAATGCGCGAAGCGATCTTGGGGGGCGTCACGCGGGACATGCTACGGTTGACCACCCTCCCCTTACTTATGGCGCATTAACCTAGGTCGGTTCCCGTTTCTGCCTGAAGGGCACCAACATCCGGGATCGTGATGTCACGCTTACCGTCCATCACGATCAACCCGTCTTTGCGGAGCTTGGAAAACTGGCGGCTGACTGTTTCTAATGTCAGCCCCATGTAATCTGCCATCGCTTCACGGGTCAGTGGCAAGCTGATCTTCTTATTTGCCACTGCAGCAGGCGTTTTTTCTTCACTCGTCCGGCGCACGATCATCATCAGGAACGTCGCAATTTTCTCGCGGGCTGTTTTACGGCCAAGCAGCAACATCCAGTCCCGCGCGGCGTCCAATTCATCCAGAGCCATTTCCATCAGACGTTGGGCCACGTGTGGCGTCGCCTCGACCATCTTTTCAAAGCTATCTCTGCGGAAACAGCACAGTGTGACATCGGTGACAGCCGTTACATCGTAAGTCGCCGTTTCCCGCCCGGGACGCCCGATAAAATCAGATGGCAGCAGCAAGCCCATCGTCTGCTTGCGCCCGTCTTCCATCAGCCGCTCGATCGTTGCGGTGCCGCTGACAACGGATCCTACGAACGCCATAGGGTCACCGGCCCACATAATTGGCTGGCCCGCATCGAATGAACGATAATACTTCATCTCATCGAGCACGAGGATTTCGTCTTCATCACAGGTTGCACATACGGCGCGATGGCGAATTGGGCAGCCACTACAGTTGCGATCTTTTTCAAACGACGCCTGAAGGTCCATGATGTGCCTGCTAATTATCGAGATTGATATGACTATGCCACGATCAGCTAAGGATTGTCAGCCCTTGCGATGTCGCAGGTGACGTTGTGTTAGCCTATCATTTTGCGAGCAGCCAAATGCCGTGACCCAAAACGAAAAAAGCCGCGCTAGGGGCGCGGCTTAACTCTTCCAAAGATGGGATCAATTTACTTGATCTTACCTTCTTTGTACTCAACGTGCTTACGCACAACAGGGTCGTACTTCTTGATGACCATCTTTTCAGTCATTGTACGTGCGTTCTTTTTTGTGACGTAGAAGTGCCCGGTCCCTGCAGAGGAGTTCAGGCGGATTTTGATGGTGGTAGGCTTCGCCATGGCTCATCTCTCCGGTATGCGGCCCAAACGGCCTGCGGGTGAATATCTATAGAAGCTGCCTTTTACCCGTGCAGCAGTCCGAGTCAACCGCAATAACCCGCTTTTGGGCCAGCATTAGTGCTTTGTTACGGGGCGGGACACCGCGAGCACAGAAGCGACGTCACCAGCTTCATCAAAAATCGGCGAAATCCGGATGTCCCAGTCAACGGGCAACCCTTCAGCATTCGGAAACCGCGCCCAATAGGTTGAGACGATTCCGCGCCATGCGCGATTCAATGCAACGGTTAAAGGGGCATGCGCATCGGCGGGCCATGTCTTGCACCAGCTCCGACCAATAATCTGGGTTGCGTCATCAAGACCAATCGTTTCGACAAATACGTCGCTTACCAGTGCGACACGACCCGTGTCAGATAAAACTGCGACGCATGTCGCGGCACTGCGGACATCGTCACGTCTTAGTCTTGGGGCGGTGGCCCCGATCATTTCCAATGTGGTTGGGTCATTTTGAACTATCATACGATCCCCTCACCAAGCAGAACGACTCACTTCGCGATTGGTTCCAGCTTGGGATGAAATGGTTAACAAACGCCAGAGAAATCAACATTTTGCGAAACAAGATATTTTGCGCGGACGGCCTATAAGCCGGATTTTGTCCTTCGGGTTGCCCCGAATGGATGACCATTCATCTGACGACGTTGTTGCCAACGCCGCTCTAGCTGCCAACCCGGACCTGCTGGGGGTCAAGCATCCCCGTCCCCCTTGCGGGCGACACGCGGTCCCTATTTGGCATTGCTCCCGGTGGGGCTTGCCGTGCCGTCCGTGTTGCCACGTCCGCGGTGGGCTCTTACCCCACCGTTTCACCTTTTCCCGCGCGGACGCGGGTAGTTTACATCTCTGTGGCGCTGTCCCTAGGGTTACCCCCGCCGGGGATTACCCGGCACCGTGCTTTGTGGAGTCCGGACTTTCCTCGACATCGAAATGCCGCGGCCATCCAGCCATCCGCGCAGATGCCGCTTAGGCCGTGGCCGGGCCTGCGTCAACGGGGAAACGGGTGGCGAGATCAGTGATCAACGCAATGTCGGTGGCATCAAGCGGACCAGCCGCCCATGGCCGGAAACGCATCCGAAACACGGACAACAGTAAGTCCGGATCATCACAGCGATAGCCAAATCGCGCGGCCATCTCTGCAAAGTTGGCATCAGAAGCGCCTGTTTCTGTAGGCCAAACACCTAATCCTTCGCACCACAAGCGTCCCCAGTCGAACCGCACGCCCGGATCAATCTTGCGTCCTGGCGCCATATCAGAATGCCCAATGATCCGTTCAGGTTTGATCGACCAGCGCTGTGTGATTCCATGAAGCAGCAGGATCAGCGCATCCATCTGTCGTATCGCAAACGGGGAAAACCCGTCATTCGCGATTTCAATCCCGATCGACCGGCTGTTCACATCAACAACATCACCCCACGCGCCCGCACCAGCGTGCCAAGCACGCTGATCTTCGGCAACCATCGACCGAACGGTGCCATCCTCATCAATCAAATAATGGGCGGACACTTCGTTGTCGGGATTACACAACGTCCGGCACGCCGCATCTGCAGACGCCATAGCTGTGTAATGCAAAACAACCATATCCGGCACACACGCCTCTCTGCGCGGGCCAAAATTCGGCGATGGGTGTGTAAGGGTCAGTTGCCGGCCGCTGCGCGGAATGGCGCAGGATCCCAGCCACAAGCAAAACCGTCACCATCCGGATCAATCCCACGCGGATCGCGTTCAGGGCCGCCACGAATCAAGAAATCGCGCTGTGCGGCATCTGGACTGCCGTAAGTCGCGCAGTTGCTTGAAAAACGCGATTCGCCAGACAGGATCGAACGGGAATACCATTCCTGCCCCTTCTGGTTCGGCGCGTTGATTGCATAAGACACAATATTCGGACCAGAATCAGCACGTGTTTCAGGCAACGGAACAGGTTCAACCACGATCAACGCTTCGGCCTGCTGGGCACGACGCTGCGCATCACTTTCGATCGTTTCTCGGCTCGACACAGCGTCAAAGCTGTTTTCGTCCGAAATCTCTGGGTTATTTGCCAGACGACGTTCGCGTTCTTCTGCTGTTTCACCGATTGGTGCCGCAGAGGTCGCGTTGAGCGGCGCAGTCGTCACAGCCGCGCTTGTTCCGATTCCCGCAGCAGCCAAATCCGATGTCGGGATCGCTTGGTCTGACGTGGTAGCGCCTGCCGCGCTTGGTGTTTCATTCGAAATCACAGGCTGACGCGTTGCGGAAAGCGGGGCACCGATGGTTTGGCCCTGCAATTGCGCTTCGCGTCGTGCGCGATCCAGTTCGAAATCAGCGTAATCGCCAAAACCGACACCACGCCCGCTGTCAGGAACAGCGGGTGGCGTTACTTCACATGCGGCCAAGGCCAAAACAGCCACAAGGCTGAAACTACCAATTTTCACGAGGTCACACCCCAATCGTTTGAAATCAGCGGTGGGTTTACCACCACTTCGCCGGTTTGGCCACAAATCCTGCGGCCTGTTCAAGCGCATAGGCAACGTTCAGCAGATCGCCCTCTTCCCAAGGACGACCAATCAACTGAAGACCGAGCGGAAGACCGTTTTTATCAAGGCCCGCAGGCACTGCGATCCCTGGCAGACCAGCCAAGTTCACTGTGACCGTAAAGACATCGTTCAGGTACATCTGGATTGGATCGGCATCCTTCATAGCGCCCAGCGCAAAAGCAGACGACGGCGTCGCTGGCGTCAGGATCGCATCAACACCGCTTGCATAGACTTTATCAAAGTCCTGCTTGATCAGCGCACGCACCTTACGGGCACGGTTGTAATAAGCGTCGTAGAAACCGGCGGACAGCACGTATGTCCCGACCATCACGCGGCGCTGCACCTCTGCGCCGAAGCCTTCCGCGCGGGTTTTTTCGTACATTTCGGTGATGCCGTCGCCCGCTTCGAGCTTTGCACGATGACCGAACCGCACACCGTCATAACGGGCAAGGTTGGATGACGCTTCTGCTGGCGCAATCACATAATATGCAGGCAACGCATATTTCGTGTGCGGCAAGGAAATGTCACGGATTTCGGCACCTGCGTCTTTCAGCATTGCGGTGCCGTCTTTCCACAGCTTTTCGATTTCTTCGGGCATGCCGTCCATGTGATATTCTTTTGGAATACCAATGACTTTACCTTTGATATCGCCTGTTAGGGCGGCTTCAAAGTTGGGCACTGCGATGTCGGCGGACGTCGAATCCTTCGGGTCATGACCACACATCGCTTCCAGCATAATCGCGCTGTCGCGGACGTCTTTGGTCATCGGACCAGCCTGATCAAGCGACGACGCAAAAGCGACAACGCCCCAACGTGATACGCGGCCATAGGTTGGCTTAATGCCGGTTGTGCCGGTAAACGCGGCTGGCTGGCGGATAGAGCCGCCTGTATCGGTGCCTGTCGCACCAAGGCACAAATCAGCGGCAACGGCAGACGCGGAGCCACCAGAAGACCCACCCGGTGTCAGTTCAGCGTCAACTTTCCATGGGTTCACGGCATTGCCGTAAACAGAGGTCTCGTTTGACGACCCCATCGCAAATTCGTCCATGTTCAGCTTACCAAGCATAACGGAACCTGCATCAAACAACTGCGTAGTCACAGTCGATTCATATTCCGGCTTGAAGCCTTCCAAGATGCCAGACGCCGCTTGGGACGCGACACCTTTGGTGCAGAACAAATCTTTGATGCCCAACGGGATACCGCACATGTCAGGGGCATCGCCCGCTTTGATGCGCACGTCCGCAGCTTTGGCCTGATCCATCGCGATATCAGGGGTGTGATGCACAAATGCGTTCAGCGCACCGGCCCCTTCGATGGATTTCAGATAGCTTTCGGTCAATTCCGCAGAAGACACGTCGCCCTTGCGCATTGCATCGCGGGCACCAGCAATTGTCAGTTTGGACAGATCAGTCATTATTCAACCACCTTCGGCACAGCAAAGAACCCTTCACGGGCATCAGGGGCGTTGGCCAGCACTTTTTCCTGCTGGTCGCCGTCAGTCACAACATCTTCGCGGCGCTTCAAACGCTGCGGTGTGACAGAGGTCATCGGTTCAACACCGTCCACATCAACTTCATTGAGCTGCTCAATGAACCCGAGAATCGCGCTAAATTCTGACGCCAGCGCAGGCAATGCGTCGTCCTCTACCTGAATGCGGGCAAGTTTTGCCACGCGGCGGGCGGTTTCTGTGTCAATGGACATGGGGCCGTGTCTCCGTCTGATATCGAAGTCGCGTTTACCGTCCCGTGGGGTGGCCTGCAAGGACATGCGGCGGTTGGCGTGCGAAAACCTAGCGCCTGCGAGATGCAAAAAAGGATTTGAGCAATCCCTCGGACGCGAGCGCATCAATTCCGTCATAGACTTCGGGGGCATGATGGCACTGGGCATGGGCAAAGACACGCGGACCTTGAGCGACACCACCGGATTTGGGGTCGGCCGCCCCATAGTAAAGCCGCGCGATCCGCGCATTGCTGATGGCGGCGGCACACATCGGACAAGGCTCCAAGGTGACATACAGGTCGCATCCTGTCAGGCGTTCCTGCCCTAGTTCGGTACAGGCCGCACGAATAGCTAAGACTTCGGCGTGCGCCGTCGGATCGTTCAGTTCACGGGTCCGGTTGCCGGCTTTTGCAAGCACGGCGCCTTGCCGCACGATCACGGCCCCGACCGGTACTTCGCCACGGGCAGCCGCATCTCTGGCTTCGGTCAGCGCAATATCCATGTAACTTCGAAACTTCATGCAGTGTTGTCACGCAAATGTAGTGTCTGGCGCAAGTGTCGGATGCCTCCGGCGGGGATATTTAAGGCCAAAAGAAAGGCGGGCCATTGCCTCGACCGCCTGTGGTGCGTAAGGCTGCACACATGTCAGATGATATCCCAAAGGGCGACCGGATCGCCAAAGTTTTGTCCCGTGCCGGGATTGCGTCCCGCCGCGAAGCCGAACGTATGATCGCTGAAGGGCGCGTCACCGTGAACGGTAAGGTCATTGATAGCCCTGCCCTGAATATCATCGGTGGTGCGCGGATCACTGTTGATGGCAAACCTGTGGGCGAACCCGATCCGCCGCGTATTTGGCTGTATCACAAGCCCGCAGGCCTCGTGACGACCGAACGCGATGAACGCGACAGGCCCACCGTTTTTGCAAACTTGCCTGAAGATATGCCCCGCGTGATGTCCGTTGGACGGTTAGATATCAATTCCGAAGGCCTGCTTTTGTTGACCAATGATGGTGAATTGAAGCGCAAACTGGAATTGCCCAGCACAGGATGGCTACGCCGGTATCGCGTTCGGATCAAAGGGTCCGCATCAGAGGCCAGCCTTGATCGCCTGCGTGAAGGTATCAGTGTCGAAGGCGTCAATTACCAGCCAATGACCGTCACCTTTGACCGTCAACAAGGTGCCAACGCATGGCTGACCATCAGCATCCGCGAAGGCAAGAACCGCGAAATCCGCCGCGCAATGGAAGCCATCGGCGCGACCGTGAACCGTTTGATCCGCGTCAGCTATGGCCCGTTCCAATTAGGCGCACTGGCGCAAGGCGAAGTGGAAGAAGTGAAGCAGCGCGTTGTCCGCGATCAATTGGGCCTGTCCGGCAAACCAACCCCGACACGCACGCGCAAACCAGTCAATCGTCCCGTAAAAGGCCGCCCTACGGGGAAAAACACAAGACGTTGAACCCTTGTGGCGGTTTACGGGTTATGCACAATATGCGTGACGCGCGCACTGCCAGAATAGGGAACGACACACGTGGCTGATCTTTTAACACTCGAGAACGCAACCAACCTCATCATGCTTTGCTTTTTGCAGGCGGTTTTGGGGTTTGATAACCTTCTCTATATTTCGATTGAAAGCCAACGCGCGCCCGTCGCCCAGCAAAAGTCGGTGCGCTTTTGGGGAATTATCATCGCGGTGGCCCTGCGGGTTGTTCTGCTGTTTGTGATGATCAGCTTGATCGATGCGCTAGCCGCACCGTTTTACACATTCGCATGGGAAGGCGTTCTGGAAGGTGCCGTGAACTTTGCCACATGCGTGTTCGTCTTTGGCGGCGTGTTCATTATGTACACGGCGATTAAGGAAATCCGGCACATGCTGTCGGTCGAACACCTTGGCCACGATGTTGAAGGCAAATCCGGAAAATCCGCCGTTCAGGTCGTACTGCTGATTGTTATGATGAACCTGATCTTCTCGTTCGACTCGGTTCTGTCTGCCCTTGCGATTACGGACGTGTTCCCAATCTTGGCAACGGCAATCCTGCTGTCCGGCCTCGCAATGCTGCTGCTCGCTGACGGCGTGACAAAGTTTCTTGAAAAAAACCGCATGTACGAGGTGCTTGGCCTCTTTATCCTGCTGATCGTTGGTGTTGTGCTTCTTGGTGAAGCAGGTGTTGCCGCGTCCCACGCGATGCATGACGATTCGATGGGGATCAAGGTCTTTGGCCAAGACATTATTCCAATGTCGAAATCCACATTCTACTTCTCTGTTGTCGTATTGTTTGCTGTTGAAATCCTGCAATCCGGCTACGCGCGCAAGCTGAACGCAGAACGGGCAGCAAACCAGAAACATTCGTAATTTCCGAAACGGTGCTTATCTGTTGACCAACCCGAGGTAACCAACGCTGTGAACCATGATCAAACTATTGCTGCTCTTTTTATTGCTACTCCCCGCAATCATGGGTGGCTTGGTCATATGGGCGTTACTCAGGTGGTTCAACGGGGCACCACCGCAAAAAAGCATTGGGGAAACCTTGCCTGAGACGATCCGGACAATCGCATTCATCGTGCTTGTGATCCTGCTGTTTGGCGTGACCAGCGGCTTTTTGGGGGCAGCGTAATGGCGAAGAAATTTGGCGGAAAATATAGCCCGAACGGGACGTCTTCTGGTGCGGATATCCGTGAAACACCGCCCGACCGGCCAATCGAAGACAACACGAAAGGCACGACTTTGTTATTCGTGCCCGCAATTATTCTTGTCTTCACTTCAATCAATGATGGCCCTGCGATGCTCGCAATCGCACTGCTGGGCGCAGCATTGTTGACCTTTGCGGCATGGTTCACGCGCGAGGGACTGCAGGCACAAGCCGAATACGATGCCCGCCGTGTTGCACGCAAACCCGCGATCCCGCGCAAGATGATCGCGTCATTGGCAACCGGTTTGGGTATTACTTTGGCCGCATACACTGGCGATACTGGGCTGATCGGGTCCGTGATCTACGGCATTGTCGGGGCAGTCCTGCATACCGTGGCCTTTGGCGTTGACCCGTTGAAAGACAAGCGGATGGAAGGCGTGGATACCTTCCAACAAGACCGCGTTGCCCGCGTCGTGGATCAAGCCGATGCAAGCCTGGCCGCGATGAAAGATCACATCGCCCGTCTCGAAGACCGTGATTTGACGGCACGCGTTGCGTCTTTCGATGCAACGGCCCGTAAGATGGCCCGCACGGTTGAAGAAGACCCGCGCGACCTGACACGCGCCCGTAAGTATCTGGGCGTCTACCTTGAAGGCGCGCGCGACGCGACGGTCAAGTTTGTGGACCTGTATACGCGTAAACCTGATCCGTCTGTGCGGACCGACTACATCGCTCTGCTCGACGACCTACAAGACAACTTTGCCGCACGGACTGACAAGATGATGGAAGACGACCGGACGGATATGGATATCGAAATCAAAGTGCTGCGCGACCGATTGCAGCGTGACGGCCTGTGAAACAGGTCGCTAACCTAGGGGGACAATATGTCTGAAACGATCCGCGAAAAAGCTGCCGCAACGCTGGCTGATGTTGAAAAAGTGACAGCTGTTGTGCTGGCTGAGCCGATGGGCGACCTTGTTCCGCTAGCGGCAGCTGATGCGCCAACGTCAGCTGAAATCACCAAACGCATGAACGAAATCGACATCACCGAAACGCAGTCGATCATTTCTTTCGGGTCCGGCGCACAGGCCGAATTGCAAGAAATTTCACAATCCATGCTGCAAGGCGTGCGCAACAAAGACGTCGGGCCAGCGGGCGACAGCCTGCGCAACATCGTGTCCACAATCCGCGGTTTCTCGGTTTCTGAACTCGACGTGCGTCGTAAACGCAGCTGGTGGGAAAAACTGTTGGGTCGTGCTGCACCAATGGCGAAGTTTGTTGCGCGTTTTGAAGATGTTCAAGGCCAGATCGACGGTATTACCGAAGACCTGTTGCGCCACGAGGGCGTATTGTTGCGCGACATCGAAAGCCTTGATGTGCTGTATGACAAGACCCTCGCATTCTACGACGAACTCGCCCTTTACATCGCGGCTGGCGAAGCGAAGCTCGAAGAACTGGATGCAACCGTGATCCCTGCCAAGGTTGCAGAAGTAGAAGCAGCCCCGGAAAACGACGCGGTAATGATGGCGCAAGAATTGCGCGATATGCGTGCGGCCCGTGACGATCTGGAACGCCGTGTGCACGATCTGAAACTGACACGTCAGGTGACAATGCAATCCTTGCCGTCGATCCGCCTTGTGCAAGAAAATGACAAGTCGCTGGTCACGAAGATCAACTCGACTTTGGTCAACACAGTGCCACTTTGGGAAACCCAACTGGCTCAGGCCGTCACTATTCAACGTTCCGCCGAAGCGGCTGAAGCTGTGCGTAGCGCAAACGACCTGACGAACGAACTGCTGACGGCCAACGCTAAAAACCTGCGCGATGCGAACAAAGTTATCCGTACCGAAATGGAACGCGGCGTGTTCGACATCAACGCAGTGAAGCAAGCGAACGCCGATCTGATTGCGACGATCAATGAAAGCTTGGAAATCGCGGACGAAGGCAAGCGCAAGCGCGCCGAAGCAGAAGCCGACATGATCAAGATGGAGAAAGAGCTGAAAGACACGCTCGCCTCTGCAAAAGCACGCGGTGACAAAACCGGTGACACCATCGGCACAGCGACAGGTGCATAAGTGACAAACGCAAGCGGCATTATTCGCGCAGTGGGCCTTACGGGCCTGCTGACGCTTGCCGCTTGCGAAACCACACCACCCGTCACGCCTGTCCCCGACACGCCACCGGTCAGTCGTCCGGAACCAGTCGAAGAACTGGCCCCTCCCGTGATCACGGAACCAAGCGAGACCAGCAAAGCGCTGGCGACGTATTACCGGCGCCTTCAAAATGATCTGCTGACGCAAGGCTTATTGCGCGGCGATGGCGGCGGTCCCGATACCCCGTTCACCGACACCGTGCTAGCCCGCAATTTCGTGCGGATCGCTTTGTTTGACGAATACATCACCGACGGCGATGTATTGCGTCCGCAGGCCACCCTTTCACGTTTACGCCGCTGGGATATGCCCGTGCGCATGACGATGGAATTTGGGGCCTCGGTTACGCCGGAACAACAATCCCGCGACCGCACCACTGTGGCCGCCTATGCGCAGCGGCTATCGCGTGTATCTGGACTTTCGATCCTGCAAACGGACGCAGACCCCAATTTCCACGTTCTTGTGCTTGGCGAAGATGACCGCGCGACCTACCGCGACCGCCTGCGTGAAATCGTGCCGGGCATCGCCGAAAGCTCTTTGCGAGCGATCACCCAACTGCCGCGCGACCAGCTTTGCATCGTTGTCGCCTTTTCCGAAGGCGGCGGTGCCAGTTATTCCAAAGCCGTGGCGATCATACGGTCCGAACACCCCGATCTCTTGCGCACGTCCTGTTTCCACGAAGAGCTGGCACAGGGGCTTGGCCTTGCCAACGACAGCCCGCAGGCGCGCCCGTCCATTTTCAACGACGACGAAGAATTTGGGTTGCTGACGACACACGACGAATTGCTGCTGAAAATGCTCTACGATCCGCGTTTCCGCACCGGTATGTCCGCCGCCGAAGCCGCCCCAATTGCGCGGATCATCGCGCGCGAATTACTCGATTCCGGTCCCACATAGGGTCCGTTTTTCATGACCTTGCTATGCGGCGCACCGCTGCCTAGCATATCGTTAACATCAAATACGAAAGGGCCAAGCACATGGGCATTCTCGACTTCCTCTCTGGCCAATTTATCGACGTCATCCACTGGACTGACGACACCCAAGACACGATGGTTTGGCGTTTTGAACGCGCAGGTCACGAAATCAAATACGGCGCGAAGCTGACGGTCCGCGAAGGCCAAGCCGCTGTTTTTGTGCACGAAGGTCAGATGGCTGATGTGTTCACGCCGGGTCTGTACATGTTGGAAACCAACAACATGCCGATCATGACGACGCTGCAGCACTGGGATCATGGTTTCAAATCGCCGTTCAAATCCGAGATCTATTTCGTCGACACGACCCGCTTCGCGAACCTGAAATGGGGCACTAAAAACCCGATTATGTTGCGTGATCCCGAATTTGGACCAACCCGGATTCGCGCTTACGGCACCTACACAATGAAGGTCAGCGATCCCGCACGGTTCATGACCGAAATCGTGGGCACGGACGGTGAATTTACGGCTGACGAAATCAGCTACCAAATCCGCAATATCATCGTACAGGAATTCAGCCGCGCGATCGCGAAATCCGGTATTCCAGTGCTTGATATGGCCGCGAATACTGGCGAAGTCGGCAAGCTGATTGCAGATGCGATCAACCCGACGATTGCCCAATACGGCATCATGCTACCGGAATTATACATCGAGAACATCAGCCTCCCCCCTGCCGTGGAAAAGGCGCTGGATACCCGCACATCGCGCGGCATAACAGGCAATCTTGATGACCATCTGAAATATCAAGCGGCCCAAGCGATGGGGGCTGAAGGGTCTGCCGCTGGTCAAGCAATGGGTATGGGCATGGGCGCAGGTCTTGGCATGAACATGGGCCAAATGTTCAATCAAGCCCCGCAAGCCGGACCATGGGGTGCGGCACCACAACAACCGGCTGCGATGGCACCTCCGCCTCCACCGCCGCCACCTGCGGAACATGTTTGGCATATTGCCGTCGCGGGCGACGTCACTGGCCCGTTTTCCAAAGCTGCGATGGGCCGCAAAGTCACCGAAGGTGCGCTTACACGTGACACAATGGTTTGGACGCAAGGACAGGACGGATGGATGCGCGCCGAAGATGTTGCTGATCTGAACAGCATCTTCACCGTCGCACCACCGCCCCCACCCGGAGCCTAATCAATGACGCCACGCATCCCCACCTTTTGTGCGATGACCGCCCTTTTGGCCGGCTGCGTGGCGTCTGATGCAACGACAGATCGCCCCGAAGGACTGTCACCCGTCGACGTGATTGCAACGCAAGCCGACCTGACAGCACGGTTTCCGACAGCCAACGCGTTCAGCGCGCTTGCCCCAAGCGGCGAAGGCGTGATTTTCGCACTGGACGGCACCGCCACTTACATCAATCCAGCCTTTAACACGCGGATCGAAAGCACAATTTCCGGCTTCGATGGCAACACCATGTGCGTCGCAGAAGCAGGCGGTTGGAGCGGTATTTGCATTTCACTGTTCCAAACCCAAGCTGGCAATAACTATTGCGAAGGCACCTTCGGCGATGGTGGTGCATTGAATTTCCCATGCACCTTACAGCCAGCACTACCAATTTGACGAAACTTTTTCGGGCACGTCGCGTGTCTGAAGCATGAACAACAGCCGCGCCATATTCAGCCCGAACAAGCGGTCGCTCGTCAAAGTACTGCATGGCGTCACGATTCCACTTTTCGTCTGGTTTATGTTGGTGACGCCGGAAGACGTAAACCGGATCGGGCGTTGGGCCTTCCACGTGCATTCGTTTCTTGGGCTAATCTTCGTGAGCTTCGCCCTCTTTTGGACAGCAACATATCTGAAGCGCGGCCTTGTCGGACGCCCTGGTCCAAAGCTCGGTCCGCGGGCCAAACGCGCCCATCAAGTTTTGCACAAGACACTTATCTTGGGGCTATTTGGCGTCGCACTGACTGGGTTTGGCTTGGGCGTTACATCTGCAACGCAGTTGTGGGCAGGCAATATCGTTCCCATTGGTGTGCCACTGAACCTGCCAAAGTGGAACGATTTCATCGGTCAGGTTCACATCTACGAATTCTACATCCTTGCAGTCATTGCGATTGCTCACGCAGGATTTCACACGTGGCGGCACGTTCGATTACGCGACAACGCGTTGCGGATCATGGCCCCGAAAGCCTTGCATCGGTTCCTATGACACCCTTCCTTTTGGGTGGTCGCTGGGTCGCGTTTCCGGCTATGATCAAATCAACCGCTTTAGCCGCCCCAGAAGAAGCACGCTTCACATGACCGACACTGATTTCGACACCCCAAACAGCCCGCTCCAAGAACACCGGTTCCCTTGTGATAATTGCGGGTCCGATCTGCGGTTTGACCCCGGCGATCACCGTCTCATCTGTGATCATTGCGGCAATACCGAACCATTGGAATCAGCGGCAGGCGTCGCCAGTGGGATCAAGGAACTTGATTTTAAAGACGCTGTGGCCAACGCACTGGCCGAAGAAGACATCGAAGAAACAAAGGTCATCACCTGCCCGAATTGCGGCGCGCAGACCGAATTCGATAGCGATACGCACGCTGCAGAATGTCCGTTCTGCGCAACGCCTGTCGTCACGGACACCGGCACGCACCGCCACATCAAGCCGCGTGGCCTTTTACCGTTTGAGCTAGACGAACCGGCGTCCCGTAAAGAACTAACGGATTGGCTGGGATCGCTATGGTTCGCGCCAAACGGGCTGACAGAATACGCTCGTAAAGGCCGAAAAATGAACGGTATTTACGTGCCTTACTGGACGTTCGATGCCGATACAAAATCCAACTACACTGGCCAGCGCGGCACCCATTACTACGAAACCAAAACAGTCGTGCGGGATGGGAAACGAAAACAGGTTCGGGTTCGCAAAACGCGCTGGCGGGCTGCATCGGGCCGTGTTGCGCGTTTCTTTGACGACGTGCTTGTTCTCGCCTCAAACAGCCTGCCGAAGAAATACACCGACGGTCTGGAACCGTGGGACCTATCCGCGCTAGAGCCATATAAGCCTGAATATCTGGCTGGTTTTAGGGCTGAAGGATATCAAGTCGAATTAACCGACGGTTTCACCGAAGCCCGCGCCTACATGGACCGCATGATCAGGCGCGACGTCAAATACGACATTGGTGGCGATGAACAACGAATCAGCAATGTTCAAACGCAAATCAGCGATGTGACCTTCAAACACATCCTGCTGCCGGTCTGGCTTGCGGCCTACAAATACAACGGTAAGACCTATCGCTTTGTCGTCAACGGCCGGACGGGCCGTGTGCAGGGCGAAAGGCCATACTCTGCTTGGAAAATCACATTTGCAGTCATTATCGGCTTGATTATCGCGGCAGGTGTGGGATTTGTTATCGCTAACAGTCAATAGGAGATAGGCGATGATCCTGTGTGCGGGCGAAGCCCTGATCGATATGCTACCGCGTGAAACATCCGCAGGGGAAGCCGCGTTCGCGCCACATGCGGGCGGCGCCGTGTTCAACACAAGCATCGCTTTGGGTCGTCTTGGCGTTCCGACGCAATTCTATTCAGGCATTTCCAACGATCTGTTCGGTGAAGTTCTGACCGGTGCGCTGGCCGCATCCAACGTCGATGCTAGCCTCGCCCATCGTTCGGACCAACCGACGACCTTGGCCTTCGTGAAACTGGTGGATGGACACGCAAGCTACGCCTTCTACGACGAAAACACCGCCGGACGCATGCTGCCGTTGGATAGCCTGCCCGATACGTCAGCGGACGCATTGTTCCTTGGCGGTATTTCTTTGGCTGTTGAACCATGTGCGGGAACTTACGCGGCCCTGCTGAAACGCGAAGCATCCAGCAAGGTCACGATGATCGATCCGAACATCCGTCCGACGTTCATCAAAGACGAAGCCGTATATCGCGCCCGCATCGCAGAGATGATCGGCCTCGCAGACATCATCAAACTATCCGACGAAGACCTTGATTGGATCGATCCGGAAGGCGGCACAGCCGATAAAGCCCGCAAAATGGTTGCCGATAACGATCTGAAATTGTTGTGCATTACCGAAGGGTCCAAAGGGGTGACCGGATACACGCCGACCCAAGAAATCTTTGTCGCTGCGAACAAGGCAACCGTTGTCGACACTGTTGGTGCGGGCGATACATTCAACGCAGGTCTGCTGGCCAGCTTGCATAACGCAGGGCTTTTGACGAAATCCGGCGTCGCCAGTCTATCAGATGATGCCGTGCGTGATGCGCTGTCCCTTGGCGCCAGAACTGCCGCGATCACAGTGTCGCGCGCTGGTGCGAATCCACCGTGGGCCTCTGAATTGTGAGAGCCCTAATCCAGCGCGTCACTGACGCACGTGTTGTTGTTGATGGCGAAACCATCGGTGAAATCGGTCGCGGCCTGTTGATCCTCGTTTGTGCGATGCAGGGTGATACCGCAGCGCAGTCAGCCAAACTTGCCGCAAAGATCAGCAAGCTGCGGATCTTCACCGACGATGCTGGCAAAATGAACCTGTCACTTGCCGACACAGGCGGATCAGCTTTGATTGTCAGCCAGTTCACACTGGCAGGCGACACATCTCGCGGCAATCGTCCTGGTTTTTCGATTGCGGCACGCCCCGAAGAAGGGCGCGCGCTTTACGAGCAATTCATCGACGATGTCGCGGCTTTAGGGATCACAACGCAAACCGGCTCATTCGGGGCTGATATGAAGGTCAGCCTCACCAACGATGGTCCTGTTACGTTGTGGCTGGACGTCTAGGCGCGGGCCATTACGCCCGTAACCGCCCCAATACTGTCGTCGCGGCAAAAACGCAGGCCGCCGCCACCACGATTGATGGCCCGGTCGGCGTGTCGAACATCAAGGACGCTTGCGTACCTGCAAATGCAGCCAACGTCCCAACGATGATTGAAGCGACCGCCATGCCCTCAGGCGTGCGGGCCAATTGGCGTGACGCGGACGCGGGAATAATCAGTAAGGCCGTTATCAACAGCGCGCCGACGACCTTAATGGCCACGGCCACGACCAACGCCAGCAGAATCGTCAGCAACAGTTCCTGCTTGCGCGGGTCGATACCCGCCGCATAGGCCAAATCGGGACTCAGCGTGGCCGTCAAAAGATGTGACCACTGCCACCACAGTACGCCAACGACGATAAACGCACCGCCCCAGATGATCGCAAGGTCTGTCGTTCCGACGCTCAATACGTTCCCGAAAAGGTAAGCCGACAGGCTAAGCTTCGCACCTGACAACAATGACACGATCACAAGGCCCAGCGCCAAGGCGCTATGGGCCAGCACCCCAAGCGCCGCGTCGGCCGTCTGCCCTGCGCCTGTTAATTGCAAAAATATCAAAGCGATACAGACCGCCGTGATGATCACCCCCACATAGATCGACATTGAAAACGCCAACGACAGTGCCACGCCCAAAACCGCCGCATGTGCCATCGCATCCCCGAAATAGGCCATGCGCCGCCACACGACGAAACAGCCCAGAACGCCTGTCGCTACAACAGTTCCAAGGGCAGCAAGGACCCCGCGCACCACAAAATCGTCAAGCATTATTCGGCTGCCTCATGGGTATGGTCGTGGTCGTGATCATGGTGGTGGTGATGATCGTGGTCATGCCGGTACAGCGCCAAAGCGCCACCCGTCCCAGTGCCGAACAATTCGCGATATGCCGGGGCTGCGCTGACAACTTCAGGCGTTCCTTCGCAACACACATGACCGTTCAGACAAATCACGCGGTCAGAGGCGCTCATCACGACGTGTAATTCGTGGCTCACCATTAAGACTGCGCAACCCAATTCTTGGCGGACCGCTTCGATCTGACGGTAGAAGCTCGCAGAGCCCGGTTGATCCAACCCCTGCGTCGCCTCATCAAGCATCAGAATATCGGGGCGTCCAAGGATCGCTCGCGCAAGCAGAACCCGCTGGAACTGACCGCCAGACAAATCCGACATTTGGCGTTTGCCGAGATCAGACAGCCCAGCGGTTTCAAGCGCTTCACAGGCCTGCGCATCGCTGACTTTTTTCGGCAAATCCAAGAAACGGCGCACCGTCAGCGGCATTGTCTGATCGATGTGCAGTTTCTGCGGCACATAGCCGATCTTGATGCCCTTGGATCGCGTGACAGTTCCCGTGCTTGGTTTCAACGCGCCAATCAAAACGCGCAATAGCGTTGATTTTCCGGACCCGTTTGGCCCCACAATCGTCACGATTTCACCCGGCACCAATGCCATGGTGACACGATCCAGAACTGTTTGGCCACCGTAGCGGACAGCAACCTTGTCAGCAGTCAAAAGTGTCATGACGGGTCCTGACAAGTTGGGCACAGACCTTCGGCTTCGATCACGGTTTGCTCGATCTGGAAACCGGCAGAGGCCGCACTTTGCCCCAAGGCGCTATTGCCTGCCTGCGCTTCAGCGACGGTTCCGCAACCACGACAAATCATGAATGCCGGATCGTGGGTCGTATCAGGATGGGCGCAAGCCACGAAGGCATTCAAACGTTCGATCCGGTGCACAAATCCTTGATCCACAAGGAAAGACAAAGCGCGGTAAGCCACAGGTGGCTTCGCCCCGAAACCGTCTGCATCAAGCCGCGCCAAGACATCATATGCGCCAAGGGCTGCATGTGCTTCGAGCAAGATTTCAAGCGTCCGACGCCGCACCGGCGTGAACTGCACCTTCCGCGCCAAACACGCAGCATCCGCCGCTGATAACGCGGTTGCCACACAGGCACGATGGTCGTGCTTTGCGAATCCTTTGGCGGGTGTGGTTTCCATCTTGCCATCCGTGTTACGTTATAACATACCACAATTTATGTTGATTCACTCAAAGAGGCAAGTCATGTCCCTACGTTCTCTCCCACTTTTGTCACTACTGGCGGCTGTCCCTGCCGCTGCTTGGGCCGATGCGCCACAAGTTATGACCGATTTTGGCCCGACCCATAGCATCGCGACGACATTGATGCAGGGCATTGGGACGCCAGACGTCCTGCTAGCTCCCGGTGACGATCCCCACGATTTTACATTGCGTCCATCACAGGCCCGCACACTTTCCCAAGCTGATCTCGTGATTTGGGTGGGTGCATCCCTGACACCTTGGTTGGTTGATCCGCTTGAAAACCTGGCAGGTGACGCCGCGCACTTGTCACTGCTTGAGACAGAGGGCTGGAACCTGCTGCCATTCCGCGATCTTGATGAGGCCATGGGCCATGATGATCATGCAGAGCACGGCGATCATGATGACCACGAAGACCATGGCGAACACGCGGAACATGGCGATCATGATGATCACGAAGACCATGACGACCACGCGGAACATGGCGATCATGATGATCATGCGAGCCACGACCATGGTGAATTTGACCCGCATGCGTGGCTCGACCCCACTGCCGTATCCGTATGGGCCGATGCGGTGGCACAAGCCTTGATCGCTCAAGACGCGGAGAACGCGGAACAATACGCCGCGAACCTTGCGGCATTCCAAACGGACCTCACAACGCTCTCGGCAGAGCTGGCCGCCACTGCGATACAGATCGACGGCACACAGATCATTCTGCCGCACGACAGTTTCCAGTATTTTGAGGTCGGTGTCGGTCTGACCCCTGCGGGCTTTATTTCGAACTCTGAAGACGCCGATCCTGGCCCCGGTCACCTGCGCGAGCTGCGTGAAATGGTCGAAGCGGGCGACGTGACCTGCGTGCTGCACGAATCCCCAACGGACGCGGAATGGGCTGCTGTTCTGATTGAGAACACAGCAGCACAAACGGCGATGGTCGATGCGACAGACCGCGCTGGCGTGGGTTACATCGCGATGATGACAAGCCTCGCAACGACCCTACGCGATTGCGCCAACTAAGGGTCAGCTGACGCTTCCAGTGCGGAGTACTTCATGCCCAGTGTGATGCCCCGCACCACAAAACTTAACAATAGCCCAAGCCATAAGCCGTGGTTTCCAAACGCGGCCATCAATGGAAACACACAGGCGAAATAGACCAAAGCCGAAATGATCATCATATTGCGCATGTCTTTGGTTCGTGTGGCCCCGATAAAAATCCCGTCCAACATCCACGACGCGACCCCCACCAAAGGGGCTGCAATCATATATGGCAGGAAAGTACGGCCCGCCGATTGGACCTCTGGCGCTTTGGCCATGGTATCTATGATCGCAGGTCCGAAGATCGCAAAACAGGTAGCAAGAAGCAGGCCCGTCGCAGCCCCCCAGCCAAAAGTCAAAATGGCGGCGCGGCGCAATGCGACACGTTTTTTGGCACCCAAAGCTTGACCCACCAGCGATTCAGCCGCGAACGCAAATCCGTCTTGCGCATAAGACGTGATATACAGGAACTGCAGAAGCACTTGGTTCGCGGCGAGATTCACATCACCAAAATCAGCCCCCCAAAACAGGAAGCTGACAAAGATCGCCTGTAATAGAACGGAACGGATCATGATGTCCGTATTCACAACCGCCATATTTTTCAGGCGAATGCGGTCGAAAATACGTTCTACGTTGCGCCATGCCGTGCCTTTGAAAGCGTCGCGGCAAAGCCATAGACCCAAAGCAAGTCCTGCCCATTCGGCGATAAACGTGGCCCAGCCAACACCAGCTACGCCCCAATCAAAGCCCAGCACGAATACCAGATCGAGGACGATGTTTGCCCCGTTCATCAAGACTTGGATCGCGAGGATTGCCTTGGTGCGTTCTAAGGCCACCAGCCAGCCTGTAATCCCGTAAAGCGCGATAGTCGCAGGGGCGGACCACACCCGAATCGCCATATATTCACGGGCAAGGCTTTCGACTTCGGGACTGGCAGGCGACAGGTTGAACGCGCCATAAAATAGCGGGATTTGCAGCAGAACCATCGCAAACCCTGCCATCGCGCCAATCAACAACGCACGCGATAGCAAAGCGGCGACTTCGGGTTGGTCCCCTGCCCCATGCGCTTGGGCGGCAAGCCCTGCGGTGCCCATCCGTAGAAACCCGAAAATCCAATAGAACGCGGTTAAAATAATCGCGCCGATGCCAACTGCCCCAATTGGCGCGGCTTCGCCCATCTGCCCGACAACACCCGTATCCACAGCCCCCAAGATCGGCACGGTCGCATTCGACAGCACAATCGGGAGCGAGATTTGCAGGACGCGGCGATGCGTCAGGCTATCGGTCTTCATCAGGGTTTAGACCTGTCCGGCATCAGGAAGTGACCCGTTGCTTGGGCGAACAGCTTGGACCGGTTGTCTTGCCAACCTTCGACGTGCACCGATGCATAACGACGGCCAGACCGGTTAACCCGCGCACGCGCGTAAGCATCGCGCGGCAGGCCAGAGCGTAGGTAATCAACGGTAAAGTCGATGGTCTTTGGCAGCAAAACGCGGGTCGGTACATCGGTTGTCGGGGTTTCGACATCGTCCCAGATCATTTCCCAACTCAGCTGGATGATTGCCGTAATCTCAAGAAACGCAGCTGTCACGCCGCCATGGATCGCAGGGAGCATAGGATTGCCGATATGATCGTCTTTGAACGGCAAAACCGCAGTCAATTCGTCACCGCGGCGATCGAATTGCACACCGAGAAACTGAATGTAAGGCACGTCGGCCAAAAGGTTCTGAAGGGCAGCATCACGCCTTTGTTTGACGACCTGCACGGGTTCTGGCTTCTTCATGTCGCCACCTTTTTCACTTGTGGGACGGTGAATGCACCTGTCGCGGTCGCCACTGGGCGATCTTTGTCGTCATCCGTGGCAACAGCGCGCACAAAAGCCACGTTGCGGGTCACATGATAACACGTGGCTGTCGTGGTGATCGCCTGTCCAGGCGTCGCAGAGCGCATATAATCGATGCGTAGATCCAGCGTGGCAGTGGGTACACCTGCATTCGGGTGACACATAACGGCTGTGCCACAACACGTATCCATCAATGCTGAAACCGCACCACCGTGGATCACGCCAGTTTCAGGATCGCCAATAAGGCGTTCGTCGTAGGGCATGGAAATCACCGCTTCGCCATCGCCGGAATGTTCCACATGCATCGCGAGCGCTTTGGCGTGGGGCATGTTTTGTATGAACGATGCAACCATCGTTGCTTGCTCGTCTGGTGTCATCTGGTGACCCTCGCAATTGGTATTGCCCCACACCTGACATTCTCGGACGCTTACGAAAAGCTGTTTCTTGGCATCCTCAATGAAGGGCGATTGGCACGTTGCCTTGGATTTAGTGCGCGCTATACTAGCGTCATGGAGAACGAAATGTCTGAGCCCCGCCTGTCCTTTAAAGAAATGTGTGCCAAGTTCGATGTGACCCCACGGACGCTGCGCTACTACGAGTACATCGAACTACTCAGCCCCGAAAAAGAGGGCCGTTCTCGTTTCTATGGCAGCAAAGAGCTGGCACGCATGACTTTGATCTTGCGTGGCCGCCGCTTCGGGTTCGCGTTGGAAGACATTCGCCAGTGGCTGCAAATCTACGAAAACGAAGGTACGCAAGCGCAGATGGAAACGTGGGTCAAACTGGCCGACAAACAGTTGGTTGAACTGGACGAACAGCGCAAACAGCTGGATGACACGATGACCGAATTGAAGCGTTTGCGCGATCTGACAGCCAAAAACGTCGGATGACCTCAGGTCAATTTTGATCACGGACCCGCATGGGCCCCGTGATCAGGCCCGTCGTGCGGATATCAGGATGCGATACAAATTCTTCACACGCATTGTCTGAATTTTTGACGCTTCGTGAAACCGCAGGCATCGCAAAGCCCTTATTCTTAGACGAATCCGGTATGGAAATCCTTACCCGCTTTCCCGTCTGAGGGGAAAACCAACTTTCCCTTCCCTCTTATTAAATTACGCGTGACCTAGGGTGACTTTTGCTGACCTTTCGTCAGGCGCAAAATGACGCCACGTTCCGTTTACGTTAACGTCAACAAAGCTTGTAAGGTTCGAGTCGACGGCGCACCTCGGCTGCACAACGAACAACATGCAGCCCAAGGATTGCACAATGACAACTGAAACAATGACCATTCGCGACATGTGCGCGAAATACGACGTAACCCCCCGCACTTTGCGGTTTTATGAACAGAAAGAACTTTTGTTTCCTATGCGTGACGGCCAGCGCCGGATGTTCACTAAGCGTGATCAAGCCCGCCTCAAACTGATCCTTCGCGGTAAGCGGTTCGGGTTCAGCCTAGAGGAAATCAGGCAGCTGCTGGACATGTACCACATGGGCGACAGCCAACAGGCACAGCTCGCGAAAACATACGAACTGGCCAAAACGCACCTCGCCGACATGATCGCCCAGCGCGATGAACTGAATGTCGCCATCGAGGAGCTGAAGACACAAATGGAATGGGGCGCACAGCGCCTTGAAGATTTGGCAAACGGCAAGATCGCCGCTGCCTAAGAGTTGATACCGGAGGAGACCCGCACATGCCGATCTACAATAGCCCTACTAAAGACATGCAGTTTGTGTTGCACAATCTGTTGAACGTCAGCGCCCAAGACGTCCCGGGCTACGACGATCTTGATGCGGAATTCACAAGCGCCGTGCTTGAAGAAGCCGGAAAAGTCGCAACCGACGTATTGCTGCCGCTGAACGCGGTTGGCGACACCGAAGGATGCGTGCTTGAAAATGGCATCGTGCGGACACCAACCGGTTTCGACGAGGCCTTTAAGGTCATGAAAGAAGGTGGCTGGACTGCAATGGATTGCGATCCGGAATATGGCGGCCAGGGCCTGCCCTATGTGATGAACTCTGCCGCACAAGAAGCATTCGTGTCCGCCAACATGGCCTTCAACATGTACCAAGGCCTGACACACGGTGCCTATTCCGCGATCCACGCCCACGGCACGGATGCGCAGAAGCAAAAATGGCTGCCAAAGATGGTCACTTGTGAATGGACTGGCACCATGAACCTGACGGAACCGCATTGCGGGACTGATTTGGGCCTGATGCGGACCAAGGCCGTGCCACAGGACGACGGGTCTTATAAGGTTTCTGGTCAGAAGATCTTTATCTCTGCCGGTGATCATGATCTGGCGGACAACATCGTCCACCTCGTCTTGGCCAAAATTCCGGGTGGCCCTGAAGGCATCAAAGGCGTGTCCTTGTTCATCGTGCCTAAGATCATGGTCGATGATGAAGGCAACCTTGGTGATCGCAACGGCGTGTCCGTTGGCAAGATCGAAGAAAAGATGGGCATCCACGGCAATTCCACCTGCGTGATGAACTACGACGAAGCGACCGGTTACCTTTTGGGCGAAGAGCACAAAGGTATGCGCGCGATGTTCACAATGATGAACGAAGCACGTCTGGGTGTGGGCCTGCAGGGGTATGCACAAGCTGAAATCGCGTACCAGAACGCCGTGTTCTACGCGAACGACCGTCTGCAAGGCCGTGCCGTGACTGGCGTTGAGTACCCTGAAAAAGCTGCTGATCCGCTGATCGTGCATCCTGACATCCGTCGTAACCTGATGGACCAGAAAAGCTTTGTTGAAGGGGCGCGTGCCTTCACGATGTGGGGCGCAAGCCTGATCGACCGTGCGCACAAGAACGACGACAAAGACGCGGACGGCCTGATTTCATTGATGACGCCAGTGCTGAAAGGCTTCTTGACCGATAAGGGTTTTGAATACGCAACAGCTGCACAGCAGGTTTACGGCGGCCACGGCTACATCGAAGAATGGGGCATGTCCCAATTCGCCCGTGATGCACGGATCGCGATGATCTACGAAGGTGCAAACGGCGTGCAGGCACTTGATCTTGTTGGCCGCAAGCTGGCGCAAGACGGCGGCAAGCACGTGATGGCGTTCTTTGACATGGTGAAGAACTTCATCAAAGAAAACGACGGCAACGAAGCGCTGAAAGCTGACTTCCTTGAGCCACTGAAAGCGGCATCCAAGGACATGCAAGCTGCGGGGATGTATTTCATGCAGAATGGCATGAAGAACCCGAACAACGCGCTGTCAGGGTCTTACGACTTCATGCACCTGATGGGTCACGTTTGCCTTGGCCTGATGTGGGCACGCATGGCGAAAGCCGCGCAAGAAGCGCTGGATGCTGGCGACACCGATGTAGACTTCCTGAACACGAAAATCGCGACCGGGAAATACTACATGGCACGTCAATTGCCTGCGACGGCAATGCACCTCGCGCGGATCAACACCGGCGCGGACACTGTGATGGCACTGGACGCCGCACAGTTCTAACGACACGATGGAAGGCGGGCTTTGCGGCCCGCCTTTCCCCAAGGAGGAGTGTCATGCCCAAACGGTTTCGCCTCACACGTCGGTTTCCTGTCGGAATGACAGAAGACGGGTATCGGAGGTTGACCCGCTTTGCGGATGATGCGGGATTGGAAAAAGGGGAGGCTTTGAGTTTTGTGTTCGAAAACTTCGATGCGTTGATGGACGACGACAATCTGCGAAGCAGATTGCGGCAGTTCACGACAACATTGGAGCATCGCAAGCGGTGACGTCGCATTTTCGAGTTGTTTTGGGCAGATGAAACAGCAACGGTGCAGCTTCATCCCATTAGGCTACTCGCACAAAGGCGACTAATCAGCATGGGCCGTTAATTGGACGCAGCGTTCTGCTTTCATCTGTCCAAGAACAACTCAAATCTCTGTCCTATGATCTGGACGCACCCTCGAAAGGGACCACACCATGACAATGACCTTGCACTGCTTCGGCGAAAGCGGAAATGCTTACAAAGCGGCTCTGACACTAGATCTCGCAGGTGCTGACTGGACACCGAAGTTTGTTGATTTCTTCAACGGTGAAGGCCGGTCCGACGCGTTCCTCGACTTAAACGTCATGGGCGAGGTTCCAGTGCTGGAAGACGGTGATATGGTCCTGACCCAGTCCGGTGTGATCCAAGATTATGTCTCATCAAAGACTGGCAAATTAGGCGGCAAATCGGCTGCGGAACGCCGCGAAGTGCTGCGCTGGATGTTCTTTGATAACCACAAGGTATCCGGCGTTGCTGGTAACCTGCGGTTCTTGATGAATTTCATGCCAGAAGACCGCCGCAACGCTGATGTGATCGCCTTTCAGGCCGCCCGCCTTAAGTCCGCATTGAAGGTTGTTGAAACGCAATTGGGCCGTACTGCATGGCTGGCTGCCGACGACATCACAATCGCTGACATCGCCGTCGCCGGATACTTGTTTTACCCAGAACCGTTCACATTTGACCGTAAAGATTACCCCAATATCGACCGCTGGATGGACGCAATCGCCGCCCAACCCGGTTGGAAACACCCATACGACTTGATGCCCGGCTCACCTGCCGATCGCACCTAAATACCCGGAGGAAACTATGACCGAAGCCTATATCTATGATGCTGTCCGCACCCCGCGCGGCAAGGGCCGCAAGGACGGCAGCCTGCACGAAGTGACGTCAGCCCGCCTGTCTGCAGGCGTGATGAACGCACTGAAAGACCGCAACGGTCTGGAAGGTCACGCCGTAGAGGACGTGATCTGGGGCAACGCCACACAGGTTGCCGAACAAGGCGGCTGTTTGGCCCGTACTGCGGTGCTGGCTTCGGATCTGGATCAATCGATCCCCGGTCTGTCGATCAACCGCTTCTGTGCCTCTGGCATGGAAGCTGTGAACCTTGCCGCGAACCAAATTCGCGGCGGGTCCGGTCAGGCTTATATCGCAGGCGGCGTCGAAATGATGAGTCGCGTTGCCATGGGGTCTGACGGTGCAGCCATCGCTGTTGATCCGTCTATCGCAATGGATCAGTACTTTGTTCCACAGGGTATTTCGGCCGATATCATCGCCACCGAATATGGATTTACACGCGAACAGGCCGACCAACTGGCAGTTGAATCCCAGAACCGCGCTGCGGCTGCATGGGCGGACAACCGGTTTGCGAAATCCATCGTTCCTGTGAAAGATCAGAACGGTCTGACCATTCTGGACCACGACGAATACATTCGTCCGGGCACGGATATGGACGCATTGGCCAAGCTGAACCCTGCGTTCCAGATGATGGGCGAACAGATGCCAGGCTTCGATAAAGTCGCGCTGATGAAGTACCCGCACCTTGAGAAGATCAACCACATCCACCACGCTGGTAACTCTTCCGGTATCGTGGACGGCGCTGCTGGCCTGTTGATCGGGTCCAAAGAATACGGTGAGGCGATGGGCATCAAGCCACGCGCGATCATCAAGCACACCGCTAAAATCGGCCTTGATCCGACGATCATGCTGACTGGTCCGGTTCCTGTGACCGAGAAGATCCTCAAAGACAGCGGCATGGCGATTTCCGACCTCGACCTGTTCGAAGTTAACGAAGCTTTCGCGTCTGTTGTCCTGCGTTTCATGCAGCGTTTTGACGTCGATCCGTCGCTTGTGAACGTCAATGGCGGCTCTATCGCCATGGGTCACCCGCTGGGTGCCACAGGTGCGATTATCATCGGCACATTGCTGGACGAACTGGAACGGACTGGCAAAGGCACTGGCCTTGCCACCCTCTGCATCGCATCCGGTATGGGTGTCGCAACAATCATCGAACGCGTGTAAGGAGCCACCGATATGACTGATTTTACTATGAAAATCGATGCCGACGGTGTTGCAACCATCACTTGGGATGTCGCTGGCAAATCCATGAACGTCCTCAGCCTGCAAGGGTGGGAAGATCTGGAATCCTGCATTGACATGGCGTTGGCAGATGATGCTGTGAAAGGCATCGTTATCACGTCCGGCAAGGATACATTCGCCGGGGGCATGGACCTGAATATCATTGCCAAGATGAAGGCCAGCGCGGGCGACAACCCCGCCAAAGGCCTGATGGACGGCTTGATGAAGTCCCATGGCATCCTCCGCAAGATCGAACGTGCTGGCATGGACCCAAAAACCAACAAAGGCGGCAAACCGATTGCTGCTGCCCTGCCCGGCACCGCCTTGGGCATTGGTTTAGAGATTCCGCTGGCGTGTCACCGGATTTTTGCTGCGGACAACCCCAAAGCCAAGATCGGCCTACCAGAAATCATGGTCGGCATTTTCCCCGGAATGGGCGGTACGACCCGTCTGGTGCGCAAACTCGGTGCGATGGCGGCCTCGCCGCTGTTGCTTGAGGGCAAATTGAACAACCCGCAAAAGGCCAAGGCCGCTGGTGTGATCGATGAAGTCGTGGACGCTGACGAAGTTGTGGCCAAGGCCAAAGAATGGGTTTTGTCAGAACCTAAGATCGTAAAACCATGGGATGAAAAGGGCTACAAAATGCCCGGCGGCGCGCCGTACCACCCTGCTGGTTTCATGACATTCGTCGGTGCATCCGCGATGGTGAACGGCAAGACGCAAGGTGTCTACCCTGCTGCGAAAGCGCTGCTTTCCGCCGTTTATGAAGGTGCGATGGTACCTTTTGATACGGCCATTAAGATCGAGGCCCGCTGGTTTACCTCTGTCTTGCTGAATCCATCCTCCGAGGCGATGATCCGGTCACTGTTCATCAACAAAGAAGCGCTAGAAAAGGGTGCGAACCGTCCTGACGTGGCAGACCAGAAGGTGTCCCAAGTTGGCATCATCGGCGCTGGCATGATGGGGGCTGGCATTGCGCTCGTCTCTGCGTTGGCGGGGATCAAGGTCGTGCTGATCGACGCGAAACAGGAAGCTGCGGACAAGGGTAAAGACTACACTGCCGCCTACATGGACAAAGGCATCGCCCGCAAAAAGGCGACACCTGAAAAGAAAGAAGCGATCCTTGGCCTGATCAACGCGACGACTGACTACGACGCGCTGAAAGACTGTGATCTAATCGTTGAAGCCGTGTTCGAAGACGTGGGCGTAAAAGCTGACGTGACAGCCAAGGTACAGGCCGTGACTGGTCCTGACTGCATCTTTGCGACGAACACCTCAACGCTGCCGATCACTGAACTCGCAAAGGCATCAAACGATGCTGAAAAGTTCATCGGCATCCACTTCTTCAGCCCTGTGGACAAGATGATGCTCGTAGAGATCATCAAAGGTGCGCAGACCGGTGATGTGGCCGTGGCCAAGGCGCTCGATTTCGTGCGTCAAATCCGCAAAACACCTATCGTTGTGAATGACGAACGGTTCTTCTATGCGAACCGCTGTATCATCCCATACATCAACGAAGGTATCCGGATGGTGAAGGAAGGTGTTGAACCTGCCCTGATCGAAAACGCCGCTAAACTGGTTGGTATGCCGCTTGGTCCGCTCCAGTTGACCGACGAAACGTCCATCGACCTCGGCGTGAAAATTGCGAAAGCGACAAAAGCCGCGATGGGCGATGCCTACGACGACGCGCAGGACGAAGTGTTGTTCTGGATGTTCGACGAAGGCCGTTTGGGCCGCAAATCTAACAGCGGTTTCTATGCTTACGACGACAAAGGCAAACGCCAAGGTCTGTGGGAAGGGCTTTCCGCCAAATACCCAGCAGCCGACGAACAGCCTGATCTGATCGACGTGCAGCACCGTTTGTTGTTTGCTCAAACGCTGGAAGCGGTCCGCGCACTGGAAGAAAACGTGCTGGAAGACATCCGCGAAGGCGATGTTGGCGCGATCCTTGGTTGGGGCTTTGCACCTTGGTCCGGTGGCCCGTTCAGCTGGCTTGATATCATTGGCACGCCTTACGCAGCAGAACGCTGTGATCAACTGGCGGAAACATACGGTGAGCGGTTCAAAACACCTGCCCTACTGCGTGAAATGGCTGACAAAACCCAGTCGTTCTACGGTCGGTTCGGGACCAAAGCGAACGCTGCTTAAGCCAACCAAATCATCGAAAAGGCCCGCAAATGTGCGGGCCTTTTTGCGTTTAGCGGCCTCTTTTCCAGATGATCAGACCCGCCAGAACGATCACGCTTGCACCAACAATCTCGATTGCGTCAGGATACAGTGCAAAGATCAGAATGTCCGACGCCATCATGTAAATGAGATAGCTGTACGAGATCGGCATCAACGCATTTGCAGGCGCGATGTTATGGGCACGTGTCAGAATTTCATGCCCCGCCCAAGCGCACAGGCCTAGCATACCCCACATCACCAAATCGGGCCACGTCTTCGCCGGTTCCCAGACCGCATAAGCCATTGGTGCAATCACAATCGTACCGGTCAAGCCACCGTAGAACTGTAGCGTTTGGGTTTCGACATCTTGGGTCAAATACCGCGTCAAAAGCGAATAGGCTGCAAGCAAGAATGCGTTCACCACGCACAATAGTGCTGCCCAATGATAATCAACGCCAAAGGGCTGGATCACGATGATGACGCCCACGAACCCCAGCAGGATCGCGCCCCACCGCCACGGTCCAACCCGTTCGCCCAAAACCTGAACGGACAAGAGACACACGATGATGGGGACTGAGAACGCGATGGCCGAAATAATCGTTAGCGGCAGGTAGGTGATCGCGATGAAGTTCAGCATCGTCGCGACCACCAAAAGCAAGGCCCGCAAAACAATTAACGGCAGCTTGGGGTGGCGCAACGGGGTTTGTCCGGTCGCAGCAATCCCTGCGCTAATGGCAAAGTGGCCCGCATAGCGAAGAAAGGCAACCTGCAGCGCCGGAAACCCTAGCCCAATCAACCACTTCGCCGTTGTGTCCACCATGGTGAACAACAAATAGACGACCAGCATCATCAAGATGCCGACGCCTATTCTATCGGGCGTTGTGGCATCTCTCACCTAGTTTTGGCCGAACATTTTGGAATAGAAATCGACCATTTGCGACACCATTTCATCGCCGTGGCCTGCGTCTTTCGCGGATTTCATCGCATTCAGCGGGCCACCGACAAGCGCGGACTCTGTGCCCGCATCTTTTGCCATTTGGTCGTAATACCCAAGGTCTTTGGCCGCATTACCGATACTGAAAGCCAACATATCTGGATTGCCGTCGATTGCGTAGCCTTTGACCAGGTCCATCATCATCGATTTCAACGGACCCGCCGCAATGACATCAAACACCTGCTGACGGTCCACACCTGCGACGTCCGACATCGCGAACACTTCGCCCATCGCGTTTGCAACGGTCATCCCGAAAAAGTTGTTCATCAGCTTGATTGTGTGACCCGATCCAACGGCCCCCAAATGAAAGACGTTTTCGCCCAAGTCATCCAAAACTGGTTTGATCTTGTCAAAAGCGGCTTTGTCGCCGGACGCCATGATATTCAATTTGCCGTCATAGGCCTGCTGGGGTGTCCGTCCCAATGGACCGTCCAGCATCGTGCCGCCCGCCGCTGCGACTTTTTCCGCCAAGGCGCGCGTGCTTCCGGGCAGTGACGTGCCGAAGTCGATGACGACTGCGCCTGATTGAAGTCCTGCAATCACGCCATCTGCGCCGGTCATGCGGGCTTCCACACTGGCGGATGTATCCATGCACAGCATGACGATATCGCTGGCACTGGCCACGTCGCGCGCAGTGTCCACTTCGGTCGCCCCGCGTGCAACAGCCGCATCAATGTTCGGGCGAGACCGGTTCGCGGTCACGGTGACCTGATAACCCAAGTCCTGAAGGCGAGAGACCATAGCCGATCCCATCAGCCCCAGCCCGATAAATCCAATGGTGGGTTTCGTCATGCTATCTTTTCCTTCGTATCTTCGGGCTGCAGTATTTGCTGCGCCAAGAGCGTTTCAATGTCACGCGTTACCTTCAGCGTCCGCGCAGCATCAACGACATCAATTATCGGTTCGGCAGTGCCCGCAATCACTTGGCAAAAATGTGTCAGTTGCGCGATCAATGGTATCGTCTTGTTAGCAGATAAGGTTTGCGCTGTCGCGGGCTGTGACCAATCAGAGGCACCACCCCATAGTGTGAGAGATGGGAACGCGATCCCACCATGCGTGCCCGTAATCCACCACATATCCTGACCAGTGGTACCAATGTTGGGGTTCTCTGCTGTTCCGGCTTCAAAACCCCACGGGCTGGGCGCGGTATCGGCAAAGCTGATTGTCGCACATAGCCCGCTTTCAAACCGCAAAACAGCGCCACCGCTTTCGACTTTGCCGCTGCCGCGTTGTGCATTTGATCCAAGGGCTGCAATGTCGGTGACCTCGCCAAAGATAAACCTGAGCAAGTCGATGTCATGCACAAGGTTAATCATCACCGGACTGCCATCCGCACGCCGCCAATCCGCGTTAAAATAGCTGTCATGCTTACGCATCGCCCATATCAACGTAGAGGTCACGGGCGCGCCAATCTTGCCAGACAAGATGGCGTCCCGCAGGACGTCAATAGATGGATGATAACGTCTGTGGTGGCCAACAAGACACCGCACACCGTGCGTACGGACGGCCTGCCCAAGATCGCGGGCTTCGTCCAATGTCGCCGTAACCGGCTTTTCGATCAACATATGCCAACCGCGCTGCGCACATTGCATTCCATGGGACGCGTGCAATCCGGTAGGTGTCGCGATGATCACACCATCGACGTGCACATTCACATCGGCAATGTCGCGAAAGACCGGGGCAGCGATCCCATCCACCTGCACCGGATCAACAACACCAACCAATGTGCAGTCAGGATGATCCTGCACCGCCGCCACATGCCGCGCGCCGATCAGTCCGGCCCCTATAACAAGGATATCAGGCACAGAATGGACTATCCGCTTGCCACCGATGTTGGTCGATATGCGGTGACGTGGCCGCTGTCGTCCGCGCCTGTTCCCACAGACCCAGCCACGTGCGCCAGTCCCGCAATTCCGTCTGCGGCTGCGCCCGAGATCTGGCAACAAAATCGGGGAACTGCTGACGTCCTGTGTTCTGCCCGCTCACGTTATATCGAATATCAAATGACCACCTGTAACCGTCAGACGTGTTCGGCCCCGAACAATGCGGGGTCAGCGGGTGTATCAACAAGATGCTGCCCGCCGTCATTTCCGCATCAATTGCGCGATCTTGGTCAAGGTGTGCGTCAGGGATCGCAGTTTGAATTTGCGGGCAATGCGGCAACATATCGTCAGGCGGATTAGGTATCAGGCGCAAGCACCCGTCTTTCACTGTCGCATCCGTCACTGCGATCCACACCGTAATGATATCTGTTTCATCAGCCAACGGATGCCCGACGCCGCGATCCTGATGCCATGCAGTGACGCCGATATGGGCACGCGTCTCGCCTTCAGGCACTTCGCGTTGGGGCGGCTTAATGCGGACATGCTGAATCGGATTTGACGTCAATTCACCACCAAGAACGGTTTCGACGACATCAAGGATCGGGTCATGTGTGACCAGATCAAACACGGCGGGTCCAAAATGAAATGGCGTATCTTCCGTGATATCAGCATGAGGAAGCGAAATATCGAGCGGCTGAAACCATTCAACTTCAGCCGCCCGAGCCCGATCAAGTTTCGCCCAGAAATCAAGTCCCTCGGCTGGATCAGTCACCAATCCCTGCGCGAACCAATCGTCGTACAAGTTGTCCATAACCCCATCGTATTCTCCCCGAATTGCACGCAGCAAATCGGGGGACACGACGTCTTTAACGATCAGGTAGCCGTCCTTCTTGAACTGCGCAATTTGATCTGCCGTAAGGGTCACAGCAATATCGTCACGATGGATGGCCACACGAGAAGCACGGTGATGGCGATCAACTGCACACAGATAAACGGCAGGAACCCACGGAAAATATCCGTCAAAGAGATATGCGGCGGTGCCACAGATTTTAGGTAAAATGCAGCAGGTCCAAATGGTGGCGACAAGAAACTGACCTGCATGTTCATACAGAACAACACGCCGAACCAAATCGAGATTTGGGATGGCTCAAGTTGACCGACAAAGCCAATTTCTTCGATGGGTAGGCGTTTCACAATCGGAAGGAATACAGGAATGATCAGCAACACGATCCCGACCCAATCCATAAACGCACCCATGAAGAGCAGGATCAGCATCATCGTCAGCAATACGGCCATCGTCGGCATGTCCGCGCCAACGATCAGATCCGCGATGTATGATGGACCGCCCGCAAGCGTATAGGCCCCCGCCAAGGCAGCCGCCCCGATAGTCACCCAAATGATCGTACCGGTGGACCGCAACGTCCGCATCAATGCGTCCCAAACAAGTGATTTCGAAGCTTCACCACGAATCAACGCGATCACGAAGACCGCCAATGCGCCCATGCCTGCCGCCTCTGTGATGCCGGAAATACCGCCGTAGATGGACCCTAAAACGATGCCGATGACAGTGAAGGGCGGCACAAGGCCCTTGCCATGTTCCCAACCGACTTTGACCCGTTCCATCCCGAACACGAAGAAAGCCAGCACCAGTGCCGCGACCAAATAGCCGATGATATAGGGGATATGATATGTCATCCCCCACGCAATCGGATCAACGTTTTCGCCCATGTTTGTGTTCTGACCTGTTACGGTAAAGAACAAGGCCCGCAGCAGCAACAGCGTCGTGAAACCCGCCATAAGGACCGACAAGAACGCACCGAACAGGCCAAGTTTTTGGCGTCCTGTCGGCTCACCCGGTTGAGGTTCTGGCAATGGGGCCAGCGACGGGTTTAGGTTCGTCCGGATCAGAATGTAGATGATAAAGAAACTGGCTAGCATGAAACCGGGCAGGAACGCGCCAGTAAAAAGCGCCTTGATCGATGTTTCAGTGATCAGGCCGTAAATGATCAACACGATGGACGGTGGGATCATTGTCCCCAGCGACCCTGACGCACAAATCGTCCCGATGGCGAGGTTCTGATCGTAGCCAAGCCGTAACATCTGTGGCAGTGCGATCAGGCCCAACAGGACGACTTCACCGCCGATAATGCCCGACATCGCCGCCATAATCACAGCCATCAAGGACGTGACAATCGCGATGCCACCGCGCACGCGGGACAGCCAGTAGTCAAGGGACGTGTACATTTCCTTGGCAATGCCGGACCGTTCCAACAGCGCCGCCATAAAGATGAACAAGGGTACGGATATCAGGACATATTCGGTCATAAGATCGAATATCTTCTGGGTGAGCAGGTATAGCGGCCCCGTCCCCGGTCGCCCCGTCAGCATGCCATCACCCCATGAAAACGGGTTTGTCAGCAAGGCCGGTTCAAATTTCATCACCAGCACTGCGACCGCCAGAACAGCAGACGCAAAGCCAAGCGGCATACCAATCGCTAGCAGGACCAACAGGCCCAGAACCAGCACAATCGAGATTGTTCCGACGTCCATTATTTCGCCCCTACGCTGCGTTTGATCGCTTCAAGTTCTTCGTCATCCATGTCCGTTGCGCTCGCGATGACGGGTTCGGTATTCCAATCGGCGATCAGGTTGATCACAGACTGGATCGCTACCAGCGTGATGATGATCAGGATCATCGGCTGGATCGTCGCGGGGATCGGCGGATCAAAGGCGGTGCCGAACATTTCCCACCGGTAAAATTTGGTCAGAAACACCTGCTTGTAGCTGCCAAAGACGAGGAAGAAGGCGAAAACGCAGATGAAGAAGACCGAAGCCGTATCGCACGCTTTTTGCGCCCAGCGCGGCATCACTTCGTAAAGGATGAAGATACGGATGTGGCTGCGTTGCTGCATGGCGTAGAAGCCTGAACACAGAAACACAAACCCCGCGATCCACAGTGTCAGCTCATTCGCCCAAAGTGTTGGTTTCTCAATCGCGTAACGCAGGAACACCTCGTACATCATCACCATTGTCATAAGCAAAACCAACATCATAGTGACCCGACCGATGAAAATCGCCACGCGGTCGATGGCGCCCCAGTCTTGGAATTCCATCGTCGCGACTTTGATGGTCCGCATCCCCAAGACGAACAGGATTGGAATAAGGACCAGCGCTGTCAAGTCGATGATATCAATGTGCCCGCCGACCACGGCCCCGAGATTAGGCGTGACGTCTTTGCGCAATTGCAATGCTTCGATTTGGCCATACAGGCTTTCGTTCGCGGGTGGCAGAAAGTCGAGAATGAACGACGGCATGTGCCAAATCACCCATCCCATGCAGATGATAAACGCCAACGGAATAATCCATTCCAATAAGCCTCCTGTTTCTGCTTCGTCCATGACTGTCCCCTCCCAAGGTCGTCTAAGTAATCTCGAACTCTTTGATGAAATCCGTGTTTGGCGTAACACCTATTCCCGGTTTGTCCGGAATTTTGACGGTGCCGTTGGTCGTCTTCACCTGGCCTGCGATGTCCAGCGGGTCTTCCAAAAGATCATCGCGGAAATGATTATGTGTGGTGTCGAATTCCAACATCGGTTCCCACGGGTGCAGCCCGCCGGGCATAGGCGGCATCGCTGCAAGCAGTTGCAGGTTCACAGCAACGGCGATGTCTGAGCCCCAGACGTGGTTAATAACAGGCGTGAAATGCGCGTGGCAAAGGGCCAGCACCCGTAGATATTCGCTGATCCCGCCAAGTGCGCAGACTTCGGGCTGTGCAATATCAAGACCGCGGTTTTCAAGGATTTGGCGCCAGCCCCAGCGGTTGAATTCGGCTTCTCCGCCCGAAATATTGATGTCGAGACCAGCGCGTAATTCGCGATAGCCATCGTGATCTTCAGGCGCGATTGGTTCTTCGAACCAATACGCATCAAGGTTTTGCAATGCACGGCCGACGTAGAACGCGTCCGACGTTGTGTAGCAATGGTTGGCATCCACCATGAAACGGAAATCGTCGCCGACACCGCGTCTGACCGCTTCGGCCAACTTCACATCCGGTTTCGGCCCTAACCCGACTTTCATCTTGGTTGCGGCAAAACCCATTTCTTTAATCTCAGCGGCTTCATCCACGAAACGCGCCGCTAAGCTGTCAGGAGTTTCATCAGGGCGCAGCATCATCCCATAGCCGTAAACGGTGACGTGGTCGCGGTGTGCGCCACCGATCAGCTTGTGAATAGGCAGGCCTGCGACCTTACCCGCGATATCCCACAGCGCGATATCGACACCGGACAGGGCCTGCATCGGCATGCCCTTTTGTCCGTGGTCGCGCAAAAGGTTGTAAACTTTGTGCCAGATCACATCGCGATCCATTGGGTCCATTCCCAAAATCAGCGGTTGGATCACACGTTCAACGATAGCTTTGTTGGCCAGCGCCACATTGCCCGGACCAAAACATTCGCCCCATCCGGTGATGCCTTCGTCCGTCGTCACTTCCACCAAATGGGCAGACCGTTTCGCGTAATACTGCTGCGAATAGCCCAAAGGCTCTGGCAGGTCATACTGCAAAACATGGCTTTGAATCTTAACGATTTTCATAGGTGCCTGGCGGGGAAAGAGGTGAAAACGGCAGGGCCATCAAATAGCCCTGCCGAATGTCTGTCAGTCGTGCGTCTGAAGAATTACTTCAACAGACCCATCTGTGTCAGGAAGGCAATATGGCTTTCCAAAAGTGCTTCTGCCTCTGGTGTCGTGGCAAAGCTTGTCCAACCAGCTTTCACAGCTTCACGGTACTGTGCCAGCTCTGCTTCAGGCCATTCGTACAGGTTCACACCCTTCGCACGCAGATCAACAGCGGTCTGTGCGTTTTGCACTTCGTTTGCTGTTGCGTTCTTCAGCGCCAATGCTTCCATCGCAACGGTCATAATGCGCTTGTGGTGCTCTGGCATCGCGTCCCAAATGTCCTTGCGGCAAGCAAGGTGGTCGGCTGGCATCGAATGGAAACCCGGGAAGTTCGTGTGCTCTGCAATGTCATACAGACCAAGGCCCACGTTGTTCGTCAGGTTGGCCGCATCAGCACCGTCGATGATGCCTGTTTCAAGCGCCGTAAAGATTTCGTTGAAATCCATCACGATCGGGGAAGCACCCATTTCGGCAAACACGAGTGTTGCCAAACCTGGTGGTGAACGGAACTTCCACCCTTCAAAGTCGGCAACGCCTGCAATTGGCTTAGTCGACGCAAGCGATTCAGGACCAGGGATCCACCAGCCGACAAATTCCATGTCGTATTGGTTGTACAGATCGTTGATTTTCGAAGCGCCATCGGCGTGCAGCATCCAAGCAAGCTGCTGATACGGGTTCGTGTAGCCACCCAGCAAATCGCCAGTGAACTGGAACGCTGGGTTCTTACCGGTCTGGTAAGCACCACCTGTCATGTCGCAATCAAGAATACCTGTGGCCGCCGCATCAAACGTTTCTGCCGCTTTCACAACAGAACCGGAATAAAACATTTCGATTTGGATCTCACCGTTGGACATCGTCTGGATGTCTTCGATGTATTCTGCAGCCATTTGGCCAGACAGCGTTTCAGGCGAAAAGTGGGTTTGAATACGCAATACAGTTGAGGCGTGCCCATCCGCGTAGGCCGCAGACGCCATCATTGCCACACCGGCAACAGCCGTCGTCAGTTTCGTCATCAATTTCATTTTAGTCCTCCCTAGGGCCAAATCAGCTTTTTCCCAGCTCCTCCCAGAGACTGGCATTGATTTTGGTAAGTTTAACGCTAACGGCGGGTTTACGCTGCGACAACAAAATTCTTGCTTTTTCCATAATTTTGATAATATCTCAAAATCTCAAAATTTTTTTCGGATGTAGTTGCGGACATGACCATTGAAATACCAATTTTTGATACCGTACGAGATCGGATCGTCAACGGAGAATTTGCGCCAAATCAACGCCTTAAGTCTGCAGACCTTGCACAGGAATACGCGATCTCTGCATCCAGCATGCGTGAAATCCTGTTTCGGCTTTCGACCGTCGGTTTGGTGAATTTTCAAGAACAGCGCGGGTTTCGGGTCCCCGAACAATCCGACCGCTTGCAGCACGATCTGACACAATTTCGCGTTTTACTCGAGTCAGAAGGCGCGGTGCTGTCGATTCGTCACGGCGACATCGACTGGGAATCCCGACTGATGGCCGCCCACCATCGCCTGTCCCATATCGAGAGCCGGATCAACGGTGGGCCATTTGATACCGACCTGCTGACGCTTTGGACCCGCGCAGAACAGGCTTTTCATCAAACTCTGATCGAAGCTTGCGGATCAGACGTTTTGAAAGAAGCGCACGACGTCGTTTACCATCGTTTCCGCCAACAGATGATCGCGAAGGATCGCGATTTTGAATACGTTCCTGAAAACGTCACCCAACATCAAGGCATCCTAGATGCAGTGCTTGCCAAGGACGAAGCCCTCACGCGCAGTCGCATTCACGAGCATTTGTCACGGAATTTCACGAGACCGGTCTAGGGTTTGCCTAACGGCAACCCATTGAGATCAAGCAACTCTTCAAACAATCCCGAATGATCACGATCGCCTGCATCCATCTGGGTCATATAACGATGAAATCTGTCGCGCACATGCTGAACAACGGGCAGTTTGAGCGATCCTGCCTCCGCTAGCACGTTATCGAGATCCTTTAGCTGCAGCTTGGTCAGCCCCCCCGGAACGAAATCGCGGTTCGTCATCCGCGCCCCATGCTGCTGCAAAATTGTGCTATCCGCGAAGCCGCCTTTCAGCGCTGAACGCACCGCAGTGGCGTCTGCCCCATTCTGTTCAAGCAACAACATTGCCTCGGCGACGGCGCCGATGGTCACCGCCACGATGGCTTGATTGGCCAGCTTCGCCAGTTGCCCAGCGCCTGTCGGTCCGACAAGCGTCGGCCGTCCCATGGTTTCAAACACGGCTTTTGCGCTTTCAAAAACAGTAGCGTCGCCCCCCGCCATAATCGCAAGCGTCGCAGCCTCTGCACCCTTCGATCCGCCTGATACTGGCGCATCAAGAAAGGAAACATCCGACGTCGCGAGGGTGTCCGCGAATGCGCGGGCCTCTTCCGGTTTGGTGCTCGACATATCGAGCCAAATTGCACCGGATTCCAACGCTGATTTTGCCTCTGCAATAATGCTTTCGACCGCCGGACCGTCC
This sequence comes from Rhodobacteraceae bacterium S2214, assembly GCA_025141675.1. Lineage (NCBI taxonomy): Bacteria > Pseudomonadati > Pseudomonadota > Alphaproteobacteria > Rhodobacterales > Paracoccaceae > Rhodobacteraceae bacterium S2214. The sequence goes on from CP081161.1 coordinate 3,209,711, forward strand.
GACAGCATCGAAATCACAACATCCGCGTGCGTGACTGCATTGGCGACCGTGTCCGCGACCTTCACGCCGTGCGCGGTTAACCCTTCGGCTTTCGCGCGGCTGCGGTTCCAGACGGTCACATCGAACCCGGCCAACGCGATGTTTCGGGCCATCGGATAGCCCATTAAGCCTGTGCCAAGCAGTGTGATTTTGCGCGTCATGCGGGACCCTTTCGGTTCGTCGTAGCGTTGCAAACCTGCCGCGAACCTGCGTAGGCTTTCGGTATTCATGCGGCGAAGATCGCGTGATTGCAAGAAACCCCAGCCTGTCGTTCATCTACCAAAGGACCTTACCGTGCCAAAGATAACCCCCGAAAACCTGCGGTCCCAAAAGTGGTTCAACAACCCTGAAAACCCTGAAATGACAGCGCTTTACCTTGAACGCTACCTCAACTACGGCCTGACCCGGGAAGAACTGCAATCAGGCAAACCAATCATCGCGATTGCACAAACCGGCAGCGACCTTAGCCCATGCAATCGCCACCATATCGAACTGGCGAAACGTACGCGTGACGGGATCATTGCAGCGGGCGGCGTCCCGCTCGAGGTGCCAGTGCACCCCATCCAAGAAACCGGCAAACGCCCGACCGCGAACCTTGATCGCAACCTCGCATATCTTGGTCTGGTCGAGGCGCTGTTCGGGTATCCTGTTGATGGCGTCGTGTTAACGATTGGCTGCGATAAAACCACGCCTGCCCTGCTTATGGCCGCTGCAACGGTCAACATTCCAGCGATTGCATTGTCCGTCGGCCCGATGTTGAACGGCTGGTACGAAGGTGAACGCGCGGGGTCCGGCACCGTCATTTGGAAGGCCCGCGAAAAGCTGGCGGCGGGCAAAATCACCGACGCCGAATTCATCGAAATTGCCGCCGCATCTGCCCCATCGGTGGGTTATTGCAACACGATGGGGACGGCCACGACGATGAATTCTCTGGCTGAAGCATTGGGCATGCAATTGCCCGGCTCGGCCGCCATTCCTGCCCCTTACCGCGAACGCGGGCAGATTAGCTATGAGACCGGAAAACGCATTGTCGACATGGTCTGGGAAGACCTGCGCCCCACTGACATCATGACGCGCCAAGCCTTTGAAAACGCGATCGTTGTGAACTCTGCGCTCGGCGGGTCAACCAACGCGCCCATCCATTTGAATGGCATCGCCAAGCACCTTGGCGTCGATCTGAACAACGACGATTGGCAGGCGCATGGCCACGCCGTTCCGTTGCTCGTGAATCTCCAGCCAGCAGGCAAATATCTTGGCGAAGATTTCCATCGCGCAGGCGGCGTTCCGGCAGTCGTGGGCGAATTGATGCAGGCAGAAATGCTGCCGCATCCGGATGCAGTAACCGCGAATGGCAGGACTATGGGCGACAATTGCGCGCTACGCCGGACGATAAACGATGACGTGATTTTACCCGTCGCAGACCCGTTGATGCAGGAGGCCGGATTCATCAACCTCAAGGGCAATCTGTTTGACAGCGCGATCATGAAAACCAGTGTGATCAGCCCCGCGTTTCGCGAAACTTATCTGTCGAACCCGGATGACCCCGACGCGTTTGAAGGGCGCGCTATCGTGTTCGACGGGCCAGAAGACTACCATCATCGGATCGATGACGAGGCAGAAGGCATCGACCAGAACTGTATCCTCGTGATGCGCGGCGCTGGTCCAAAGGGGTATCCTGGCGGGGCCGAAGTCGTGAACATGCGCGCCCCATCTTACCTTTTGAAACAAGGGGTTGAAGCATTGCCGTGTATCGGTGACGGGCGGCAATCAGGCACGTCAGGTTCCCCGTCTATCCTGAATGCATCGCCAGAGGCTGCGGATAACGGCGGGCTCGCGTTACTGCAAACTGGCGATACGATCCGCATCGATCTGAAAACTTGCACCGCAAACATTCTGGTGTCCGACGACGTCCTACAAGCACGCTTTGAAGGATTGATCGCTGCGGGCGGCTTCCCGATCCCAGTGTCACAATCCCCGTGGCAACAGTACTTCCGCGACATGGTCGAACCGCTCTCCGACGGGATGACCTTGCGCGACGCGTCGAATTACCAAGACATTGCGCGCAAACATATGCCGCGCGACAACCATTGAGGCCACGATGACCGACCTTTTCACAATTGCCCCGCTGAACCCCACAATCCGCGCCGCTTTGGACTCCGCATTTACCGTGCATCACGTGGATGACATGGACGATCCTGTCGCGTGGCTTGCCGAAAACGGCGCGGGGATCGCCTATGCGCTAACAGACGGACATTACGGGATAAAACCGGAATACCTTGCAGGGCTGCCTGACCTCAAATTGGTTAGTTCAAACGGTGTGGGCTATGATGCGATCGACACCGACGCCGCTGTCAAACGCGGCGTCATCGTTACGCATACGCCTAATGTTCTGAACGCCGAAGTCGCAACAACAACGTTGATGCTTCTGATCGCATGCTACCGGAATTTCACGCGAGAGGTTGATCATGCCGTATCGGGCCGTTGGGCGGAAACAGGTAATCTGCCGCTCTCGCGGAGCGTCGACAATCGGACCATCGGGATTTTGGGTTTAGGCCGGATCGGGATGGAAATCGCGCGGAAACTCGCGCCGTTCAACTCAAAAATCCTGTATCACACCCGTACAAAGCGTGATGTGGATTACACATACTACAACGATTTGACGGCGATGGCGCGCGACGCAGACGTGCTGATTTCCATCGCACCAGGCGGCGCCAGCACGCATCATTTGGTGAATGCCGACGTCATGGCAGCCTTGGGTCCCGATGGCGTCCTGATCAATGTAGGGCGCGGTTCCGTTGTCGATGAAGCGGCACTGATCAATGCGTTAGAGACAGGAAAACTGGGCATGGCGGGCCTGGATGTCTTTGAAAACGAACCACATATTCCCGAAGCCTTGCGCCAGATGCGCAACGTCGTTTTGACGCCGCACATCGGATCAGCCACAGTTGAAACGCGTGCCGCGATGGCGCAATTGGCTGTCGATAATCTGTTGCAGCACCGCAAAGATGGTACAGTGATTTCCCCCGTACCGGAATGCGCATCGCTGCTTTAGCCGTGCATTTGCGCATAAATCGCGGGCGCTAGTCCTTTTCGACAGCGCCTGCGACCAAAGCCCCCGCGCCCTGAATGACACGTCCCGCCAGTGCACACCCTGCCGCGATCTGGTCTTTGACGTTCCCTTCAGTGCCAAGAAATCCGGCGTTAAAGCTGTCGCCAGCCGCAGTCGTATCGCGGACTTTGTCAGCCATCTGTGGGGCGAAACTGCCGCTTTCATCGCCGGACAAGTAACTAATTTCACCACCGCCGTTCTTCACGATAATCGTGGTGCAGCCCGCACCTTGATACCGCGCTTGGGTCGCTGCAATATCGGCATCACCAAAGAATAACGCTTCTTCATCGTGTGATGGGAAAACGATGTCACTGACGCTAGCGAAATCCATGACAGCCGCGCACATCGTCGCCACATCAGGCCAAAGCCGCAGACGCAGGTTCGGATCAAACGCTATCGTAGCCCCACTTTCACGGGCGATGATCAAGGTTTCACGGAGTGCCGCACGTCCGGCATCATCCAGAATTGCGATAGAAATCCCAGAGAGATAGACAACATTCGCGCCAGCCACAGCACCCGCAACAAGCCCGTCCTGCCGCATCATTTCGCGGGCCGCGGCTTGCCCGCGCCAATACGCAAAACTACGTTCACCGTCTTCCAAATGGATCATGTAAAGACCCATCGTGTGCGTGGTCAGACGCCCGATATGTTCGGTGCCGATGCCAGCCGCTTGGGTGAAGTCCGCCATCTTGTCGGACATTGTGTCGGTCCCAATACACGTTACAAAATCGACATCCCAGCTGGGTTGTAGCTCTGCAAGATACCAAGCAGTGTTGAACGTATCCCCCGCGAATGACGCACCAAAATGATCAGGCGTCCCAGTGGGTGCCATTTCGACCATGCATTCCCCGATGGACACGATACGTTTTGCCTTGGTGATCATGTGCTTCCCCTTTTCGCGTACTAGTATACCAGATTGACCTTCCCTAGCAACGTTCCGCCCTGACGGCAAGATCAACGCTATGGAGTTCCTTACCTTTATCACGAACAGATCCATGCCTATGTATTAACCACGTCCAAGACGGACTGGAGGCACGCGAATGATTAAGATTGCAGGGACTGGCGCTGCGCTGCCCAAAAATTGTGTCACGTCGTCCAGCCTTGGTCTCATCCACGGATACGACGGATCACTTGCAGAGGTGACAGGTGTCGATCAACGCTATGTCGTTGATCAGGAGACACAAATCGACCTTGCAAAGACTGCCGGCCTTGCGGCGCTGAAAAATGCTGGATTAGCCATTTCCGATATCGACACAGTAATTTCGGGCTGCGCTGTCCCCTATCAAAGTCTACCAGCGACCGCCCCGTTAATCATGCAGCGCTTGGGGATCGTAGACGGCGCAGCCAGTGCGTTTGACGTCAACAGCACCTGTCTCAGTTTCCTCACGGGGATCGACATGGCTGCCGGATTGATTGCATTGGGTAGGGCGAACACAGTCTTGGTTGTCGCCTCAGAAATCGCATCCCGCGCACTGCCTTGGTCGACAGCACCGGAAACAGCCGCGCTCTTTGGTGATGGCGCAGGTGCAGCTGTGATCACCAAAGGGGAAACACCTTACACAGCCGTCATGCGTACATATCCATCTGCCTATAACGCCTGTCAATTAGGGGCGGGCGGGACACGATTTGACTACCACAACGACCCCGTCGGGTTCGACAACAACGCCCGTTTCCAAATGGATGGCAAGGCTCTATTCCGGTTAAGCGCTGCGCACTTCACTGATTTTGTTGATGAATTACTGATGCGCGCTGGCTGGAAAATTGATGAGGTTGATGTCATCGTCCCCCATCAGGCAAGCCCCCATGCGTTGCGCCATATGATCCGCCAACTTGGTGTCCCACGCGAAAAAGTCGTCGACGTATCCGCGACCGTCGGGAACCAAATCGCGGCTTCTTTGCCGATCACATTGGACCATGCGCGGCGGAATAATCGGATCAAAGACGGTACAAAATTGCTCATGCTTGGGACGTCCGCAGGCGTGTCTTTCGGCGGTCTCGCGATGGAGGTTTCGGAATGACGAAAACGCTGGTCACGGGCGCTACAGGTTTTCTGGGTGGTGCGGTCGTCGCAGCCCTGCGCGATGCGGGTAAAGACGTCGTCGGCACCGGTCGCAACCTGCAGAAATGCGCGGATCGCGGCTTCACTGCTGTTAATCTTTCAACGCCTATCGAAAGCTGGCCAGATCTAGGTGAAATTAACCAAATCGTGCATTGTGCCGCGCTGTCTGCGCCATTCGGGCGGTATGCGGATTTTATGAATGCGAACGTCGTGGCCACACAAAACCTTGTCACATTCGCGAAACGGCAAAACGTCAGCCGTTTCGTCCACGTCTCGACATCGTCGGTGTACTTCACGCCCAAAGATCAACTGAACGTCACCGAAGACAGCCCACTACCCCGCCCCGTGAACGCCTATGCCAAGACCAAACACCAATCGGAAGACATTGTGCTGGGCGCAGGCAACCTATCCCCCATCGTTTTGCGACCAAGGGGCATTTACGGCAAAGGCGATACGGCTCTGCTACCCCGCCTTTTGCGTGTCGCGACGCGGCGCCCTTTACCGATTTTCGGCGATGGGACCGCCGAAATCGATCTGACGCATGTCGATGACGTCGTAAGCAGCGTGTTGGCGGCGCTGGACGCCCCAAAAGTGACGGGCATCTTCAATATATCGGGGGGCGAACCCCTTCTGATCCAAGACATCGTCAACGCGGCAGCGGGTAATGCAGGTGTCTCAGTTGCATGGCGCAAACAGCCGCTAAAACTGGTGATGGGCTTTGCCGCTGCGCTTGAAAACCTTGCGCGAATTGACCCGCTCAGACGTGAACCCATCATCACGCGATATGCGCTAGGGCTGTTCGCTTACAAGCAGGGACTGTCCATACAGAAGGCGCGTGATCAGTTGAACTGGTCCCCCAAAGTGAACTTCGCTGAAGGGCTGGAACGGACGTTTTTCCCATGAAAGTCGCATTTGCAAATAGCGCAACCATGCCGACGCTTGAACGCTTGATCTTGCGCAAAGGGAGGTGGCACAAATTACCCCTGCGCGTCCGCTACGGTATTGTTATTTATTCAAAATTGGGCCCCACGCTGATCGACACAGGGTATACACCGGAGACCACCCAAGGTCCGCGATCTTGGCCACTCCGCCTATATGGCATGCTGTTTCGGCCCCGACTTTTGCCAGATGGCCAGATCGATTCGACGCTTCAAAAGTTCGGATTGATGGCAGACGATATCAAACACGTCATCATCACCCATTTTCACGCCGATCACATCTCTGGACTGCGCAGATTTCGCAATGCCCGTTTCTACGTCGATCAAGACGCGGCGCAAAGCGTCTTGGCTGGACCTCGTTTCGCAAACATCAGACATGGTTTTTTCAAAGAACTGTTGCCGGACGATTTCGCGGAACGTTTGATCAACATGAAAGCCCAGCCAAAATTTGAAGCCGGCAACGCCCTACCAGACGGTTTTGACTTGGCGGGTGATCATAGCATGATCGCGATCCCGCTGCCGGGCCATACACACAGCCATTTCGGCATCTATTTCCCAACACTTGAACGACCATTTTTATATGCGACCGATGTCCAATGGTTAAGCGCGGCGATCATCGACGACCGCTTGCCTGGTTTCCCGTCTAGCATCGCCACTGCCGATACAAGGAAAGCCGCTGCATCAGCAGATATCGTCCGACAATACGCCTGCGCGGGCGGCGAAGTCGTCTTATGCCATGATCCCAAACAAACCGCTTGGGACATATGATGCTTACCGAAACCGCACGCGCATTTGCATCGACGCGCTGGCATTCACGCGCCCACCAAAGCCGCGAGAACTTTGAACGGTGGCAGAAACGACGCCTTAAAACTTGGCTGCAAAAATCTGTTCCGAAAGTCGCCGCCTACCCTGATCCTATGAGCCGTCTGGACGAGCTACCGATCATCGAAAAGGCCGATCTGATGGGTGCGTTCGATCAGTACAACGTGCCCCGTATAACCGCACAAAGCGCGTGGCAGGCTTTGTCGTCTGGCGACCAGATTGGCGACATGATCGTCGGTGCCAGCACCGGAACGACCGGTAATCGCGGGCTTTTTGTCATTTCCCAGCAGGAACAATACCGGTGGCTTGGGACTATTCTGGCCAAGACGATGGCGGACATGTTGTGGCAACCGCAAAGGGTCTCAATCATCCTGCCCCGTAACACCAGCCTGTACGATAGCGCCAACCGTACGCGGTATTTAGATTTGCGGTTCTTTGATATCACACAAGGTGTAGAGGCTTGGATCGACGCGCTATCTCAGTTCAACCCAACGGTGATCGTCGCCCCGCCACGTATTTTGCGCCATCTTGCGGAAGCCGATATCCCCCTGTCGCCGAAGCGTGTTTTCAGCGCCGCCGAAACCTTGGATCCAATAGATGAGACAATCATCACGGATCGATTTGGCGGCCCGCTGCGCCAGATTTACATGGCTACTGAAGGATTGTTCGCCGCGTCATGCAAGCACGGCACGCTGCACGTAGCCGAAGAGTCCGTGTTCTTCGAACTCGAAACCGTAAATGGCGGGCTGGTGTCCCCAATCGTCAGCTGTTTTCAACGCGAAACGCAAATCATGGCGCGCTACCGGATGAATGACCTCTTGCGCCTTTCACCCACCCTCTGCCCCTGCGGATCACCGTTAACGGCTGTATCAGAAGTAGTGGGGCGCACAGACGACACGTTCGATTTTGGCGCGACTTTTGTGACGCCCGACGTCATACGTGACGCGGTTGTACAGGCGCACCCCGACATTGCGGATTTCAGGGTCGTACAAAGTGGTAAATCGACGGTGATTTTAACATTACCAACGTCATCTGCGCCCGATGTCGCTGCGCGGGCGTACGACGGCCTGCGTTCCCTGTTCGATGCGCGCGGGCTTTGCGTGAACGTAATTTTGCAGCACGCGGATCTGACCTTAGCAACCGACCAAAAACTGCGTCGGGTTCGCAAAGATTGGACCGGATAGCGATGCCAGCCTCCACAAACAGTGCCCAAAACTTTGCGGCATTATTCAATGCTTTTCCGGTTAACGCGCTCATCGCGAACCTTCAAACGACAGTGCATTCGATCAATGTGGATGGGGCGACGTTGCCATTAACACTGAACGACGGAGGCGCCGATAAAACCTGTTATATCTGCTGCCCTTCGACGGCTTACATTGACTACGCCATTGATGAAACGCGCCATTTCGTCAGGCGGCACATGCTCCGCCGCCTGATTGAAGGTCTAATCAAAGCCTGTGGGCCCATTGTACAAGCCGCGGGTCTGGATCGTCAGGTACAGGTGAACAACTGGCTGCTTTCGACCAACCCGATGCCCGCTATATCAAATGCTGCGGACCTGCGGGACCGACTGCTAGAAATGTATCCCGACCGCGCGATAATCATCAGATCGCTCAATGACATCGCTGATCCGACAACCATCGATCAACTGCGTCAAAGCGGCTTTCGCATGCTGCCCGCACGGATGGTCTACATCGCGGCCAGCCTTGATGACCGCAGTTTGTCGAACAACATGAAACATGACCGCCGCCTTCTACGGAACACCCCGCTGCAAATCGTCAATTACGACGCATTCTCCGACGCGGATTACGTGATCGCCGAACGACTTTATGCCCAGCTTTATCTCGAAAAATACACGCCGCTGAATCCGCAGTACACGGCGACCTACATTCGCGAAATGCACCAGCGTGGGCTATTCACGTTGATGGGGCTGCGGGACGAGAGTGGAACGCTGGTTGGTGTTACGGGATTGTTCGAAAACGCGGGCACCCTGACCCAACCGATTGTGGGATACGATACCAATCGTCCGCAGTCCGAGGGGTTGTATCGGATGGTGATGGGTTTGGCCCAGAAGCACGCCATCGAAAACGGGCTGTTCTTTCACATGAGCGCGGGTGCCGCATCTTTCAAACGCCTGCGTAGGGCAAAGCCGACCGTCGAATACACCGCCGTTTACGTCGATCACCTGCCGCGCAAACAACGTCTCGCCGTGCGGGTGATGGAACAGGTTCTGACCCGCATCGGCGTTCCGCTATTGAAAAGGTTTTCACTATGACAACAGACCCTTGGCAGGCCGTCGCTCTTTCAAAAGACATAACCAGTAAACCCTTGCGCGTGATGCTGGACGGTGCCCCAATTGTCTTGTTCCGCGCGACGGACGGTCTCACCGCGCTGACCGACAGATGTCCGCATCGCTTGGTCGAACTATCGAACGGCCGGGTGGTCGACGGAGAGATCGAATGCCCTTACCATGGTTGGCGTTTTGGCGGTTCGGGGCAATGCACAGCCGTCCCCGGTTACGCTGGTGATCTGCCGAAAGCCCGCGTGAAAACGTGGCAAGTGTGCGAAAAAGAAGGGGCTGTTTTCATCAGTCACAGCCCGCAGTCGGCAACCCCATACACACATTGTGCCGCCGGGCAGGACGTGATCACGCGCATGGTCCGATCAGACACACAATCCACCGTCATCGATGCCGCCGAAAACATCCTCGACGCGACCCACACGCATTTCACCCACAAGGGATTGCTGCGGGGGCTCAGTTCAAAACGAGTGTTGGTCGACGTGACCGTCACCGGCGGCGATGGCTGGGTCGAGGCCTGCTATACAGGTGAAGACAAACAGCAGGGTTTCGTCAGTCGCACATTGGAAGGGACGCGCACAAAAACGATAGGACGGTTTCGGGCACCGGGCATCGCGGAATTGGAATACTGGGGCCCTGATGGTCTGACCCTTGCGACGACCTTTCATCTTCGCCAAGCATCACCGGATCACGTCGAAGGGATCGGGTGGTTGATCGGGCCAAACACAGGCATCGGCGCACAAATAAAGGCATTGGCGTTTAAACCGATGTTCAAACTTGCGCTGCATCAGGATCGTCGGGTGCTGTCGTCCGCCAGTCGCAACGCAGCTTTGTCGCCCGATGCCAAACCCGTCGTAGGGCCATTGGATTTCCTACGCAACGATATCGCCGCCATTATGTCAGGCCGTTTGCCGGACTGCGCTGAAACCCCAAGAACCCATCAAATTCAGCTTTGATCCGGTCCATTCCATTCAATATCTCGGGTTGATGCGGACTGAAGGTTGACGCGATCGCGCAGTGCAATTTTTCCGATTTCCACCAAGGCATTCAATTGCTGCCCCTTTGGACGCGGGTCAGTGGGCCAATCCAAAGGGTCTTGGGCGGTCCGATACGTGCGCCAGAATTCTCGAATCCGTCCTGTCCTGATCGCCTTGGGCAGCCCATAAACCCACATCGCCAGTTTCACGGCTTGGGTTTGCGATACATCAGGCACAATTGCTGGTCCCGCATCGCAAACTGCGGCTCCAAAGGCCGCTGGATCACGGAAAAAATGCACGCCACTTGTGGCCCGCGGATTGCATTCGAGCGGCATGATCGTACCATCCGCCTGCCCGATGAAATCGAATGAAATCTGTCCGGTCCAACCTGTACCAGCAACGAAACGGGTTACAAAGTCCGTGATCTGATCGTCATGAATAGGCGCAAAACAAATGCCCGCACCTTTGCCCGCGCGATACAACGATTGGTACTGCGCCAACCCTAACATTTTACCATCTCTCGCAATGGCATAGGTGCTCATTTCAACACCATCGACAAACGCCTGCGCGACCCATGGCGATGCCGCCGTAGGGGCCAATGTGGCACGTTGCCGGGCGGTCGGTTTGATCATGACTTCCGATGCAAAGCGTGACCACTGCGGTTTAAACACGACGCTTTCAGGCTGCGCATCTCGATCAGCCTTCGACTTCAGCAGCGCTGTTTCGGGCGCGGGCAAGCCCAACTCCTTCACTGTTTCAATAAAGGCGTACTTGTCATGAACTCGCGCGAGACCAGCCAAATCAGGGCACCAAATTGGTACCTTGAGGTCGGCTTTTATCATCGAAAGGTAAAAGACCTCTTCACAAGTCGGGATAATAAGATCGACGTTGTGATCAGTCGCAATCCGTTGAATTGCCGAACGAAACGCAGAATGCGCGCTGCGTGGTGACGGCAAAAGGTGGAACTGCGTGCAAGCAACACTGGAGGCGGCCATCGGCGACGGGATGCTACAAGCAAGATGAACGCGGTGTCCCGCAAAATGAAACAACCGCGCAAGATGCAGCGCAACTGGCGCGCGCGCGCCCGTAATGAGGATAGTTTTCGCAGTCATTCGGCCAGTTTAGCCGAAAACATCTGTCTGTTCTGTAAGTTTCTTACGCCGCGACTTGATACGGCGTTTGCATTGCAATCTCGCCCAAACCGTCAAGCTCCATGACCGCCACCAATGCACGCGCTGCTTCTAGCGACAACGTGCTATAGACGGACAATCCAGCGTCAAAAATGTCGTTGGATTTCGGGCAGAACATCAACGCGCCGGTGTTGGCAAAGATGATTTCGTCTTGTGCGAACGCCAATGTGATCAACTCGATCTGCTCCGCCGGCGGCACGCGTACGATCCCGCGAAATCCTTCCAATGCAAGTGCCGGGATCATCGCGAACGGATCGCCAAACACTTCTTCTGCCGCGTCCGCTTCGATCATGACCGATTGGGTCGGCATCAAGATCATGTCGTCACGGTTGCCCAACGCTTCGGCAGGAACAAACAGCGGCCACGTATCTGCAGGGGCCAATTCACCGCCAGTGACCAGTATCTGACGGTGCACGGCAGCAACTGTTTGCATGCCCCCGTCGAATGTCAAAACCAGATCACCAACAGCAACAGCCGCGACATCGCGCCACCCGAATTGCGTTGCGACCTGTGTGCCGGCGACAAGCCCGGTCGCCAATTCTGCCAACGTCGCGTCAGCCAATAAGCCAGCCTCGGCTACCGTACTGCGGCCCCAAATGTCCTTTTTAAATTCAAACATTGGCACAATCCCCTTTTCCCGTGGCACCGACCGAATTGGTTTCAGTTCTCGCCGCTTGCACAACCAGTAGGCGACGATTCTCAAGACGATCGTGCGTTGGAAAAAGGGCAAGTTTGCGTCTTTGTTGCGTGGTTGATGGGGAATTAACCTTTATGGGTGTCATTCGTCACAAACCCGAAACAAATTTCGATCCCAACGGCAACCCGCACAACCCTAACGCTCAAATTCATATCCGAAATTGGCGATATCATCGGCACACACCGTTGCAATAATCTGTGCATCAGCGTCGTTATAATAGTGTCGCCAGTCACGTTCACGGTCGGACGCATTGACGCGATTCACGTTACAAACAAAGCCCAGGTGATCCCAAAGCGGCCGTAGATCATCTTCCAAGGCTTCAAGCCGTGCAAATAGATTGCAGCGCAAAACGCCATCCGTGTCGGTGACATAGGACCGATATGGCTGAGATTGGAATCCTGCCATAATCGCCTTGTGATTGATGAATTCGCTGAATGTCAGGCTTTGCGCCAATCCCACCGCAGGGTGCTGAAAACGTTGCGATTGCAGCCAATGGTAATAGCTGACCGCCCTGTCCCAAGGGTTACGCACAATCGTGAAGACGAAAAATTCCGACGGATCAACAACACCCGCGACGTCGGCCAGCGTACTGTGTTTCCAAAGCCGCCCCGCAGGCGTCAGGTCTTTCAACCGTCCTTTGCGACGTTTTGCCTTGGGCGTGTCACCAATCAGGATGTCATCCTTCATCGCCCGATCTTCTAACGCTAAAGCCAGTGATGTTCCCCCCGTTTTGGGGATATGCACAAAGATATACTGACGGCCTTTTGAAATGATCATGCGACAGCTTCGGCTTGTCCTGTGCGCAGCGAAATGATGATGCCGGACGCCACGATCAGCAGAAGTCCGATTGCCCCCACACCGTCCGGCACCTCGCCCCACAAGGCGATCGCCCAAAGCGTCGCAAATACGATCATGCTGTTTTCAAAGACGGCCACATAGCTGGCTTCGCCTAACTGATATGACTTGATGATCAGGCCGACCCCGATCAACGATCCGACGCCTTGTATCAGCGTCAGGATCATAAACGTCCCCTCAAAAGGCACCCAGCCACGGAACACAAATCCGTCGGCGCCCGCGGGGACATCTGTCACGAAATGGCCGATCAGGATCATACCAACCCCACCAATCACCAACATAAAGCCAAAGAACATCGCAAGCAGTGAAAGCGTCCCTTCGCCGTCACACCACCGCCGCGTTGTAATGATCCCCATCGCGTGAAACGCACCCGCGATCATGGGGGCGAAAGTCCACAAAGACAGGCTTTGCATATCCGGTCGCAGCACCAGGACGATACCGACAAACCCGATGATCACAGCCGCGCTGCGTCGCAATCCAACCGTGTCGCCGAAGAACAGAACCGAAAAAATGACCACAAATATAGGCGCGGTGAATAACCCTGCCACGGCCTGCGCAATCGGCATGATCCCCAGACAGCCGAAATAGATCAACATGGCGACGGTCGCAAAAAAAGTCCGCCCTAGAACCAAGACTGGACGCTTCGGGCGCAGTCCGATTTTCATGGAGGCCGCAAAAACGCCTAGAATCCCCAATGCGATCAAAGACCGCAAAAAATGGAACTGCCACAAACCGCCGGTTTCAGCGGCTAAGCGCATGAAATTGTCGATCAATCCGAACAACGCCATGGCGCTCAGCGTGCAAAGAACTGCAAGCCTCGGGTTTTGGTCTGATGCGCCCAATTCGGTCTCCTTATTTCGTTCTTTGACCTTGTCGTTTTCGATAATCCCTGACTAGTCTAATTCGGACAACATTTGGGAGGTGTGCGTCATGGCGTGGATGAAAGACGAAACCGGCTTGGACAAATGTGCGGCCAATCATGTGCCGCTCACACCTTTGTCCCATTTGATACGAGCGGCGTCCGTCTTCGCGGATCGGACCGCTTTGATCTACGGCGACACGCGACTGACCTATACGGACTACTACACCCGCGTGACCCGCTTGGCGTCCGCTCTGGTGAAATCCGGCATCAAACCCGGTGACGTGGTGGCGACGATCCTGCCAAATATTCCTGCGCAATCCGAAGCCGCCTTTGCCGTGCCGGCATGTGGTGCTGTTTTGAATACCATCAACACGCGCCTTGATGTGGACACGGTCGCCTACATCTTCGATCACGGCGAAGCGTCCGTTGTGATCTGTGATAGCCAGTTTCTACCCATGTGCATGAATGCCGTGGCACTCATGGACGGCCCAGCCCCTTTGATCATCGAAGTCCCCGATCCCGTTGCAGGTGTGCCCGGCATCGGCAAACAGCAAGATTACGAAGACTTTTTGGCAACCGGTGATGCAGATTTCACGTGGACCATGCCCGAAGACGAATGGGAAAGCCTCGCGCTGAATTATACGTCCGGCACAACAGGCCGTCCCAAAGGCGTCGTGTATCACCATCGCGGCGCATACCTGATGACGATGGGCACGCCGATCTCGTGGCAATTGCCGCTGTTTCCGATCTACCTGCAGATTGTACCGCTATTTCACTGCAACGGCTGGAACCACACGTGGATGATGCCAGCACTTGGCGGGACGGTCGTTTGCTGTCGCGATATTACGGCAGCGGCGATTTATGATGCCATTGCCGATCACGGCGTCACGCACTTCGGGGGCGCTCCGATTGTCCTGAACTTAATCGTGAACGCAGCCACCCGCCGCGACTTTGACCACACCGTAGAGGTTTACACCGCAGGCGCCCCACCCGCCCCTGCAACGCTGGCCGCGATTGGCAAGCTTGGCTTCAATGTCACGCAGGTTTACGGGCTGACCGAAACCTATGGCCACGTCACCGAATGTGTATGGAACGACATGTGGGATGACCTGCCTGCGGATGAACAATCAGCGATCAAGGCCCAGCAAGGCGTGGCTTTCCCGATGATGGACGACATCACTGTGGTTGATGAAAACATGACCCAAGTGACGATGGACGGGGCTACGCAGGGCGAAATCGTCATCCGCGGGAACGCGGTTATGAAAGGGTATTACAAAAATCCAGAAGCGACCGACAAAGCCTTTGCTGGCGGCTATTTCCATTCCGAAGATCTCGCGATCCAACACCCCAACGGCTACATCCAAATCTCGGATCGGGCCAAGGACATCATCATTTCCGGTGGGGAAAACATCTCGTCCGTCGAAGTCGAGGCAGCGCTGATGCACCATCCGGCTGTGAACCTATGTGCCGTCGTGGCCAAACCGGATGATAAATGGGGCGAAGTGCCCTGCGCCTTCATCGAACTTAAAGACGGGGCGACGGCAGACGAAGCAACCATCATCGCGTTCACCCGCGAACGGCTTGCCGGTTTCAAAACGCCCAAAAAGGTCGTCTTCCAAGACCTCCCCAAAACGTCGACCGGCAAAATTCAGAAGTTTGAACTGCGCAAATTGGCAAAAACGTTCTGATTTCATCTGCCCACCACAACTCATTTCAACATCAGCGGCAGGCGCATCTATTCAACGTCGTCCCAGCGCGCTAAACTATTGAAAAGAGTGAAACAGGCATATGACGGCACTGACCCAATTTGAGCGGCTGGAAAGCGGCGGCGTGTGGCGTGAAACCGCAACGTCGGATCCTATTGAGGTGACTGTTTCCTTTGGCAAAGCCACGCTGGTACTGCACGACAGCACCGAACAACCTGTCACACATTGGTCCCTGCCCGCCGTGATGCGGCGCAACCCCGGTGTGCGACCTGCCCTATTTGCGCCAGCGCCCGACGCCGAAGAAACCCTTGAAATTGAAGACGACCTGATGGTCGACGCCATTGAAACGATCCGCAAGGCTTTGCTTAAATCCGCCCCCAGTGCACCACGCCTGCGCGGGTTCGTCACATTGGGCATTCTTGCAGCGATCATAGGCGCCGCTGCCCTTTGGGGGCCTGGGGCATTCATGCGCCAAACGCTTTCAGTGGTCCCCGATTCAAAGCGCAACGAAATCGGCGCCACCATTTTGGGACATTATCAACGCCTCACCGGACCGACCTGCCGCAATCCTTTAGGGGCGGCACCTCTCGCAAAGCTGAAAACACGGCTCATGGGACGTGATGCGAAAGGCCAGATCGTTGTCGTGCAAACACTCCCGCAAGGGGCGACAGTCTTGCCCGGCAACATCGTCTTGATCGACCGCGCCTTGATCGAACAACTTGACGATCCGGCTATTGCGTCCGGCTTTATCGTTGCTGCGATTGCTGGCCGCGATAGTCACGATCCACTCGGTGACGTTTTGACGGATGCGGGACTGAATACAACTGTGCAGCTTTTCACCACAGGCGATATCCCCGGTGACGTCCTGTCAAACTACGCCAAGTCGGTCCAAGCGCTAGACGTCACACCAGCCAAACCCGACGACCTTCGCACGGCTTTTGATGCGGCGGACATACCGTTGGCCCCTTATGCCGCTATTCGTGATCCTGACGGGGCCCAGTTGGGCGAAATCACAGACGGGGACACAGGGCCGATCCTGACAGATAGCGAATGGGTCCGTTTGCAAGGCATCTGCGCCAGCTAAACAGCCCAATCCGACACCCGCGCAAGAAAAGACCCCGCGATAACGTGCGAGGCCCTTTCCCGGGAGAACCGATTAGTTCCGGGTAAACGCGTCTGAAAAGCCTGCGGCGCGCGCGGCTTGTAGACCAGTCTGAAGTTGTGATGCGGCTGCGAAAGGTCCCAAGACCACGATCTTGATCGCTTGGCCACCGCGTGTCGTGTTCGCGAATGTGACAGGCCAGCCACGTGCTTGGAATTGTCCGGCAAGGCGATTTGCATTTGCATGATCACCAAAGCTGCCAACCTGCACAAAACGATGCGCTGACGCCGTAGGTGCGCGGACTGTGGCAGGTGCCACGCTTTTTGATGATACAGTCGCGGTTGGAGCCGCCGCTGGTGCTGCGATCAGCCCCTCTGCAATGGCTTGTTCGCGCGTGATGCGGCGAACGCCGCGGTTCGGGTTGATCCGTCCGTCATTCCAAACACGGGTGTAACCCGCAGGTGGCCGGATCGGTGCAGCAGCACGCACAGCGGCTGGTGTTGGATTAGACGCGGGAACTGCAGGCCCTGAAAATGGCGACGATGGTGCCGTCGCACGGGCGCTATATTCGGTACCGGATGGCGATTCCGTTTGCGGCCCACAACGTACAGGGTTGCCTGGCGTCGCAACAAGATACTGGGCGCTGATGCCCGTCACACCCGGACACGCGCCGGTGCTGATAACACTCGTCGCAGCAGGCGCTTGAGCCGCTGGTGCACGCGGTGCCAGCGCCATCATTGGTGCAGACGGGGAAGCGGGGCCAGCATTCGTGGCAACAGCCGCGACGACAGTTGGCGCGGGCAAAGGAGCAGGCGCTGCTGGGCATGCAACAGGTTGGCCCGTCGCGAAGTCTGTAAACCGACGGCCAGTCGCGGCGATTTCCGCGCAAATTTCTGCCAATGTCACGCGGCGCGGTTCAGGCGCGGCGACTGCGGCAGGAACGGATGCGGCAATCACCTCTGGCGCGGGACCACAATCAATAGGTTCGCCGGTTGATCCACTGATAAATCCGGCCTGTATACCAGAACGCCCATCACAGGCTTGCGCCAATGTGATCCGTGGTACGTCGGTTACGGTCGCGACCGCAGGGACAGAAACAGCCGCTTGCAAAGCGGCCGGAAGCGGTAGTGGGGCTTCGGGAGCTGGTGCCGCTGCTGCAACAACCGGTGCCGGGCCACAATCAATGGGTTCGCCACTGGACGTCGCGAAACCTGCCTGAATACCAAAGTTTCCCTCGCACACCTCAGCTAAAGTCACACGGCGGGGTGCGGGCGCTGCTGGTTCTACAACCGGGGCAGGGACAGCCGCTGCAACAACAGGTGCGGGTTGTGGCGCAACCACGGGTGCTGGCGCCGGCGTAGGTGCGGGGGCCGTAACAACACGGGCTTCAGGCACGTCCGTGAAAGTAATGATAGGGCCAGAAGCAGCCGTCGGACCGGAAGCACCTGAAATCTGAGTCGGTTGAAAACCGCAAAGCTGATTACGCTGACGGTCAACGCGCGGCACCCAATTCACAAGAACGCCTTGGCCTGCGCGCACAAACGCGCAGCCAGCGCTATCGACATACTGGGTTCCACGGTAAGATGTCGGCGGAAACTCGGCCGGTGTGGCAAGCGATTGCGCTTGCACTGCCAACGTCGCCCCAGCCGTCAAAGCCACAACACTTACAAAACCGAATGCCGCCCGTACCATATTGGTTGTATTCCCCACCATATTTTGTGTGAGGATGCCCCAATCGGCCTATTTTGTAAACAATCTGTTTACAAATGTACTGCGATTACTTCGTGCCAAACATCCGGTCGCCCGCATCACCAAGACCCGGCACGATATAGCCCTGCTCATTCAAATGGCTATCGACCGCTGCCGTGACGATTGGCACATCAGGATGGGCTTCTTTCATGCGGGCAATGCCTTCTGGCGACGCCAACAAGCACAGGAAACGAATGTTCTTGGCCCCTGCGTTTTTGAGCAAATCAATCGCTGCCACAGACGAATTACCGGTCGCCAGCATCGGATCAACCGCAATCACCAGACGCTCTGACATCTCTGTCGGAACCTTGAAATAATACTGCACCGGCTCCAGCGTTTCTTCGTCACGGTACAACCCGACAAAGCCAACACGGGCAGATGGGATCAGTTCAAGTACACCATCCAGAAGGCCGTTCCCCGCCCGCAGGATCGACACCAGCGCCAGCTTCTTACCGTCTAGAACAGGGGCATCCATTGGCTCAAGCGGGGTATCAATCCGCTTTGTCGTCATCGGCAGACCGCGTGTGACCTCGTAAGCCAAAAGCTGTGAAATCTCTCGCAGAAGCTGGCGGAATACAGCGGTAGATGTATCCTTCTGGCGCATCAGCGACAGTTTGTGCTGCACAAGCGGATGGGTCACATGGTTGAGATGTTGTTCAGTCATTTTTGGCATCCTCTAGGCGTTTGACAATCGCAGCGCGCGTGGCGTCGTCACAAAAAGCGGCTTCAATTGCAGTCGTATTCAGCGCATCAAAGTCTGGGCGATCCCAGCCAAAAACGCGGTTCAGGTTTTCGAATTCTTCAGTCATTGTCGTGTGGAAGAACGGCGGATCATCGGTGGACACAGTCACCTTCACGCCGCGATCACGCAGTTTGGCAATCGGGTGGCTTTCCCAGCTTTCAACGGCTTTCAGAACAACGTTCGATCCCGGGCACACCTCTAGAACGACACCGTCTTCCGCCAGTTGATCAACCAGCGCATCATCGTGGATCGCGTTAATTCCGTGACCGATCCGTTCGACCTTCAAATCGCGCAGGGTGTCCGCGACCATGTCCGGCCCGCCCCATTCACCCGCGTGGCACGTCAACCGCAGTCCGGCTTCGCGTGCCATATCAAAACTGTAGGCATAATCGCCGGGCCGCCCGACCTGTTCTGCGCCAGCCATGCCAAATCCGGTCAAATAATCGCTTGCGGTTTCAGCGGCGCAATGCGCGGCCTTTTTGGCTTGCTCTGGGCCTTCGTGGCGCAGGCACGTCACAATCGCACGATGCACGATGCCAAAATCCTTTTCAGCGGCATCAGCCCCCTCTTTGATCGCGGCCAGAAATTCACGCCAAGCGACAAGATCGCATTTCCCGCAGAAATCGGGCGAAAGGAAGGTTTCGGCGTAGATCACACCTGACTTTGCGGTCTCTTCCAACGCAACATAGGTCAGACGCCGGAAATCTTCTGGCGTTGTCAGCGCAACAGTTGCCCCGTCATAGACCTGAATGAAATGCGCAAAGTCACGGAAGCTGTAATTGCCGTCGTCATCGAAAGACGCGCTCACGTCGATCTTCTTTTCCTGTGCCAACTGGCGAATAAACGACGGTGGTGCAGCCGCTTCGTGGTGCAAATGCAGTTCCACTTTTGGCATAGTCGCAAAGGTCATAAAAAACTCTTTCCTTGGCCCGCGTAGGGCACGTTCAGATGGTCCGCAACAGAGGCGGCCACATCAACAAAATCAATCTGCCCTAAAGGCTTGGCACCGATCCCGTGAACCAACACAGGCACCCGTTCGCGCGTGTGGTCCGTTCCGGGCCAAGTCGGGTCATTGCCATGATCTGCGGTCACGATCAACATATCATCGGCACGCAGGCGCGGCAGAATTTCGGCAAGTGCTGCATCAAACCATTCCAGATGCGCGGCATAACCCGCAACATCCCGACGATGGCCGTATTCACTGTCAAATTCCACGAAATTCGCAAACGTCATGGACCCCGCCTCGGCCGTATCCACAAGCCTGTTCAGATCACCCATCAAGTCCGCGTCGCGGCCTTTTGTGGTGGTATCAATGCCCCGCATTGAGAAAATATCGCCAATCTTTCCAACACCATGCACCATACGCCCAGCATCATGGACATAATCGCACAGCGTGGGCGATGGTGGCGCAATGGCAAAGTCACGGCGGTAAGCGGTGCGTTCAAATCCCGTTTCAGGATCACCAATGAAAGGCCGCGCAATCACCCGCCCAATCTTCATCGCGTGCAGCGTCGGCGCAATATCTGCGCAAAGCTTCAACAGCCGCTCACGCCCGAACGTTTCTTCATGCGCTGCAATTTGCAGCACGGAATCCACGGACGTATAGCAGATCGGCCATCCTGTCTGCATATGACGCGCGCCTTCCGCATCGATCACTGCCGTACCGCTATCGTGACGGTTGGCAAGAATGCCGCCCGTCCCCGCAGCTTCGCAAATCATCACGGTTAATTCGTCCGGAAAGGTGGGTTCTGTTTTGGGAAACGTATGCCAATCCCACGGCACAGGGACGCCCGCCAACTCCCAATGGCCCGAAGGCGTATCTTTCCCGCGCGAAATCTCTGTCGCAGCGCCCCATGCGCCCGTTGGCGACGTGGTAAATCCATCAAGAACCTCGCCAGATGCAAGCGTCACAGCCGCACCAAGCCCCAGCGCGTCAAGCGTCGGTAAACGCAGCCCACACTTTTGCGCAATATGGGCGACTGTGTTGGCGCCCGTATCAGGTAAATCGCCATTGAAATATTGATCCGCATCAGGTGCGCCGCCAATCCCCACACTGTCGATCACAATGACAAAGGCACGGGCTTGATCGGTCATGGATCAATCCTTTCGATGATCAACGACGTGGGCGCAGGCGTTTCGCCTATCGTGATCGCGGCGCGCACTGCATTGGCAGCGGCATCTGCGGTGTCGTCATCTGCGGCATGAACAGTGCAAAGCGGCTGGCCCGCCGCAATCGCATCACCCACACCGACCATATTGGCAAAACCGACGGACGGATTAATCTGATCTGTCTCGACCTGCCGTCCGCCGCCCAATGCAACAACAGCAAGCCCTAACGCTTCGCCATTGATCGCAGCAATATGCCCGGCATCAGGCGCAACAACATCACGCACAACTTTGGCTTTCGGCAAATGCGTGTGCCAATCATCGGCCATATCAGGTGGGCCGCCAAGCGCTGCAACCATATCCGCAAATCGGGTCATCGCAGCGCCAGAACTGATCGTTTGCTCCAGTCGGGCCTTCGCCTTCGCTTCTTCTTCGCCATGCAACGCCAACACGCGCGCGCCCAGCGCAACACTTAGATCATAAAGGCGCGGTGCTGCGGCACGGTCACCGCCCAAAACTTCCATACAAACCGCGATTTCCAGCGCGTTACCCAGCGCTGGTGCCAGCGGGCTGTTCATATCCGTGACCATCGCCGCCGTCTTGCACCCTGCACCATTCGCGGTGCCAACCAACGCGCGGGCCAGTGCAGCCGCTTCGCCTTGGGTCTTCATAAATGCGCCGGACCCCGCTTTCACGTCCAACACCAGCCCATCCAGTCCCGCCGCCAATTTCTTGGCAAGGATCGACGCTGTGATCAAATCCATGCTTTCGACCGTCGCGGTCACATCGCGGATCGCGTAAAGCCGTTTGTCAGCAGGTGCGATGCTGCCTGTTGCACCAACAATCGCGCAGCCAACATGGCCGACAATCTTGCGCAGCTTGGCCTCATCGACCGAAGTCGACAAACCGGGGATCGCCTCCAACTTATCAAGCGTGCCACCAGTGTGGCCCAACCCGCGCCCTGAAATCATCGGCACGTAGACACCACATGCAGCCAATGCAGGTGCAAGGATCAGCGACACACAATCGCCAACACCACCCGTCGAATGTTTATCCAGAACAGGCCCGTCCAGATCCCACGCCAGCACATCGCCACTGTCGCGCATACCGGTCGTCAATGCCACGCGCCCCGCATCAGACAGGCCGTTCAGGCACACCGCCATCGCAAAGGCACCAGCCTGCGCATCGCTGACCGCACCAGTCGCCAAACCATTGGTGAACCAAGCAAGTTCTTCTGGCGCAGGGGTTTGTTTGCGGCGCACCTTCGCAATGATCGCACGGGCATCCATAACTTACGTCCGCGTCATGTAATCAACGTCGAATGATCCGGGCAGCAGTTGGCCGACGGTTGTCACCTCTTGCGGGCCATCGGTCGTTAACATTGTCACAACCGCATCACCACCAGCAAATTCAGCCAGTTTTTGACGGCAGCCGCCGCACGGCGTGACAGGTTTGGGACTATCGGCAATCACGGCGACTTCGACAATGTCGCGTTCGCCTGCGGCGACCATCGCGGCAATCGCACCAGCCTCTGCACAAGTGCCTTCGGGATAGGCCACGTTTTCGACATTGCAGCCGACATAGATATTGCCAGCAGCCGTTTTCACAGCCGCGCCGACTTTAAAATTCGAATAGGGGGCGTGGGCGTTTTCGCGCACAGCACGGGCGGCATCGGTCAATAACATACAAGGCTCCTGTCGTTTGATCGGATCAATGTGACGAAGCGCGCGGGGCGATGCAAGTCAGAGTTGGGTGCGGAAATCACCGCGCAGCGCAACTTCCAACAACTCCAGATCGTCGCTCGGCGCGCTATACCGTGTGCGCATCCCCGGCGGGATCACAAAGGCATCACCAGCGACCAACGTATGCGGGGCCTGACCATCGCCTTCCAACACGAATTCACCCTGCATAACAAAGGTAAAATGGATGTCAGCATCATGTGCAGCCCAAACCGGATCGCCCTGCCCGCGCCGGATCACTTGCACACCTGCGACGTCCTTGGTGTTTTTCGCAATCGTCGTGTCGCGCGCAATGAACCCCGGCAGCCGCGCGTCCACCCACGTGGCACCTTCCGCGACGTTATGCACAAAACGCTGGCCGTCCCATTCACGATCACGGTTCACAACCGCAGTAGGCAAGGTCATCTCGTGATCGATTTCTGTCACGTGCTCTGCTGGCACTCCGATCTCGATCACTTCGATACCGTCAGACGCCTCTAGCACGCGATGCCGGATTTCGGGCGGTTGGATAAAGCAATCCCCCGCCGTCAGCCGGATCGGCCCACCTTGATCTTCGTAGACGACATCAACCCAGCCACGGTAGCAGAAAATCAGCTGAAACCCGACCTTATGATAATGCACCATGTCAGGGACCGGACCGCCGTCAGGAATGCGAATGTGGCTCGCAATGATGGACCCGCCCAAACGGTCGGGGATCAAATCGCGATAATGCATCCCCGCGCGGCCAATCACCCACGGGGCCTGATCAGCAAGACGACGCACAACGAAGCTATGGTTCGTCTCGGGCAGGATCAGCGGTGGGTTTAGGCGCACCACAGAAATCTGCGTCCCTCCGGGCGATACAAGTTGCGTTTGCCCATCCGCAAACGTCCGATCATCGGTCGAAAACTGCAACCTGCCAGCCGATTGCGCAGCATCCGCATCCAATTGAACCGCCAAGCCATGGCCACGAAACGACGCGACTTTGGGATCATCGGCAGGATAAATGCGATCCATTTGCATGCCCAACACCTTGGTAAAAAAGCCGATGTCAGCAGTCAGGTTTGTGGTCGGCAGGCAGATTTCTGCTCTGATCTCTGTTTTTTGGGTCATAGGTCACAATTTGTCGCGCACATTGATGATTTGCAAGCTAAGTTGATCCATGGTTTGAGCAGGCAAAACACGAAGCTTTCCTTACGTCAGGAAAAGTAGTTTAACGTTAAACAAATTATTTGGGATGGCGATATGACCGATAAGGCGAAAGAAGCACTGCGCGACGCGGCACTGCATTACCACCAGTTCCCCAAGCCAGGAAAACTGGAAATTCGCGCAACAAAACCGCTTGCTAACGGACGCGATCTTGCACGCGCCTATTCCCCCGGTGTGGCCGAAGCCTGCATCGAAATCAAAGGCGACGCCGACACCGCCCGCGATTACACGACGCGTGGCAACTTGGTCGGCGTGGTCACCAACGGCACGGCTGTTCTTGGCCTTGGCAATATTGGTGCGCTGGCGTCAAAGCCCGTGATGGAGGGCAAAGCGGTTCTATTCAAGAAATTCGCCAACATTGATTGTTTCGACATCGAACTGGACGAACCCGACCCTGAAAAGCTGGCTGAAATTGTCTGCGCTTTGGGGCCAACTTTTGGTGCGATCAATCTTGAAGACATCAAAGCCCCCGATTGCTTTATCGTCGAAAAAATCTGCCGTGAACGCATGGATATCCCCGTCTTCCACGACGACCAGCACGGCACGGCCATCGTCGTCGGCGCTGCTGCAACGAACGCGCTGCGGGTCGCCGGCAAGTCTTTTGAGGATATCAAAATCGTTTCGACCGGCGGTGGTGCGGCTGGCATCGCCTGCCTCAATATGTTGCTTAAGCTAGGCGTAAAGCGTGAAAACGTATGGCTTTGTGATATCGAAGGTCTTGTCTACGAAGGCCGCGAAAAAGACATGACACCGCAAAAAGCCGAATACGCGCAAGGCACGACGCCCGCGACATTAATGGATGTGATCGACGGGGCGGACCTGTTTCTGGGCCTGTCCGGTCCCGGCGTTCTGAAACCGGAAATGGTCGCGAAAATGGCATCAAAGCCGATCATTTTCGCACTTGCCAACCCGAACCCGGAAATTTCACCCGACGACGCACGCGCTGTCGCCCCCGACGCCATCATCGCAACGGGCCGCAGCGACTATCCGAACCAAGTGAACAACGTCCTGTGCTTCCCGTTCATCTTCCGCGGCGCATTGGACGTCGGCGCGACAGACATCAACGACGCGATGAAAATTGCCTGCGTTGACGGGATCGCAGCCCTCGCCCGTGAAACAACGTCAGCCGAAGCAGCCGCCGCCTATTCCGGCGAACAGCTTACGTTCGGCGCCGACTACCTGATCCCGAAACCATTCGATCCGCGCCTGATGGGTGTCGTTGCGACCTCTGTAGCGAAGGCCGCGATGGAAAGCGGCGTCGCCAAACGCCCCCTCGCCGACGTCGAAGCCTACAAAGCAAATCTTGACGGATCAGTCTTTAAATCCGCCTTCCTGATGCGCCCCGTATTCGAAGCTGCCCGCAGCGCCAGCCGTCGCATCGTATTTGCCGAAGGCGAAGACGAACGCGTGTTGCGCGCGGCCCAAGCGATCATGGAAGAAACCACCGAACAACCGATCCTGATCGGGCGTCCCGAAGTAATCGAAGCGCGCGCGGAACGTGCAGGCCTCAAAATCAAGCCTGGCGTTGATCTGCAGATCGTGAACCCTGAAAACGACCCACGGTATCGCGATTATTGGAACACATACCACGACATCATGGCACGGCGTGGCGTCACACCGAACCTTGCCCGTGCCATCATGCGTACGAACACGACAGCCATTGGCGCCGTCATGGTGCATCGCAACGAAGCAGATTCACTGATCTGCGGCACGTTTGGTCAATTCCTGTGGCACATGAAATACGTGACCGAAATCTTGGGGTCCGCGTCATTACATCCTGTCGCAGCCCTATCTCTGATGATCCTCGAAGATGGACCGTTGTTCATCGCCGATACCCAAGTCCACGCGGAACCAACGCCCGAACAAATTGCAGAAACCGTGATCAGCTGTGCGCGTCACATCCGTCGTTTTGGGATCGATCCCAAAATTGCGCTTTGTTCACACAGTCAGTTCGGCAACCTCGACAATTCCTCGGGTCGCCGGATGCGCGCGGCAATGGAAATCCTTGACGCGGCCCCTCGTGACTTTGCTTACGAAGGCGAAATGCATGTCGATTCCGCGCTCGATGTTGAACTGCGCAATCGCGTATTCCCCAATGCGCACCTGCCCGGCCCGGCAAACTGTCTCGTTTTCGCGAATACCGACGCCGCGTCTGGCGTACGCAACATCTTGAAGATGAAGGGCGGCGGGCTTGAAGTTGGGCCGATTTTGATGGGTCTCGGCAACAAAGCCCACATTGTGACACCGTCCATCACAGCGCGCGGTCTGCTGAACATGTCAGCCCTCGCGGGGACACCGGTAGCGCATTATGGCTGATACGCAAACGCCTGTTTTTCTTTGCTTTAAATGGGGTCAGGGGTATCCGTGCAAGTACACGAACATCTTGTACCGCGCGTTGTCCGATATCATGACGACCCCGTTTCGCATGGTCTGCATCACGGACGATACGACGGGTTTAGCCGACGGGATTGAAACACAACCGCTGCCCGACTTCGCCATTGATCGCGCGGACTGGGTCAAGGGCATGTGGCCTAAACTATCCGCATTTGCGCCCGGCATCATTGCGCCGGGCACGCCCGTGATCATGGTCGATGTGGACGTGGTCGTCTTGCAGGATTTGACGCCCCTTTTCGATCACATCAAGCGTAAAGGCGGCCTGCATATCATTCAAGAAATCCCCGATACCCTACCCCGCATGTTCCCATCGATGTTCGGCAAACCGTTGATGTCCAATTCATCCGTCGTCGGCTTTGTTGCGGGCACGCAGGACCACCTTTTTGAGATGTTCCATGATAAGACCTACGATCAGTTACGCGAATTCCGGAACGATCAGAACTTTATCCATTTCCATGCCAAAAATAAGCAATCTTGGCCCTTGGGCTGGATGCTCAGCTTTAAGAAAAGCCTCGCCTATCATTTCCCGCTCGGCCTTTTCCGACCGATAGCGCGGCCAAAGGATGCATATATCGTCATCTTCCATGGAAAACCAAATCCGGAAGACATGACCAAAGGGGCCTTCACCCGCTGGGGATCGAACGAGAAATTTGGTTATTTTCCGGTCAAATGGATCAAAGAGTACTGGCAAAAATACGTCCGCCCGACCGACACCTAATTGGCGGCACGCGCTGCAACGAAACAGATTAGTCAATAAGTTTACAATCCTTCGCTTTTCCGCGCGGACCAAGCTTGCTCCACATTACAAAACCAGCAACAAAGTTGCGTAGACTTCGGGGAGGAAGAATATGTCGTACAAGAGCGTTTATGCCGCAGCAAAAGCGGATCCTGATGGGTTTTGGCTGGAACAGGCGAAGGCCATTGATTGGGTCACACCGCCAACAAAGGCGCTGAACGACAGTAAGGCCCCACTTTACGAATGGTTCACCGATGCAGAGGTTAACGCGTGCTACAACGCCGTTGATCGTCACGTCGAAAACGGGCGCGCGGATCAGGCTGCGATTATCTACGACAGCCCGATCACGGGATCAAAGGACACGATCACCTTCGCGCAGTTGAAGGATAAAGTGGCGGGCTTGGCCGGTGCGATGCGCGACAAAGGCATCACAAAAGGCGACCGCGTTATTATCTACATGCCAATGGTGCCCGAAGCGTTGGTCGCGATGCTGGCCTGTGCGCGGATCGGGGCGGTGCATTCTGTTGTGTTCGGCGGGTTCGCCGCCAACGAACTGGCCGTCCGCATTGATGACGCCACCCCCAAAGCCATACTGGCCGCCTCTTGTGGGGTCGAACCCGGGCGCGTCGTTGAATATAAGCCGTTGTTAGATAACGCAATTGAGCTTGCGGAACACAAGATAGACTTCACCATCATTCTCCAACGTGACGAACAGCGGTGCGATATGATCGCAGGGCGCGATTTCGATTGGAACGACGTTCAAGACGGCGTCGCACCGGCGGATTGCGTGACCGTTTCGGGTGATCATCCTGCCTATATCCTTTACACATCCGGCACGACTGGTCAGCCCAAAGGCGTAGTGCGCCCGACGGCGGGTCATCTGGTCGCGCTGAATTGGACGATGAAAAACATCTATGACGTTGATCCCGGCGATGTGTTCTGGGCCGCGTCTGATGTGGGTTGGGTCGTTGGGCACAGCTATATTTGTTACGGCCCGCTGATCCACGGAAACACAACTGTTGTATTTGAGGGCAAGCCTATTGGCACGCCGGACGCAGGCACATTCTGGCGGGTTATCTCCGAACATAACGTGCGGTCCTTCTTCACCGCCCCTACTGCGTTTCGTGCGATCAAGCGCGATGACCCGACAGGTGCATTGATCAAGAACTACGATATCTCCTGTCTTCGTGCCCTGTACCTTGCGGGCGAACGCGCTGATCCAGACACGATCGAATGGGCGCAAAACGTCATGGGCGTGCCTGTTTATGACCATTGGTGGCAGACCGAAATCGGCTATCCTGCGGTTTGTAATCCAGCCGGTATTGAACCGATGCCTGTCAAAATCGGGTCCCCAAGCGTCGCCTTGCCCGGTTTCGACATTCAGATTTTGACTGATGAGGGCGAACCAATGGCCGCAGGCGAACTGGGTGCCATCGCCATCAAGCTGCCTTTGCCACCCGGAACTTTGCCGACGCTTTGGAACGCCGAAGAACGGTTCCTTAAGAGCTATCTCAACACGTTTCCTGGTTATTATGAGACCGGCGATGCAGGGATGATCGACGAAGACGGTTACCTCTACATCATGGCGCGGACCGACGATGTGATTAACGTCGCGGGTCACCGGTTGAGCACGGGCGCTATGGAAGAAGTATTAGCGGGTCACCCCGATGTTGCAGAATGCGCCGTAATCGGCGTGACGGATCAGTTGAAAGGCCAGCTGCCGATGGGCTTTGTCTGCTTGAACAAGGGGTGCGAAACGCCCAACGAACAGATCATAGCCGATTGCATTAAACGTGTGCGTGATACGATTGGTCCGGTTGCGGCATTCAAGCTTGTCGCTGTCGTCGACCGCCTGCCCAAAACACGCTCAGGTAAAATCCTGCGGGCGACGATGGTCAAAATCGCGGATTCCGAACCCTTCAAAATGCCTGCAACGATTGATGATCCCGCCATTCTGGACGAGATCAAAGCAGCGTTGCAGCCTATGGGTTACGCCGCAGACTGACAATACAATAGCCCCCCGCATTACGCGTGGGGGCTAGATCAGCGCCATACGTTCCGCCCTTTCCGGATCCGGAAACGGGCGGTACAGCGCCATATCGGCAACCCCGACCATTTGATGAACCGTTGTATATAGGCGTTCCGTTTGTTCATCATGGGTGCCGGTAAATCGGAATGCCTGATCAAGCTGCGTCATGTTCTCAACTTCAATCTCAAGTTGGAAGTCACGGGCCACCGGCGCGCCAAAGCCCAATTTGCGCCGACACAATCGCCATGTCTGTATTACCCCGCTGTTTTGCAGGTGGGTCATCCATGCCTCGACCGCGGCGGCAAAAGCCACCGCTTTTGCATCATCCTTCAGATCGATCGAGCATTGATAAAGATTCATAGACTTGTCCTGCGCTGGGTTATGCACCCTACGCAGAACTTACCTTAAAAACCGTTAAGCGAACTGTTCGCGGATCAGACGTTCTTCTAACCCGTGGCCCGGATCGAACAAAATGCGGTGCTGCACGCTTGGATCAGACCTGATTTCAACGCTCACCACATCCTTCACCGACTTACCGTCGGCATCGGCCATCACCGGACGCTTTGCACTGTCGATCACGTCAAAACGGACGACAGCACGCTTTGGCAATAACGCACCGCGCCAGCGCCGCGGTCGAAACGCAGCCATCGCCGTTAAGGCCAAAACGTCGGACCCGATTGGTAGAATTGGACCGTGAGCCGAATAGTTATAGGCGGTCGATCCAGCGGGCGTGGCGACCAATGCCCCATCGCACACCAATTCCTTCATCCGCTCTTTACCGTCCACCGAAATCCGTAAACGCGCCGCTTGGGGCCCTGCCCGAAGCAATGAAACCTCGTTGATTGCCAATGCTTCGTGCATTTGCCCATCGACGGTCAGGGCGTTCATCACCAGCGGGTTGATGACCTCTTCTTCAGCCTCTTCAAGTCGGGTCCGCAAATCATCCGCGTGAAATTCATTCATCAAGAACCCGACAGTCCCACGGTTCATCCCGTAGACTGGCGCAGACAGTTTCTGGGTCGCATGCAGGGTCTGCAGCATAAAACCATCACCACCCAAGGCCACGATGACGTCCGCTTCTTCCTGCGGCACATTGCCATGGGCCTGCGACAAGGCAGATAACGCCTGCTGGGCCAAAGGCACCGGACTGGCAACAAAAGCGATCTGACGACGCGGCATAGCACTGAATTCCTTAACAAGTCCTATAGACATCCCCTGATCAAAGACGAAACGCAAGCAACGGATCGGAAACCGATCATGGCGGGCTCATAACGATCATGGTCGTTTTGATGCTTTTGACGAAGCCCATCCTGCGTTAAGACGCTGCCAAACGTCACCAAAGGGGATTTCCCGTCATGAACGACACTGTCCGCGATACCGGCTTTTTCACCGAAACCATCGCCACACGCGACCCAGAATTGCACGCTGCCATGCAGTTGGAACTGAAGCGTCAACGCAAAGAAATCGAACTGATCGCGTCCGAGAACATCGTCTCCGCCGCCGTCATGGAAGCCCAAGGCAGTGTCCTGACCAACAAATACGCCGAAGGCTACCCTGGCCGTCGTTACTACGGTGGTTGCCAGCATGTTGACGTGGCCGAAAACCTTGCCATTGATCGCGCTAAGCAATTGTTTGGATGCGACTTTGTGAACGTCCAGCCGAACTCTGGCTCACAGGCAAACCAAGGTGTGTTTCAGGCCCTGATCAAGCCGGGCGATACCATTTTGGGCATGTCTTTGGACGCTGGTGGTCACCTGACCCACGGTGCAAAACCGAACCAATCCGGTAAAATTTACAACGCGATTCAATACGGCGTCCGCAAGCAGGACAGCCTGCTGGATTACGACGAAGTCCAAGAATTGGCGACTGAACACCAGCCAAAACTGATCATCGCGGGCGGCTCTGCGATCCCACGGATCATCGATTTCAAGCGCATGCGCGAGATTGCCGATTCTGTTGGGGCATATTTGTTGGTCGACATGGCGCACTTTGCAGGTCTCGTCGCGGCAGGCATCTACCCGTCGCCGTTCCCTTACGCGCACGTTGCCACCACAACAACGCACAAAACCCTGCGCGGTCCACGCGGCGGCATGATCTGCACCAACGACGAAGCGCTGGCGAAAAAGTTCAACTCTGCCATCTTCCCCGGCATTCAAGGCGGCCCGCTGATGCACGTCATCGCTGGTAAAGCTGTGGCTTTCGGCGAAGCACTGCGCCCTGAATTCAAGTCCTACCAAGAACAGGTTGTGAAGAACGCGCAAGCGTTGGCAGATCAGTTGATGAAGGGTGGCTTGGACATCGTATCCGGCGGTACAGACAGCCACCTGATGTTGGTCGACCTGCGCCCGAAAGGCGTGAAGGGCAACACAACAGAGGTTGCATTGGGCAACGCCCATATCACCTGCAACAAAAACGGCATCCCGTTTGACCCTGAAAAGCCGATGGTCACATCCGGTATTCGCCTTGGGTCCCCTGCAGGTACGACTCGCGGATTCACTGAAATCGAATTCCGTCAAATCGCAGATTGGATCGTCGAAGTTGTCGATGGCCTTGCCGCCAACGGCCCAGATGGCAACGGCGAAGTCGAAGCCAAGGTACGCGCCGAAGTTGAAGCGCTTTGCGATCAGTTCCCGATCTATCCGGAACTTTAAAAACAGACGCCTTTCCCGATATTTGATCGGGAAAGGCATCGCACGCAGGTCTTAACAAAAGACATACACCGTGCCACAAAACCGCATGACTGATATTGCGCCGCTCACGACGTTTCGTGGCTTTTTCCAACTCCTGATCCACTTTACGCTGAAACAGGCCTCAGCCTGCATATTTGGAATCTGTCTGCTGATCGCAATGATCGGAACGCGTATGATCTGGCAGGATGATTGGGGCTTCGCGCGGTATGACTGCTTGCTACTCATTGCTATTGCGCTGCAAATCATCTTCCTGAAAACCGGTATTGAAAGCATGGAAGAGGCACGGGTCATCCTGCTGTTTCATATCACCGGTACGGCTATGGAGATTTTTAAAGTCTATGCAGGATCATGGGCTTACCCCGATCCCAGCCTCATCCGCATCTACGACGTTCCGCTGTTTTCGGGGTTCATGTATGCCGCCGTAGGCAGCTACATGGCGCGGGTCGTGCGGCTGTTCGATATGGAAATGACGCCCTTCCCGCCCGCATGGATGCACTTCGGTCTTGCCGCTCTGGTCTACGTCAATTTCTTCAGTCACCACTTCATCATCGACATCCGCTACGCGCTATTCGCCGCGACCATCCTGATCTACGGGCGGACGCAAATCTGGTTCCGGGTCAGACGCCGCTGGATGTGGATGCCTTTGCCGCTGGCCGCGTTCCTGTCCAGCTTCTTTCTATGGATCGCAGAGAACATCGGAACAGCGACTGGCACGTGGCTTTACACCGGACAATCGGCATTCGAAATGGTGCGGTTTGCGAAAATGGGGGCGTGGTATTTACTGCTTTACGTGTCTTTCGCAACGGTCACATTAGTGGTGCGGGTAACACCTGAACCGGGGCAGGAAAAGCGTCCATTAGGCTAGATGAGCCCGCGCTGCACCATCACGTAAATCACTGCAATAAAAGTGATAATTAGAACGGCAGAGACTGCGCCAAGCATATTCAGCAACCGCCCTTTGAAACGATCGCGTGGTTCAATTGTCTTGAGATACGTGATGACTTTCGCCGCAGATTTACTGATCTGGTTTTGATCAACCATACGGGCCAATTTGGGGTTTTCGATCAGGGTGAGCGCATCCGCGACGCTGCGCGCGTCACGACGAATGCGGCGGGGCAAACGACGGCCCGCTTTGCGGATTTGCGCGTCGAGCGTACGACCACGGGCACGAAGACGCGAATCGAGCAGCGCACGCATTTCATCCACTTGATTTTGAAGCATTTCTTCGGCCATTGTGGCAATATAAATGCTAGGCCTTTGGGGTCAACGCGAGAGAGGCACAATGCTGAATACCATCATTCATGGCGAACAAACTGACAAACCGACTTTGCTGATCGCGCATGGCCTTTTCGGGTCCGCGCGGAATTGGGGGGTGCTGGCGAAACGGCTGTCGGCGGACCGTCAGGTCGTCGCCGTGGACATGCGCAATCATGGCGCAAGCCCTTGGTTTGAAACGCATTCTTATGCAGATATGGCGGCTGATTTGGTTGATGTTGTGGACGCGCCGGTGGACCTTTTGGGGCATTCGATGGGGGGGAAGGCCGCAATGGTGATGGCGTTGGCGTATCCGTCAAAGATCAACAAATTGATCGTCGCAGACATCGCGCCTGTCACCTACAACCACACGCAAATGGGGCCGTTACAGGCGATGCGGGACGTCGATATGACGACCGTAAACTCAAGGGCGGACGCGAAAGCGCAGTTGAACTATCTTGATCCGGGTGTGGATGATTTTCTACTGCAATCCTTTGATCTGAAAGAGAAACGTTGGAAATTGAACCTTGACGTTTTGGCGGCTGAGATGCCCAAGATCATCGGTTTCCCGCCTGTGGATGGGACGTTTGACGGGCCGACGCTGTTCCTATCCGGTGCCGAATCTGACTACGTCAAACCGGACTACCGCCCCACGATCAAACAGCATTTTCCAGCCGCCAAGTTCGCGAAAATTCCGGGGGCGGGGCATTGGCTGCACGCGGAAAAACCGCGTGAATTCGAAGCGTCAATTTCGGCGTTTTTGGACATGTGATTTGCGTGCACAAGGCGTGCACAACCCGTGCACCGCGCGGTCGGGTCGCGGACGGGTAACATCTGCACCGCATAAACGGGGTTTTCCACGATAAGGACCCCAGCCATGCCGCCCAAGAAAATGACCGCCACCGACCAGAAACGATATGCCGAAATGGTGCAGGTCGCGTCGGAAACGCTGTGGGATTTCCGGCACCCTGATTTCGTGAAATCGATCCTGCCGCGCGAATGGTCGGACATCCCGCTGGACGCAGTGCCGGAAAAGGTGCGGATCACGCTGCGGGTGGATACGGACGTGGCCAAGTTTTTCCGCAAGCTGGGGCGCGGGGTCTATCAGGACCGGATGAACACGGTGCTGCGAACGTTCATGCTGGCGCGGCTGACAGAGGTGCTGGGGACCGACGAAGGGTTCATGCTGGCCGAGACGGATGAGCTGGGGAAGCTGTACCTGTCACAGGAAGCGGATTTGCTGGCAGAGGTGGAGAAGCTGCGGCGGAAACGGATGGGGATTGGGTGAGGCTAGAGATAAAATCCAAGCTGTTTCACCTCAATACCTACCAACTCTACTTTCGTTCCAACAATTTTGACATCAGTCCAGCAACACCAATTTCAGGACCGCCATCATCCTTTATTATTCCATCCTGAGTCGGGCGGAACAGGGAACCAAGAACAACGGCTTCATGCTCCGTAGAAACATCTCCCCCTTTAAGTAGCGAAAGATACGTTTCAGCAAACGCTCGGCGCTCGCGCGCATCCAAAGCTAGATGCCTCTCGCTCAAGAAAACCTTCATTTCCAATCTCAAATACCAAAGCCAAACAGTTGAAAGAAGCAAGATTGCGGAAAGCAGAAGGGGTCCTTTCGCGGAAATTCTGGAGCATGTCTCCTCAAATCCGACAACACAGGTGTCCGGTACAAATGATGCAGCAACATAATCGCCTCCAAGCAGCGCAAGAATACCAGAGAATGCGAGTAGAAAAAAAGCAGCAATTCCAAATCTCCTCCACGCAGATTCAGAATTTCGGCTATGTTCGGACTGTCGTTCTGCCCATAGTTCTACAGGTCTTCGTATCCTCATATCAAAGTTAAATGCGGCAACTAACGCTTGATACTCGTCGTTTCGCTTCTTTGATGCTGCTCGTTCAGTGCGCATCAGTTCGCTATAGCTAGCCAATATGCGCTTGTGTATTGAGCGAAAATCATCAGTTAATTCATCTCGGATTTGTGTAGCTTCGCTTTGAGTTGCATGCACGAACTTCTTCATCTCTTCGACTTTTTGAACGACCTCTTCGGAGAGGATTTCAATTACGTCGAGGTCTTGCTCTGTCTTGTGCAGTTCCACTGCACCGTTCTCAAGCTCCAGTGAACGTGCAACGGTATACGCCGCGTCAGCCGAACCGAGAAATGCGCCTTGGTCAACATTTTGGTTTACAACCACCCCTGACGGGAAGGCACTATTAAGAATATGCCCAATCAGCAGCTTATAAAGCTCTTGATACTGCCCCGTCTGGTAAAAGTGATTTGCAAGAACACCAAATCGAGACTTTGAGTTTGGAGGAATATCAGGATCCCCTTCTACGTCGCTCGAGAATTCATGGAATGAAACCGCGAACGCTCGGCCATCGATGTCTCTTAACCGACTAAGGTATTTCCCCCACCCGCCGATTACAGAGGATATTTTCCCTCTGTATTGTGCCGCGATACTCGATCTCGAAGGCGGGTAAAATCTCACATCCAAGGAGTCTTCGAACGTCGTCCAGAAACGATGTTCAGTCTCAATTCTTGCAAGCAATTCAGAATACGTCGACGCTTCAATGCTCTCAAACGGTATCTGAATCTCAAAGTCTTTACCCATCCATCTTCAACGCCGAGATGAACGCCTCCTGCGGGATGTCGACTTTACCGAATTGCCGCATCTTTTTCTTACCGGCCTTCTGTTTATCCAACAGTTTGCGTTTACGCGATGCGTCGCCGCCGTAGCATTTGGCCGTCACGTCTTTGCGCAGCGCCGATAGGGTTTCGCGGGCGATGACTTTGCCGCCGATGGCCGCTTGGATCGGGATTTTGAACATGTGCCGCGGAATCAGGTCTTTGAGTTTCTCGACCATGGCCCGCCCGCGCTGTTCCGCACGGTCGCGGTGCACCATCATGGACAGCGCATCGACCGGTTCGTCGTTGACCAGAACGGACATTTTCACAAGGTTATCAGTCTCGTACCCGGTGAGCACATAATCGAAGGACGCGTAACCTTTTGTTACCGATTTCAGCCGATCATAGAAGTCGAACACAACTTCATTGAGGGGCAGATCATAGACAACCATCGCACGCGACCCCGCGTAGGTCAGGTCCTGTTGGATGCCGCGCCGGTCTTGGCAGAGTTTCAGCACATCCCCGAGGTAGTCGTCGGGCACGAGGATCGTCGCCTTGATCCGCGGTTCTTCGAGGTGATCGACTGTGGTGACGTCTGGCATATCAGCCGGATTGTGCAGATCGATCTGCGTCCCGTCCTTCATGTAGACGTGGTAGACAACTGACGGCGCGGTTGTGATCAGTTCGATGTCGTATTCACGCTCGATCCGGTCACGGATCACTTCGAGGTGCAGAAGCCCAAGGAAACCACAGCGGAAACCGAAGCCAAGTGCGGCGGACGTTTCCATCTCAAACGAGAATGACGCGTCGTTGAGCGCGAGTTTGTCGATGGCGTCGCGCAGGTCTTCGAACTGGCTGCTGTCCACGGGGAACAGGCCACAGAACACGACAGGCTGCGCTGGTTGGAAGCCGGGCAGCGGCGTTTCGGTGCCTTTGCGTTCGGACGTGATGGTGTCACCCACCCGCGTATCACGCACCTGTTTGATGGACGCCGTGATAAAGCCGATTTCGCCGGGACCAAGCGTGTCAACGTTCTGCATTTCAGGCCGGAACACGCCGATGCGGTCGATCTGGTGCAGGGTGTCGTTGGACATGAAGCGGACTTTGTCGTTTTTCTTCATGCTGCCGTCGATGACGCGGACCAGAACGATCACGCCGAGGTAGCTGTCGTACCATGAATCGACGAGCATCGCCTTGAGCGGCGCATCTGGATCGCCTTTCGGCGCGGGCAGCTTTTGAACGATGGCTTCCAGCGTTTCGCGAATGCCGACGCCGGTCTTGGCGGAAACTTGGATCGCCTCTGATGCGTCCAATCCGATGACGTCTTCGATTTGCGTCGCCACCTTTTCGCATTCGGACGCCGGCAGGTCGATTTTGTTTAGGACGGGGACGATTTCATGATCCGCATCAAGGGCATGGTAGACGTTGGCCAGCGTCTGTGCTTCGACCCCTTGGGTGCTGTCCACGACCAGCAGCGACCCCTCAACCGCGCGCATGGACCGTGATACTTCATAGGCGAAATCGACGTGGCCGGGGGTGTCGATCAGGTTCAGCACATAGTCCTGCCCGTCGTCCGCCGTGTAGTCGATGCGCACTGTGTTCGCCTTGATCGTAATGCCGCGTTCGCGTTCGATATCCATGCTGTCGAGCAGCTGGGCCTTCATATCGCGGGCAGCCACCGTGTTCGTCTCTTGGATGAGACGGTCAGCAAGCGTGGATTTGCCGTGGTCGATGTGGGCAACAATTGAGAAATTGCGGATATTTTTCAGGTCAGTCATGGAGCGTCAGGCCTA
Source organism: Rhodobacteraceae bacterium S2214 (assembly GCA_025141675.1). NCBI lineage: Bacteria > Pseudomonadati > Pseudomonadota > Alphaproteobacteria > Rhodobacterales > Paracoccaceae > Rhodobacteraceae bacterium S2214. The sequence goes on from CP081161.1 coordinate 3,247,424, forward strand.
TCAAAGAGGGGTGGTTTTCCATGGCCTGTGATGGGGGAATTTGCAAGGGGGGATAAATGCGCTTCAGCCCCTATTCGGTCCCGAAAGTACGGTCAGGAATGACAAATTGGGACGTATCCACTGTAACCGGTTGATAAACCGTTTGTTCCAGCGTCGCGTTCGTACTTTGCTCACAAGACAGGCTTGATCTTTTCGCCATCTGCATGAAATCTTCGCCGATTTCGTCCAAATAGCTACCTAAACTATAGCTATCCGAGTATGGGTCGCATTCGTGTTTATAATGCTGCTGATCGTATTCGCAGAGGTGTTCATTCAGTCGCGCGACGCGTTTGGCTTCGCAAATCACTGTTGTAGTCACATCTTGATGTTCCGCCTCAGTGATCTCGTTGCGCTCCAGCTGAATATCCAAATTGCCGAGATACTGTCCCATTTGATTGACGTAGCCTGTCGATATCTCCGCGCGTTGCAAACCGTAGGCGATAGCGTTCGCCATGTAAGGTTGGCTTTCTTGAAATCCCTTGGCAATCAAGACTTGGGTTCCCAGATCAAACCACCGTTGGGCGTTATATGGTTGAGCGGCAACGCGACGTGCTTTCAAATCAAGGGTGTCCCGCTCTAGTTCGTCAGCTGGGCGGGCGCGACCAGACAAATTCGATGCCCTCTCGACCACTTGCAGGAGCGTGTCATTGAACGGATCGTAAGCCAAATACACGCTAGCCGATTCACCTGCCTGTTTTATGATATCCATCTCTAGCCAGCCCATTGGTGTGCCGCGAGTGTCATAGACCCATCGCACGTATCTCTGGGCCAATTCGACATCTTTTGTAAATTTGGGTCCCTCTCTTTCTAGAAAGGCGCCGATTTCGTCCATGCGTTCGATGTGGTCTGCGGCGATGATCGCATTGCAGATTTCATATTCCAACTCGGGCGCTTCGATCTTAGACAAGACCCGCGCGGCCGCCATGCGGGAAGGTTCATCGAAAGAGTTGATCCAAATTAGCAGAGCGATGCATGTGTCAACTGTCAGCCATTCTTCAGCTGGGATTTGCGGAACATAGGTAATACACAGACGTTCGACACCTGATGTCCCTTCACCGCCCCATTGCGGCAAATGCATATATGCGGCACGCCTCACTGTTACGAAATTTGGCTCCAACGCCATTGTATCAGCAATAATTGCATCAATCTCTCCGGACCAGAATACTTGCATTGTACCGTTCAACATGATGACAGCATCAGACGCAGGCACATATCCCGGCGCCGCTGTGAACGCTTCATAGGCAAGGCGAAAGGCTTCCTCTCGGAGGTAATTGAAACGGGTTAGTGCCTCGGGATGAGTATTGATAGCAGTTCTCTCACCACGAATTCCCCATGATAATTGGCTGATTTGGAAAGATACCACCACTTTCGCGTAGATTGATTCCGGCATCGCGTCCAACCAATCGTATGTAACCGCTAAGACCTCAGGATCCGAAACGATGAGCCAGGTGTTTAATGCCCGCAGGTGGTTCGGCCGCAATTCGCCAGATGAAACACGCCGATGGGTCTGCGCAAACAAAGCTTCGAGACCCTCAACGTCGCCTTCGTGAACCAAATCCATCAATGCATCGCGTTCGAGAAATACAGGTTCAGATTCTTGAGCCAGACAAGGCGAAGCCAAAATCAAAAGGATGAACAATAGTCGCTTCATCAATACACCTCTTAGTTAAGGATAACTGTGATCGACTAGTGCGGCTTTTTTTCGACTAGACATCGTTGAATTTCGGGACGTGTTTTAGCCCTTATTGGGACCGTCTTGGGGCAGAACAGCTCCCGGATTCATGATGCCAACCGGATCCAGCGCATTCTTGATGCTGCGCATCATTGCCAGCTTTACCGGATCACCGTATTTTGAGAGGTCACCAACTTTTAATCGTCCTATGCCATGTTCGGCACTGACCGATCCGCCAAACGAATGGCACAGGTCGTGGACGCAAGTTTTGACCGCCTCGCGCACATCGTCGTAGTCGGCACGGGTTTTCCCGGGCACCGGAAAGACGTTGTAATGCAGGTTGCCATCGCCCAAGTGGCCAAAGCAATTGATGCGGAAATCGCCAATCTTCGCGAGAGCGGGCGTGCCCTGTTTGATAAAGTCGGGGATGGCCGAAAGGGGGACCGAAATATCGTGCGAAGACACTGACCCGATCCGACGGTTTCCTTCGGGAATGTTTTCGCGGACGTCCCAGAAGGCCTGCCGTTGTGCCGCCGATTGCGCGATGACACCGTCTGTGACGAGATCCTGCGCGAGCGCCGCTTCAAACAGGTTCATCAATGCATCATCAGGGGCCAGCCCTTTCGGCAGGCCGACGTCGATGAGCACCATCCAATCGGGTTGATCCGCGAACGGCGGCTTTACCTGCGGTCCGGTTTCCGACAAGAAATCAATCCCCTGGCGGTGGATCAGTTCAAACGCCGATAGGCCGTCACCAATCTGATCGCCTGCCAACGCCAGCAGATCAAGCGCGGCGGACGGGGAATTTACGGCCATAAATGCCGCCCCAGTCTGCGCCGGTTGCGGCACCATTTTGAGCGCCGCGGCGGTGATGATACCAAGCGTGCCTTCTGCCCCGATCAAAAGGTCGCGCAGGTCGTAGCCGGTGTTGTCTTTACGCAATCGCGTCAAACCGTGCCAGATTGATCCGTCCGGCCGCACGACTTCCAGCCCAAGACACAGCGCGCGCGCGTTCCCGTACCGCAAGACGTTCACGCCGCCCGCGTTGGTCGCAAGCAGGCCACCGATCCGTGCGGACCCTTCTGAGGCGAGCGACAACGGGAACAAGCGGCCCGCGTCGTCAGCCGCCGCTTGAACATCGGCAAGGATGCAGCCCGCTTCGGCAATCAGAACATTTTCGGTCGGGTAGTTCGCCCGAATTTCCGTCATCCGTTCAAGCGACAGAACAATCGGTGCAGGGCCTTCTTGCATCAATTGCCCGCCGACCAATCCGGTCCCGCCGCTATAGGGAACGACCCCGATGGCCGCGTCATTGCAAGCCTTGACGATATGCGCGACTTCTTCGGTCGTCGCTGGCGCCAGAACGATCCCCTGCCCTTTCCAACGTCCCCGCGGTTCGGTGAGATAGCTGTCAGATCCGTCTTTCACGGTCCCTTTTGAAAGGTTCAGGCTATCAACGAACGATTTGGTCGCGGGGTTTAGATTGGACATTTCAGGTGCGGGCCCTTTCGAAAGCCGCCCATGCGGCTTCAAACTTTTCAAAATCGAACCCGGGCTCTCTTGCGGGCCCAAGGACGAGGTGTTCTGTGTCCTGCATCTTTTGAATGGCATCGGCCAATTGATCAACCACTTCTGGCGGGATCACAACGGCACCGTGACGGTCCGCGTGGATCATATCCCCCTGTTGCACGGTCAGTCCGAAGATGGTGACGGGCGTGCCAAGTTCAGTGACGTGCACAAATCCGTGGCTAGGCCCGATGGACCCTGCGATGACGGGATAATCGTCCGCCATGTCCCCCAGATCCCGCATCACACCGTTAGTCAGCGTGCCTGATAGCCCAAATCCCTTGTGGATCGTCGTGTTCACTTCGCCCCAGAACGCGCCGATTGCATGTGGGAAATCAGTATCTTCAACGACAGCAACACTTGGCTTGCCGCCTTCCGCCATTGCTTTGTAGTACGCCATACGACGGGCCCGAATGACGTCCGGTGCTTCGGTTGGTGGCTTCAGCGCTTGGATTTTTGCGGTGATGGCGTAGCCCACAATCGCAGGATCGTCGGGCGCAGAACTGATCATCGTTCCGCGTGTGAATGCGTTAAAGCCGCGCTGCCCCTGTGCCACTTCGATGGCGTTACAAACGGTGGGCGTGTCAACTGATCGCAGCAAGGTGAGCAGGTCGTCGTTCATGTATCCTCCAACCAGCGGTTTAAGGCCGCCGTCGTTTTTTGGGGTTGTTCCAAAGTCGGCAAATGTCCTGCGTTTTCAATGACTTGCAGGACGCTACTTGAGAGTAAGTCGTGCATAAGTTCATGCCTGTGGACCGGGCATAATGCATCATCCCGTCCACACAGCACCAAAGCAGGGACTGACGCGGACCTTAGCGTTTCGGTTTGATCAGGACGGCTGGCAAGGGCCTTAGATTGGTTAATGAATGTCGCGGGCCCGAGGGAAGCTGCCATGTCCATACAGAGGTCAAGGATTTTTGCGCGATGCGGACCGTTGGCCAGATAGTGCGGTTTCATCTCGTCACGAATCACGTCCAAAAGATGCCCGTCTTGTACTTTTTCGATCTGACGCCTGCGTCGGGCGCGAATTGCGTCCACCTCCGCCAACGGGTTGGTATCAAGCAAGGCGATCCGGTCTACCCGAGACGGCGCCTGCCGCAGAATTTCCATCGCGACGATGCCGCCCATGGATAGGCCAGCTAGCGCGAACACAGGCGGAGCCCCTTGTAAAATATGAGTTGCGCAGGCCGCGATGCCATCTGTTGTAAGAGGGGCCACGTGAACCGCGCGCTGCGCCGAGAACGTCGCGATTTGTGGCGCAAACAGCCGCGCATCGCACATCATTCCCGGCAGCAGCACAAGCGGCGTCATCCGACCAATGCCGCCCCATCCGACATTGCTTTCAGTTTTGCATAGGCGATGTCCGGATCAATTGAACCAAACCCTGCGAATGTTCCAAATCCACAATCTGATCCGGCAATGACGCGATCAGACCCTACGATTTGTTGGAAACGGTCAAGGCGTTGCGCGACTAGTTTGGGGTGTTCCACAAAATTGGTCGTTGTATCAACCACACCCGGAACAAGAATTTTGCTGTCGGGGATGTCTGCCTGACGGTCGCGGAACGTCGTCCATTCGTGACCATGCCGCGGGTTGGACGTTTCGAACAAAACGTAATCCGCCTTCGCCGACATCAACGTGTCAAACATCGTATCCATCGGAATATCGCAAACATGGGGGCCTTCGTAATTGCCCCAACAGATGTGAATGCGGACCTTGTCGGACGGAATATCCTGCAGGGCATGATTCAGCGCTTCGACATGGCCGGCCGCAATTTTCGTAAACTGCGCATCGGAAAGGTCGTTGAAAAGCATGTGCTTAGCAAGCGCGAGGTCAGGGCAATCAAGCTGCAGGTCAAGGCCCGACGCCACGATGGTTTCATATTCCGCCTTCATCGCATCGGCGAGCGCCGCCAAATAAGCTTCGCGAGACTTGTAGTAATCATTTTGCAAGAAAAGAGAGATAACACCGGGGGATGCGGCGTTCATGAAGCCGCGATCGACGTTATGTTTCACCATCGCAGCTTTCAAGTTTGCGATATCTTTTTGGAGTTCGCCTTGCCCTTTTGATTTCACCTCCCCGACGCACATCGGGCGCGCATATTTCGGGGTCCCGCCATCGTCGGCGAGCCGTTTTAGAAATCCCGGAAATAACTTAAGATCGCCTGGCGCATTGCGCGGGCTGTCGCCGTCAAATCCTGCGTAGCGGTCTTTCACGTAGGTCGCATAGCTGATCTTTGACGTCTCACCGTCGCTGACGATGTCGACGCCTGCCGCGACCTGCCGCGCGACCGTCGCGTCAACCGCTTCGGACATCGCCAGATCGAACGCTGTTTGGTCGAAGGGTTCGTTATTTTCGCGCGCGAAAATGAAGTCTACCACGTTCTGGGTACGCGGTAGACTGCCAACGTGTGTCGTAAGAATACGAGGCATTTGTTATCCAAATATTTGTTATTGTTGCATTATAACTGTAAAATAGGTCCTACCCAAGCCATGTCGAACCGGCTGGATCGTCGTTCGAAAACACACGGTACAAGGACGCCTCGCCTGTCATTGCCGGATACAAGGCATGTGGCGTGTTGGGTGGAATGGCGGCGGTGTCGCCTGGATTTAGGCTGGTCGTGCCGCCCGCAAAATCCAAACGCCAATGCCCACGCATCGGCATCAGGACCGTGTGATGATGGTGTGTTTGCAGTTCATCCGAAATCGAATTGCGCGACAAAAGCTCTACCTCGAAACCAGGTTTGTCCGGCAATATGCCATCAACGCCGATGACTTTGGCAGGTTGTTTGTCGGCAAACGCCATCAAATCCCAGTATCGCGCGACATGCCGCGGCACGACATCCAAGGTCGAAGGTTCGGGGAAATTGGCGAGCTCTGCTTCGGTCAAAACGGGCATCGGGTTCACGCCCTCGGGCAAAGACGCGCCTTTCTTGGTATCGTATAGTTGCCCGTTTTCGCCCAAGACAAGCCCATGTTCTGCTGCATCCTCAATCACTTGCGGCGCCCATGTGACACCGCCGCCAGCGTCGTCGCCACCAAGGATCGCCATAATCATCCCATAGTCAGTCCCGATGTTTTCGAAACCTCGGAAAATACCGGTCGGAATGTTGATGATGTCGCCCTCTTCCAGCACGACTTCGCCGGCTGTTCCCCAACGGCCCCAGAAGAACCGCCAACGGCCTTTCAGCGCAAAAAACACCTCGGCCGTTGTATGGCTGTGCAAGGAATTGCGGCACTTCGGCGGCTGGCCAGCCGCACCGATATTGAAACCCGGAGTGTCGGCGATATGCACATGTTGGTCAGCAGATTCGGACACACCGCCGCCGATGATCGTGAAGTTTTCCTTCTGATCAGACCCCGGCGTGTGGGCGTCGATGAAGGCGGTCTTGCACGGGCGCAGATCGCCATAGCGCACGATGCGCGCTTCCATTTCAGCAGGCGTCATGATGTTTCCTCGCGACTATTTAATGAATGAAACCGTTTAAAAGTAGTCACTTACACGGCCCCCATCAAAATTTGCTTCCAAATTGCGACTTCGTCATAAAGCGCAAATTCGCGGCGCAGCCCCACGCCATCTGTTCCAAATGGGCCAAACTCTGCGTGGCACATGCCCATGATATGAACTGGCGCGCCGGTCGGTTCGCCAAACGTCCCCCATCCGTCGTGAATGCCATCAAGCGACCAACGGACGGCTGCCCGCGGTGAAAGCATGTCGGCGTCCATGCCGATCTGATGGTGGATTTTGAACGTCGCATTCGGGAAAGACGACCGCAGGCCAACCCAAAACGCGTCGCACCCTTCGCGGCCGATAGACGTCACAGCCCCGGCATATTCACCGATCACGGCCCTGTCGTAATCCCTTGTAATCGTGTTGAAATCCTTATCCATGAGCCGTGTCAGGATGTCGGCGTAGCGCTGCCCCCATGCGTTGTCATTTCCCGTGCCTTTATAGTCACCGGCGATGTCGTTCGCAGGCGAAAAGACGGGTTTCGCAAGGGCTGCGCCACCTTCTTTGTCGATCAAGCCTGCCGCAAAGGTTTTGGGATCGAACCCCAATTGACGGACCAAACCACCGTAATCGCGCACCAGCCATTCATCATAGATCGTGTCGTCTTTTGCAGCGCAATCCGCGATCACGCGCACAACCCATGATTTATTTGTGGCTTTGCCGAATTGGCCGTCTCTTGTGTGCGTCGCCTTTGTCAAAAGCCTGTGCGAGGACAGAAATCCGGCGTCTTCATCGCCTGACCAGATCACATCTTCACCGAACAATTCGCGGTCAGGGAATTCATTGATCGTCGCCATTGTCGCTGCAATCGTCGCTTGGTTGCCCACTGATACGCCCATGGGCGTCCGTACAGGAATGTCGGGCGCGTAGTACCGATTGAGCGTTTCCACCCCGCGATCTTCCCAAATTTCTTTTGTCACACCAATGATATAGTCAGGAAAATCTTTCCACTTGGCCTGAAAACCCTTCATCATATCGTTCCTTTTGGTGGGCGCGTTGTGCCGCGCTGAATAAGTGGGCCGTCAAAGACGATGCGGCTTGGCGCGATTTCACCTTCGCCGATTTGCCCGATGATCATTTCAACCGTTGCGTTGATCATACGGACCAAAGGTTGGCGGACCGTCGTCAAATTATAGGCTGGCCAAGCGGCGAGAGGGACATCATCGAAACCGATGATCGCCACATCGCTGGGCACGTCGAGGTTGAGTTCAAATCGACACGTATCAAGCACGGCAAAGGCCATATGATCGTTTCCGACAAAAATGGCATCGGGCGGTGTCGGGCTGTTCATCAGGTCGCGCGCTGCTTGCGCCGCAATCTCACGGTCGTATTTTCCGTCGATGATCGCCGTCGGTTCTAGATTGTGGCGCTGCAATCCTTCGATCAAGCCCTGTTGTCTATCGCGACCGGTCGATGACCCCGCCCAACCGGAAATGTGCGCGATGTTTTTATGGCCAGCCTCGACGAGGAAATCTGCAACTTTGCGCCCCGCTGCCACATTGTCCGATGTGACAGAGCCAACGTCGGCGCCATCTTGGCTGCGGTTGAACATGACCACTGGAATGCCCGCCGCTTTGCAACGATCTGTTAAGTCGGACGACATGCCGACAGACGCGGTGATGATCCCATCCACTTGATAATCAAGCAGTTCTTGGATCACTTCATCAATTTCACGCCTGGTGTTCGAAGCTGTGAAGACAAGGACATGATAGCCTTGCTCCTGCAACGCATTCGACAGATGTTCCAACGCCAGCGGGTAAAACTGGTTATCAAGATACGCGACAACCAGACCGATGATGCGGCTTTTGCCGGTAATCATCGCGCGCGCCATCATGTTGGGTCTGTACCCCAATTCGACGGCTGCTTTCTTAACCTTTGCGACTGTTTTCGCGCTCGCCGATGCACCGGGGGTGAACACGCGGCTGACCGCTGATTGTGAAACGCCAGCCCGTTCTGCGACCTGTAGGGATGTGATCCGATCATGTTGCATCAGTCGGCTGTCCACCCGCCATCAATCAACAGATGCGTACCTGTCATCAACGCGGACGCGTCGGACGCCAAGTAAACAACGGGACCCATGATATCTGTCACCTCACCTACGCGCCCTAATTTGATCTTTTCTTCCAGCCACTTAACCCTCTCTGGGTCCTGAAACGTGGCTTCGGTCAAGGCCGTGCGGATAAACGTTGGACAGACGGTGTTCACACGAATTCCCTTGGGGCCCCATTCAATTGCCATTGCTTTGGTGAAGCCTTCGACGCCGTGTTTTGTGCCGCAGTACACTGCCCGATCTATCCCACCGACATGCGCCATCTGCGATGTCACGTTGATCAACGACCCCGGTTTGTCCGCCGCGATAAGGCCTTTTGCGACGGCCTGCGTTAAGAAATACGCGCCCTTGAGGTTAAGCGAACTGACGGCATCAAAATCTTCTTCAGTCGTGTCGAGCGCTGGCCCGTGCCGCGCAAGCCCGGCCGAATTGACCAGAATATCAAAGGGGCCGTGCTCTGCGACTTGCGCCTGGGTCGCGGGAATATCGGAAACGTCCATCTTGAAGGATTGCGCGCTGAGCCCTGCCGCCTGCATCGCCGTAACCACGTTTTCGAGTTTATCGGTTGAACGGGCGGTCAATGTCACATCCGCGCCTGCCTGTCCCAGCGCCACCGCGCAGGCCAATCCAATGCCGGACGACGCGCCAGCGACAAGGGCGCGCTTTCCAGAAAGGTTGAAAGATGGGGTCTGCGGCAGTTGCATGTCGTGATCCTTGTGTCGCTTTTGGCGAAACCAATGAAGGCCTGCCCAAAGCGGAATTATTCGGCTGCGGTTCCGTACGGCACGTTTTTACCGCCGTACCGACGGACGCGAACATTACATTGTTCCGCGTGACCCACAAATCCTTCCAACATGCAGAGCCGCGATCCGTAGGCACCAATTCGTGCTGCGGCTTCATCCGTCGTTATCCGCTGGTAGCTGTGTGTTTTCAAGAACTTACCAACCCAAAGCCCGCCGGTGTACCGCCCCGCTTTTTTAGTGGGGAGCGTGTGGTTTGTCCCGATCACTTTGTCGCCGTTGGATACGTTTGTACGCGGCCCGAGGAACAAAGCACCGTAGCAGGTCATGTTATCGAGGAACCAATCGTCGCGGTCCGTCATCACCTGAACATGCTCAGACGCGATGTCATCCGCGACGGCGAGCATTTCGTCGTAGGTGTCACATACGATCACCTCGCCATAGTCGTCCCACGATGTTTTTGCCGTTTCACGTGTTGGTAAGATTTCGAGGATATGGTCGATTTCAGCCAATGTGTCCTTGGCCAGTTTTTCAGAATTTGTGAGGAGAACAGCAGGTGAATTATACCCATGCTCCGCCTGCCCTAGCAGGTCAGTCGCGCAAAGTTCAGCGTCTGCGGCGGTTTCATCGGCGATGACCATCGTTTCAGTTGGTCCGGCGAAAAGGTCGATCCCGACGCGGCCGAAAAGCTGCCGTTTTGCTTCTGCGACGAAGGCATTTCCAGGCCCGACAATCATATGCACCGGATCAATGGTTTCGGTGCCAATCGCCATGCTGCCCACGGCCTGCATCCCACCAAGGACGTAGATTTCGTGCGCCCCGCCCATGTGCATGGCCGCGACAATCGCCGGATGGGGTGCGCCATTGTGCGGCGGTGCAGACGCCACGATCCGCGGAACCCCCGCGACGGACGCTGTCAGAACCGACATATGGGCAGACGCGACCATTGGGAATTTGCCACCCGGCACGTAGCAACCCACTGATTGCACGGGAATATTTTTGTGCCCCAAGATGACGCCCGGTTGGGTTTCCACTTCGATATCGGTCATGGATGCCCGTTGCGCTTCGGCGAAGGTACGGATCTGGGTCTGTGCGTATTTGATGTCTTCCATATCGCGCGCGCTGACTTTGGACATCGCGGCTTCGATTTCAGATGGGGTCAAACGGAACGAAGGGGGCGTGTAATTGTCAAACTTGGCCGACAGGTCACGAATGGCAGCGTCACCACGCGTCTCGATATCCTTGAGCGTGGTTTCGACAATGCCCCGCACCTTTGCATCATCTTCTTGGCGTTCGGTTTCCGGCTTGCCCGTTTTTAGATAACGAATAGTCATGACAAGCGGTCTCCTGTTGTCGCGTCGAACAAGTGACAGATTTCGGCGGGTATGTTGGCATGCACGGCTTCGCCGATCTTTGTGCGGTAGTCCTTACCCGACTTCACAGACAAGATCGTGCCGCCAGCCCGCATCGTGACCATTGTGGCCTCGCCCAACAACTCGAGCGAATAAACCGTTGAATTTGCTTGTGCTTCGCCGCCAGCGACAGTCGCATCCTCTGCACGGAAACCCAGCGTGACCGGCCCCGAATGCAGCGTCGGCAGGCCCGTAATTACGACCTTATCCGCCGTAAATGTCCCGCCTTCCATAACGCCGTTGATCAGGTTCATCGCGGGTGATCCGATGAAGCCTGCGACGAAGGTGTTTGCGGGCTGATCGTAGATATCGGTCGGCGTTCCGACCTGCTGCACCACGCCTTTGTTCATCACGACAACGCGGTCGGCGAGCGTCATCGCTTCGATCTGGTCGTGCGTCACGTAGATCGTGGTTGTTTTGAGTTCGTGGCTGAGGTTTTTGATCTGCGCCCGCGTCGACACCCGCAATTTGGCATCGAGATTGGACAGAGGTTCGTCCATCAAAAACACGTTTGGTTCGCGCACAACGGCACGGGCAAGGGCCACGCGCTGTCGTTGACCACCGGACAGTTCCGCAGGTTTGCGATGCAGGAATTCATCAAGTTCAACCATGGCCGACGCGCGTTTGACCCGGTCGTCATGTTCGTTTTGTGGAATCCCGCGTACCTTCAACGGAAAGCGGATGTTTTCGTAGACGTTCATATTCGGGTAGAGCGCATAGGATTGGAACACCATCGCCACGTCGCGATCTTTGGGTTCGAGGTCATTGATCCGCTTGCCATCCACAAGGATATCGCCGCCCGACGCATCCTCTAATCCTGCGATCATCCGCATGGTTGTGGTCTTGCCGCAACCCGATGGTCCAAGCAGCACCATAAACTCTTGATCGGCGATCGTCAGGTCAAATTCCTTTACGCCGACAAAGTCGCCCCAGCGCTTGGACACCTTTCGAAGTTGGATTTCTGCCATGATCGCCCCTCGCGATTGCATACGTTTGCAAAATCTTGGCGCGAATCTGGATGCGTGGCAAGACCCTTTTTTCATTGACGCAATTCTGCAGCGCGGCGAAACGAAATGTCTTGCCAAACCGCACATTGAGGGGGTTAACTTGCAAACGTATGCAATGCGGTCGCGATTCGATCACGGCCGATGACATATGACTTTGTGGTCGCACGGCCGCTTTTAAAATGCGCCGGACCAACCCGGCCACCACAGATCCAACCGGGAGTTTCTTGGAATGAAAATGTTAAAGACAGCACTGCTAGGGACCGCGATTGCCGCCGTCGCTGGTACATCTGCACTGGCCGACGGCCATGCCTGCGCCATTGATGCCGGACGCCTGAGCATCATCGGGAATGAATTCCCGGCCATCCAATCAGTATCCGCCGCCGCGCTTGAATGTGCCGCTGGCGCTGATGAAACCGCGTCCAACCTGACCGCAGACCACCAGACGCTGAACGTCGCTGGCATGTCTGGCAATCCGGCAGAATACACGTCTGCGATTGTAGCGAATTCGTCCATCGTGGCGCTGATCAACGAAGATGTCATTCAGCCGCTTGATGGCTTGGTCGCTGAATATGGTGCAGACATCCCTGCCCATCAGTTGATCACAGTGGACGGCAAGATCATGGCCGTCGCATTTATGGCGAACGCCCAGCACCTTGTTTATCGCAAGGACGTGCTTGAGCAAATCGGCATGGACGCGCCCACATCTTACGAAGGCGTGCTGGAAGCTGCCGAGAAAATTCGCGCCGAAGGCATCATGGAAAACCCTGTTGGGGGCGCATATGCGGCAGGTTGGAACCTGGCGCAGGAATTCACCAACATGTATATCGGGACCGGCGGTCAATTCTTTGAACCTGGCACCGCGAACGTATCCATCAACAACGCCCAAGGTGTTGAAGCGTTGGAAATGATGAAGGCGCTGACCGCGTACATGAACCCAGACTACCTGACGCACGATTCCAACGCGACATCCGCGGAATGGGAAGCGGGCAACGTGGCGTTGATGAACATGTGGGGCAGCCGGACAGGCGTTCTGATGGACGACGAAGGCGCGGAAGAAGTTGTGTATAGCAACACCGCTGTTGGCGGTCCATTGACTGTTGGCGACAGCGGCACGCCTGCGACGACACTGTGGTGGGACGGCTGGACTGTTGCAAAGAACATCAGCGACGCGGATGCGGCGGCCACGTTCCAAGCATTGGCACACGCCACATCACCTGCTTTGCTGAACGACGAAACCATGTCCCAAGCCGTATGGTTGATGGACGGATTTGAATCCCAGCCTGTGAACGAAGGCGTTTTGGCGTCCGTTGCAGCTGGTTCAACACCGTACCCGATGGTGCCGTTCCAAGGTCTGCTGCACACAGCGCTTGGCGACAACATCGCTGATTTCTTGCAAGGCGACGAATCTGCAGAACAGACGCTTGCGGACATCGAAGCGGCCTACACAGCCGCTGCGACCGAGCAGGGTTTCTTGCAGTAAGACAATTCTCGCGGGGGGCTTTGCGGCCCCTCGCACACCTCATTTCCAAGATCATTTAGATGGCCGGGGGCCCTTGCCATGAAACATTCGTCTTTCTTCTGGTTTGTTTTGCCATCGGCCATCTTGATGCTCTTGTTTATCGCATCATCCGTCGTGTCCGTTGTGACCCAGTCACTTTACACGGCCCACGAACAGGTGATTATCGAGGTCGAAAACTGCGGCCCATTTGGCTGCACCGTAGCCCAATCCGTTGACCAAGACGCCACCCAAGCGCTGCGCGACGCTGAGCCATTGGGCAAATGGGCAGGGCTGGACGTTTACAAGGACCGCAACCACCTTGCCGTCGAAGACGTAAAGACCGCGTGGATCGAATCCGACGGATTGCCTGATTTCGCGAACGCCTTGATGAACCTGCCGTTCTACGACGCGCTGGCCTTCACCCTGACCTACACCGCCATTGTGACCCCGCTGACGTTGATCTTGGGCTTTGCCATCGCGGTCGCCATCAATTCGGTCGCCACCGCCCTGAAAGGCCCGACCATCTTTTTCTCGTTGTTGCCATTTATCGTGACCCCGCTGGTCGGGTCATTGGCGATTTTTTGGATGGTCGACGCGCGCGGAATTCTGGGTAGCGGGTTACAATGGCTGTCAGGTGATCCGACCCTATCGGTCAAGGCAAACACGACGCTGATGTGGATCATGCTGATGTTTTACGGGGTGTGGCATTCAGCGCCGTTCGCCTTTGTCGTCTATTACGCGGGCCTGCAAACGGTGAACCAAGACACGATCGAAGCCGCGATGATCGACGGGGCCAGCCGTTGGGAACGCATCCGCTACGTCGTGATCCCGCATCTGTTCCCGCTGACAACGTTCATTGCGTTGATCCAGTTGATGGACAATTTCAGGGTGTTCGAGCCGATCATTTCGTTCAGCGCACAGGCCCACGCCCGATCACTTTCCATCGCGATTTTCAGTGACTTGGGGGGCGAAACGCGATTGCTATCGTCCGCCGCGGCCACGTCTGTGCTGACAATTATTGGCGTTGCGATCCTGCTGTCGCCGGTGCTGGTGCGTACTTATCGCGACTTTGGCAAAGACTAAGGAGACGACCATGTCCACTGCAACCCGCCGTCCCCTGCCCGTCCAATTGATCGCGATGGGGTTTCTGATCATCTGGCTGATCATGGCCGCCTTTCCGTTTTTGTGGACCCTGTGGGGATCATTCAAGGTCGAAGGTGATTTCTTTTCCAAAGCGGACTGGGCCCAATCCCTAACCGGCGAACTGACGCGGGTCGAAACTGGCGGGCCATTCACCGGCGACGGCTATCACGGGGCATGGGTGCAAGAAGAATTCTGGCGTGCTGCCTTTAACAGCCTGATCGTCTGCTTCTTTACGGTCACGATTTCGCTGACCTGCGGAACATTGGGCGGGTATGCCTTGTCGCGATCCACCTATCGCTACGCATTCTGGTTCCTGTTGTTCGCGCTGATCTTTCGGGCGATGCCGCCGATCACGCTCGTGTCCGGCTACCTGCTGCCGTTTTTCGAATGGAACTTGTGGGGGCGGCTATCGACAACCATCATCGTATTGGTCGCGATCAACCAGCCATTCACGCTGTGGATGCTGCATGCGTTCTTTAAGAACATCCCAAAGGATTTGGACGAATCCGCCATGGTGGACGGCTGTACACGGTTCCAGGCGTTCCGCCATGTCATCATCCCCGTCATGTGGCCGGGGGTTATCACAACGGGTCTGTTCAGCTTTTTGCTGGCCTATAACGACTTTGCCGTGACCTCTATGTTGCTGTCAAAAGAGAACCAGACGATGGTGCCGAAACTGGCGTCCTTCCTTGGGACCACCCAAACAAAAGGCAATGTCATGTTCGCGGTCGCGGCCGTTGTGTCGATCACCGCACCGCTGTTTGTGATGATCATGTTCTTCCAACGTCAGATCGTGTCCGGTTTGACCGCAGGCGCGGTGAAAGGCTGACCCATGTCGTTCCAAGAGGCAAAGCAAATCGTCCGCGACCATTATGCAGCGCTTGCATCCGCAACGCCCGAAACTGTTGCTGATCGACTGGCCGAAAACACGACGCGCGACTGGCACTGGCGCGGGATGCATCCGTTTTATGAACATCACGGGACCGCAGCGGTCGCCGCGAACTTCTATGAACCGTTCTTGTCCGCGATGACAAAGGTTCAACGGCGCGAAGACATCTTCTTCGCAGGCCTGAACATGATTGATGGGTACACGTCGACTTGGGTCACGTCGATGGGGCACCTGATGGGGCTTTTTGATGCGCCGTTTCTCGGGATTGCACCGACCTGTAAAATCGTCATGCTGCGCTATGCTGAATTCAACCGCGTCGAGAACGGCAAAATCGTCGAAACCGCGCTGTTTATCGACCTGTTGCACCTGATGCAGCAGGCTGGCGTTTACCCACTACCGCCGCAAACGGGCATGCACCTGATCCAACCCGGACCAATGACCCACGATGGTTTACAATATGCTGATGCGCCAGAACAGGCTGGCAAGGACACGCTCGACCTGATCAACCGGATGATCGGCGACATCCAAGCCAATTCGAATAGCACAGAAAATGCGGCACCGCGCGACGCGACCCCGCAGGAAGAGCTAGCCCAATGCTGGCACGACGATATGCTATGGTGGGGCCCCGAAGGAATCGGTGCCACATACACAATCGACCGCTACATCGCACAGCACCAACGGCCTTTCCGGACACAACTTGGGGAACGCGAATTCCACGGGCACATCGCGCGGCTGGCCGAGGGCAATTATGGCGGGTTCTTTGGATGGTCGAACCTGTCCGTAGTGCCGCTTGGCGGATATATGGGCCTGCCCGGTGACGGCAAAACACGGGCGGAGATGCGGGTTGTCGATATCTATCGGCGCGACGGAGACAAATTGGCCGAGAACTGGATCTTCATCGACATTCTGCATTTTCTTCATATGCAGGGGCTGAACGTCCTTGATCGCCTGCAGACGGTGTAACTGCTTCTTTTGGTCATAAATATCTCGGGGGATTGGGGGCTGGCCCCCAAATCGATTCTTCACGAAAAATCGTAGCTATCGCAAGACAGGTCGATCTTCGACAAAGGCACGCATGTCGTCAAAAACATCCGGTCGCGTAAAGAACAATAGATGCCCCTGTTCGGGATAGCCATAAATCGCGACGTCACCGATTTTCTTGGAAAAATCGTAGGTCTGGCGCGTTGAAAAGACTCGGTCGTTCAAGCCAACAAAGAACGCGACGGGGATCCCGTTCAAATCCAAATCGTCGGGCACCTGAAATCCCGGCAAGCCCAAGGTATGCGCCAACGCCACTGCCGGATCGAGCTTGACGATGATCTTTTCACCTGCCGCAATATCGCGGGACAAGCGGTCTTCGAATGACGGATCGTCTAGGGCATCCGGCCCGTATAACAGCCCCGCCCAGAACCGTTTCCACACAGTTTGTCGCCGCAGCGACCCAGTCGCGATCATCGCTTTGACGATGTCTTCCACGCCGCGAAAAACGGTGCCCAACCCGCCGCCATGTTCCACGGCCGTCGACATCGCGGCAACGCGCACATCACGGTCGCCGGTAATCTGGGGCGCGGTTAACAAGGCGATTGGTCCGCCTGTCGAATACCCGATCAGCGCGACGTCCTTGTCCGGATAGCTATTGGCAAATGCAGCGATCCGTTCTGCGACGGTCGCGGGATGGATCAAGTGATCGTTCGGCATCCCGTCCAACCCCGGAAAACGGTACATGGCACGCGCATAACCTGCGTCATCCCAGCTTTCGGTCGCTTCGAAAATGTCGATCGACGCAAGCGCCCCCGGAATAAAGATCGCGATTTTGTCTGAACGGGCGATATCGTGGGCGTCGTACAAAAGCGGATCAATCGCGCTTTTGCGCGCTAAAGGCACCCCGCATGCGGTCCGCAGACCAACACCATCATGATCAGGATCTTTTTCATGTCGCCACGCTACTCTTGTTCAGCAATTGGTCAACCACCCCTAACCGGCGTCGGTCTTCCCGCGCCGATCAAATCGCAGGTTCGCGTACAAAACATGGTTACCGCCAGCGGCCGTTAATTGAAGATAAGATTGCGCCACGCCTTCGTATTTGTATCCGCATTGCTCCAATAATGCGCGCGACGGCGTATTTTTCGGGCAGGCACCCTGCTTCGATCCGGCTTAGATCGAGTGACACGAAGGGCATAGTGCACCATCGCTTCAATCGCTTCGCGCATATAGCCTTGCCGCGCAAAGCGTTCTCCGATCCAGTATCCTGTGGTCCCTGCTTGCGCGGGCCCACGCCGGATATGATCCAGCGTAATCGCCCCCAATAGCATCTGATCTTCACGCCGTGTGATAAACATCGGGACCGCTGTCCCAGACGAGATTGATCTTTGCGCCCAATAGACGCGGTTTGTGAAGGATTTGCGTGTCAGATGTTCAGGCGCCCACGTGGGTTCCCACGGCGTCAGGAAATCGCGGCTTTCCGCGCGCAATGTCGCCCATGGCCGAAAGTCGGCATGGGTCGGTGGGCGAAGTGTCAAACGTTCGGTTTCAAGCCGGACTTTCCGTTTGACGCCCAGCATTACGCGGCAAGCCGTGCTTTGAGTGCCTCGAGCGTTGGAGCTGCTTCGGCGGGTCCATATAGCGCCATGGCCGCACCCGGGTTCGTGGCCAGATCACCTGCGAATGCTTTCACATCACCAGTTGTCACGCCGTCGATAAAGCCGATGGTTTCTTCCAAGGTCGGGATACGGTCCCAGATCGACATGAGCCGCGCGAGACGTTCGGCGCGGTTTGACGGACTTTCGAGCCCCATCAACAGCCCTGCTTTCATCTGTGCGCGTGCGCGCGCGACCTCTTCCGCGGTCATATCGTCCGCTGCGCGTTTCATTTCGTCCATCGTGATATTGGCAAGCTGTTCGATTTGTTCGGCACTTGTACCCGCATAAATCGTCGTCAGGCCCGTATCTTCGTAGGCGCCTGCCTGCGCGAAGACCGTGTAGCACAGGCCCTGCTTTTCGCGCACTTCTTGGAACAGGCGCGATGACATACCGCCACCCATCACGGACGAATAGATTTGTGCCGTGTAGATCGCGGGATCGCGGTAGTTTGGTCCTTCAAGCGCCAAGGCGAAGTGGACCTGTTCCAGATCTTTGATTTCACGCCGTTCACCGCCACCGAAGGCGGCCGGTTGAATCAGATTCGTGGGACGCTGGATCGGTGATAAGTGACCGAACAGTTGCTCGGCCTGTTTCACAATCGCGTCGTGATCAACGGCACCGGCCGCCGCGAGGATCATCTGGTTCGGCCCGTAATGTTCCCCGACAAAAGTATTCAAATCCTCGCGCGAGAAGCTAGAGACCCGTTCAGACGGCCCAAGGATCGTGCGCCCTAATGCCTGATCGGGATATGCCACCTCTTGCAGCCAATCGAAAACGATGTCGTCGGGCGTGTCGTAGGCTTGGCCGATTTCTTGCAGGATCACACCGCGTTCGACTTCAATTTCAGATGGGTCGAAAACTGGGTTCAGCAGAATATCCGCAATCACATCCAGCCCAAGCGCCACGTCGTCTTCGAGAACACGCGCGTAATAAGCAGTCATTTCGCGCGACGTGTAGGCGTTGATGTAGCCGCCAACGTCTTCAATGGCTTCGGCAATTTGCAAGGCACTGCGGGTTTTGGTTCCCTTGAACGCCATATGTTCCAGAAAATGCGCGATGCCGTTCTGTTCGATCCGTTCATGCCGCCCACCGGCTTGCACCCAAATCCCGATAGAGCTGGATTTCAGGCCCGGCATGCTTTCCGTGACGATCCGAAAACCATTGGAAAGTGTGTGCAGTTCAATGCTCAAGATGTGATCCGTTCTTTGATGACCGCTTGCAGTGCGGAAAGGTCGTTTGCGCAACGTGTCACGCGTTCTGGGCGGTCATATAGGTCTGCCATGCGCGGCGGAAGGGGGGCCATCACGCCAGAGGCAGCTTTCACCGCATCGGGGAATTTCGCGGGATGTGCGGTGGCCAGCGTGATCATTGGTGTGGTGCCAAGATGGTCTTCGGCCACGTGGGTACCGACAGCCGTGTGCGGGCACAACAATTCGCCGTGCTGCGCAAGGTATGTTTTGATCGTAGCAGAGGTTTCTTCTTCGGATGCGCGGCCCGATTTGAAGGTGTCTTTCAACATCTGATAGGCACCTTGACTGATCTGGAAACCACCGGATTTCAGGTCTTCCATCTGTCCCGCAACGGCTGCGCCGTCTTGGTCGTATGCGTAGAACAATGCGCGTTCAAAGTTCGACGACACTTGGATATCCATCGACGGGCTGATCGTCGGCTCAACGCCTTCTTTGGTGTAGCTACCGGTTTCCAGCGTGCGGTGCAGGATATCGTTCCGGTTTGTCGCCACGACCAAGTCTTTGATCGGAAGGCCCATTTGTTGTGCGATGTAACCGGCAAAGATGTCGCCGAAATTGCCTGTCGGCACGGTAAAGCTGATGTCACGGTGCGGTGCGCCAAGGGATACGGCGGAGGAGAAATAGTAGACGACCTGCGCCAGAACACGGCCCCAGTTGATGGAATTGACGCCAGCCAGCTTCACGTCTTCGCGGAAGGCGAAATCGTTGAACATGTCTTTCACGGCGGCTTGGCAATCGTCGAAATCGCCATCGACGGCAATCGCGTGAACGTTGGATTCCGACGGTGTTGTCATCTGCCGACGCTGCACTTCGGACACGCGCCCATGCGGGAACAGGATGAAGACGTCGACATTGTCGAGACCGCGGAACGCTTCGATTGCCGCTGATCCTGTGTCGCCGGACGTCGCCCCTACGATTGTGACGCGGTCGCCGGAACGGGAAAGTGCGGCTTGGAACATCTGACCGATCAACTGCATCGCGAAGTCTTTGAACGCGAGCGTTGGACCGTGGAACAGTTCCAGCAGGAAGTGGTTCGGGGCGAGTTGGACCAATGGTGCGCGCGCGTCATGGCCAAAGCCCGCGTAGGCGTTTTTGATCAGTTCGCGGAATTGGTCGTCGCTGAAGGTGTCGCCGATGAACGGGCGCATGACGGTATAGGCGATGTCTTCGTAAGATTGCCCCGCCATGTCTGCAATTTGGTCTGCCGTCAGCGTCGGGATGGTTTCGGGCAGATACAGCCCCCCATCGCGGGCGAGGCCGGTCAACATGGCTTGTTCAAATGTCAGCACGGGCGCTGTGCCCCGTGTGGAAATATAACGCATTCTAGCGGTCCTCTTGGCGGATGCGGAAGATCAGATAGCCTGTCATGATGACCCAGACGAGGGCCAGCATGAACCATGTGATCGCGTAGTTCAGGTGGTCGTTCTTGATCACCCCAGAGTCAAGCGGAAGGGGCTGGAACGGATAGCTTTGCAGCGGCGTGACGAGATCGAGCAACTGCACGTCGCGGGCGACGACAAGGGTTTGTTCAGTATTCAGGCCTGCGGCAATGGATGGCACGTCGCGGGTGAACCAAATGCCTTTAGGATCAGGGTCCGGCGTCCAGTCATCTTTGTCGTCGGGCCAATGCAGATTGCCAGTGACGTCGATCATATGGAATTTGGTGAACGGGTTACCAAGTTGCGCAAGCGGCACCCATCCAAGGTCGACCATCACAGTGCGCCCGTCTTCGGTTTCCAGCGCGTCAACGTAGCGATAGCCAGGTCCAAGTCCTTCGATGGTGACAAGAACATAAAGCGGCGTGCCTTTCAGGCGGCCTTGTGTCGAGACAGGTCGAAACTGATCTGTTGCGGGATCGGGTGACGCGGGAATTGCAATCGGATCGGATGCAATCGTGGCGTCAATCTCTGTCAGGATTCCCGTCTTCCACTGTAGGCGCTGCACCTGCCAGACACCAAGGCTTAGCAAGATCGCGCACCCCGCGATACCCAGTAGGATTGGAAAGAAAATCTTACGCAATTGTCAGCCTTTCAAAGCAAAACGCGCGAGGTGTGACCCCGCGCGTTTGTCTTATCTTTGATCGTGGTCGGGGTGAACCCCGATGTGGCGGTTAGCCGCCCCAGACGTAAACGGCTGCGAAGAGGAACAACCACACAACATCAACAAAGTGCCAGTACCAAGCCGCTGCTTCGAACCCGAGGTGCCGTTCAGGGGTAAAGTGACCCTTTTGCAGGCGGACCAAACAAACCAGCAGGAAAATCGTACCGATCAGAACGTGGAAGCCGTGGAAACCTGTCGCCATGAAGAAGTTCGCGCCGTAGATGTTGCCAGAGAAACCGAATGCCGCGTGGGAATATTCGTAGATCTGGAACACGGTGAAGATCGCACCAAGTACAACGGCGAGGATCAAGCCCCACTTCATGTCTTCACGGTTGTTTTCATGGACCAAAGCGTGGTGTGCCCACGTCGCGGCCATACCGGAACATAGCAGGATCATCGTGTTGATCAACGGCAGATGCCAAGGGTCGAATGTTTCGATGCCAACTGGCGGCCAAACACCGTCAACGGCTGGCGACATCGGACCCATCGGGTACATCGCGTGTTTGAAGAAAGACCAGAACCACGCTGCAAAGAACATGACTTCGGACATGATGAACATGATCACGCCGTAGCGCAGGCCAATGGCCACAACAGGCGTATGGTCAACACCATTTTCGCCTTCGGAGACCATTTCAGACCACCAACCGAACATCACGTAAAGCACCATCGCCAGACCGATCAGGAAGGCGTAAGGGCCAGAGCCGTGCATCCAAAGCACGCTGCCGAACAGCATGATAAACGCACCCGCAGAGGCCATCAGTGGCCAGATAGAGGGGTTTAGAATGTGGTAATCGTGATTCTTTTCATGCGCCATGGCTGTCGTCCCTTGGGGTTCTTGCTAGTTCAATTCTATGGCGTCTTGCGCCGGTGTTGTCAAAGCTGCCTGTTCAAAAGTCTCAGGCAGATCAATCTGGTAGAAAGTGTAAGAAAGCGTGATCGTGTGCACATATTTGCCTTCACGGTCATCAACGATGGCCGGATCGACAAAGAAGCTGACCGGCATCATCACGGTTTCGCCCGGTTGCAGGACCTGTTCGGTGAAGCAGAAACATTCGATCTTATCGAAAAATCCGCCCGCTTCGTAAGGCGTCACGTTGTAGGCCGCCTGCCCCGCGATTGGCACGTCAAACGGGTTATGCGCTTCGTAGAAGGCCAGACCTGTTTCACCGATCCGAATTTCCATTTCACGTTGCGCAGGTTTGAATTCCCACGGCATGTCTTTTTCCAGTGACGCATCGAAACGGACTGTAATCGTTTGATCCAGAACGTCGCTTTGGTTGGCTTCGACAACATTCGTTGCGCCGCCAAAACCGGTCACACGGCAGAACCAATCGTAGAAAGGTACAGACGCCCAAGCGAGTGATCCCATCAGGATCACAACACCGCCTGCTTGAGCCGCCGTGCGTTGAGGACCTTTCAGCTTAGAAAATAACACTAATTACTCTCCTCTGCTGGGATGATCTGTGGCCGTGCCACGTGATCAAATTTCTCGAATTGTTTTGCGTCGCCCAACTGCAGTACTTTCACCACGGTCAGGCCAAAAACGATCGCAATCATGCCGACGAGCAACAGGCCAACGCCCATGTTCCGGCCTTTGCGGCGTTCGTGGATTTCATGTTCAACTTTGATCGCCATTACACGCCACCAACGTTCAAACGCAGTGCCGCTTCGATCAGCAAGGCGACGAAGTGGGCGAAAAGGTAGTACAGCGACACCTTGAAGACCGACTTTTCAACTGCGTAGTTGTCAGCGTCAGCCGCCGCATCATCGCGTTTCCAGATGTCGTAGGCGCCTTTGAAAAACCACGCGTTCATGATCACGGCAACGGTCAAGTAGACCGGACCACCTATGGATGTGAAACCAAGGCCAATCGCCACGGGCACCAGCAAAGCGGTGTAGGCAATCACATGTTTGCGGGTGCTGTCGCGACCGTGCGTTTCGGTCAGCATCGGCACACCGGCGTCGCCGTAATCTGTCTTTACAAACAAGGCCAAAGCCCAGAAATGCGGTGGCGTCCACATGAAGATCAGCATGAACATCAGCACGGATTCGATGGTCACGGAACCAGTCGCAACCGCCCAGCCGATCATTGGAGGAAATGCACCTGCAGCCCCGCCAATCACGATGTTCTGGGGCGTCGACCGTTTCAACCACATTGAATAAACGACAGCGTAAAAGAGGATTGTGAAGGCCAAGAGGCCTGCCGCGAGCGCGTTGGTCGCAAGCAGCAACAAGATGACGGAGAAGAAGGAAAGCGCGACGCCGATGCCCAGCGCTTCGCCCGGTGCGACTTTACCTGCGGGAATCGGGCGTTTCGCTGTCCGCTTCATCACCGCGTCGATATCTGCGTCCCACCACATGTTCAGCGCACCAGAGGCACCCGCCCCCACCGCGATGCACAACACACCGACAAATCCGATGAACGGATGCACCGGCACGGGCGACACCAGCAAACCGACCAATGCCGTGAAAACAACCAGCGACATGACACGCGGTTTCATCAAGGCATAGTAATCACCCATCGACGGCTCTTGGCTGGATGTGGTGTAGGTCGCTTCGTTCAGGCTCATGTCGCTCATGCGGATGTCCATTCAAAATTGCGATGTGGCGGGAAAGGTGCGCGACGGGCGCGCACCCGTTTTTGATTTAGGCTGGGTTCTGTTCTTTCGCAGCAACCAACCATTCGTCGTAAGTTTCTTGGCTCACAACTTTGACAGTGATCGGCATGTACGCGTGGTCTTTGCCGCACAGTTCGGAACACTGACCGAAGTAGATGCCTTCTTGTTCAGCAGCGAACCACAGTTGGGCCAAACGACCTGGAACCGCGTCTTGTTTCACGCCGAATGCTGGGATGGTCCAAGAATGGATCACGTCAGCACCAGTCACCTGCATCACAACAGTCGCGCCCACTGGTACAACAACGGCTGTGTCTGTCGCGAGAAGGTTTTGATCAGCGGTGTAACCATATTCTTCAAGCTCGTCCTCGGCCAGCATGTAGCTATCGAAGTAAACGGCTTCGTCAGTGTATTCGTAGCCCCAGTACCACTGGTAGCCTGTCACCTTGATGTTGATGTCCGCTGCAGGAATTTCCTGCTGCTTGAACAGAACAGGCAAAGAGAACGCACCGATGAAGACCAGAATGACAACTGGAATGATTGTCCACGCAACTTCCAAAGGAGAGTTGTGTGTGAATGTGGACGGTGTCGGGTTCGATTTGCGGTTAAACCGGATGACGACCCACGCCAGCAGGCCGGTCACAAACAATGTGATGATCGTGATGATCACCAACAGCATGCCGTCCAACCACTGCAGATCGCGGGCCAATTCGGTTGCTGCTGGCTGGAAACCAGTCGCACCCGGTGTTGGCTGGCCGATGATGTCCAGTTCTTGAGTGACCTCTTGTGCAGAAGCCGCAGCACCCGCAAGAATCAGTCCTGCTGAGGCCCAAAGTGAAGTCGCGATAGTCTTCAGTCGCATGTCATGTCCTGTCTGTCTTGGCGCGCGTGGGCGCAATCGTCTAGCTCCGTCATGGGCGAACACCCTTAAGAAAGACGGAATCCCGTTGTAACCTGCCGCCCATGTCCCATATTTAAATGAACAACTCAAGAACCGCTGTTGCGGCAAACGGACGCTTTTGTCCTTTGATCCATCCACCGATAAGGAAAACCTGCATGTCCGCTGATCCGTTCCGCCCGTTTGATACAAATCTAGACCGCGACACTGCGCTTTCACTGCTACAAGACGCCACAGCCGGAGCTGACGACGGGGAACTGTTTCTGGAACGCCGCCGGTCAGAGGTTCTGGCGTTTGACGATGGTCGCGTGAAAACCGCCAGTTTCGATGCATCCGAAGGATTCGGTCTGCGCGCTGTGAAAGGTGAAACCGCAGGCTATGCGCATTCAACCACGATTGACGAACACGCGTTGAAGCGCGCGGTCAGCACTGCGCGGCTGGCTGTAGGCGATGGTGGCGGCACGATGGCCGATGGCCCTGTCGGCACCAATAAGAAGCTGTATTCTGACGAAGACCCGATGTTGCAGGCCACCTTCCCTGCGAAAATCGATGTCCTGCGCGAGATCGACGACTTTGCCCGTGCTTTGGACAAGCGCGTCGTGCAAGTGTCCGCCGTTCTGGCCGCGTCGCATCAGGAAGTTCTGATTCTGCGCCCTGATGGCGTGCTGGTCACTGACACGCGCCCGATGTCGCGCCTGAATGTCAGTGTCATTGTCGAAGAAAACGGCCAACGCGAAAGCGGCATGTCTGGTGGCGGTGGGCGTGCGGGTCTGATCGGTCTGATTTCCCGCGACAACTGGGAACCTGCTGTGCGTGAAGCGCTGCGGATCGCGCTTGTGAACCTTGACGCAGAGCCCGCCCCCGCAGGTGTTATGGACGTCGTGCTTGGGCCAGGCTGGCCGGGAATTTTGCTGCACGAAGCAATTGGTCACGGGTTAGAGGGCGATTTTAACCGTAAAGGGTCAAGCGCCTTTGCAGGTCTTATGGGTCAGCAGATTGCATCCAAAGGCGTCACAGTGTTGGACGACGGGACAATTCCGGACCGACGCGGGTCGATCACGGTCGATGACGAAGGCACGCCGAGCGCCAAGAACACGTTGATCGAAGACGGTGTTCTGGTTGGCTACATGCAGGACCGTCAAAATGCGCGCCTGATGGGGGTCGCCCCCACGGGGAATGGCCGTCGTGAAAGCTATGCCCACGCGCCAATGCCGCGAATGACCAACACATATATGTTGTCCGGTCCCGACACGCCGGAATCGCTTGTCGCTGATTTGAAGGACGGGATTTATGCGGTCGGCTTTGGCGGTGGTCAGGTCGATATCACCAACGGCAAGTTCGTCTTTAGCTGCACCGAAGCCTATCGCGTTAAGAACGGCGTTGTCGGCGCACCAGTTAAGGGTGCCACGCTGATCGGTGACGGGGCGACAGCGTTGAAGCATATCCGCGGGATCGGCAATGATATGGCGCTTGATCCGGGCATCGGGAATTGCGGCAAAGCGGGCCAATGGGTGCCTGTTGGCGTTGGTCAGCCAAGCCTGATGATTGGCGGGCTGACTGTTGGTGGCGCTGCGACTTGACCCAAATACTGGCTGCAAGCGCGCGTGAACCTGTGACGTGGGGCACGGTGCTGCTTGCAGCGCTGTTCACTTGGGTTGGGACGTCCGGCTGCGGGTGGGCGTTGTTGACGATTGGATCGGCGTTGGTCGAAGTTTTGGCGTTTGAGCCTGCGCAGGTCTCAGCGATCCTTCAAACCATTGATTTTGTGGCGGTCGTTGTCTTTGCTTTGATGCTATCTGGTGTTGTCAGCTGGATTCCGTTGATCGTCCTGACGCCAATTGTAAAAGCGCTGGCCAACGCCGATCATGATAAACCGCTTGTCGGTGCAGGGATCGGGATTGTGGCGGGTGCTGCGACAGCGCTTATCCTATTTGGGAATGATTTCCCGGGAGATGAAATGGTCCTGCTCGGCATAGCTGTCGGGGCCATCGTGGGGGCGACCAATATGGCGGTTTTGCGGTGGTTACGAAAGCGAGCGGCGAAGGAGGCCCCCCAGAAATAGTGGGGCAAATTGCCTTAAATTGTTCATATCCCGTTAAGAAGTTGGCCGTAACACTAGAGGTGTAGCAAACGGAGAACGAGACATTGGAGACGTGACACCTTCCACTCACCCCCCACTCCCACCCACCACGGAAGACGATTCTTTTCACCGTCTCCGTTTGCTGCGATCCCGACGCGTTGGCATCGCAACCTACCGCCGCCTGATCCGCGAACATGGCACGGCGGTGGACGCGTTACGGGCATTACCAGATGTCGCACGTGCGGCAGGTGTGACGGATTACCAAATCTGCCCTGAAGCCGTGATCAACGCAGAACTGCGCGCAGGCAAAGCCGCAAGCGCCACGCTGTTAACGGAAGACCACCCTGATTACCCAGCCACGCTGCTGGAAATCTCTGACGCGCCGCCATTGTTATGGACAATGGGGCAAACCGCATTGTTACGGCGGCCTATGGTCGCACTTGTGGGTGCGCGCAACGCGTCATCCTTGGGCACACGCATGGCCAAAGCGCTGGCAGCGGGGCTATCTGAGGCGGGTATCGTTGTCGTTTCAGGGTTGGCGCGCGGCATCGACACCGCGGCACACCTAAGCAGCTTACAGAACGGAACAATTGCGGTGCAGGCTGGCGGGGTCGATACAGTGTACCCCGTTGAGAACGCGAAACTCGCCAGCGACATCGCCAAACAGGGACTGCGGATTTCGGAAATGCCGATTGGCATGCAACCGCACGCCCGCCATTTCCCAACGCGAAACCGGATCATTTCCGGTTTGTCGTCTGCTGTCGTTGTGGTCGAAGCCGCCGCAAAATCGGGCAGCTTGATCACAGCCCGCAATGCTTTGGATCAAGCGCGTGACGTTCTTGCGGTGCCCGGCCACCCTTTTGATGCGCGGGCGGCAGGGTGCAATATGTTGATCAGAGACGGCGCGCTTTTGGTACGATCCGCGCAAGATATCATTGACGCAATAGCAACGCTCGCCCCGCAGCAAGCAGATCTTCCGTTGGAAACGCCAATCGAAAAACCATCGCGCAGCTTGCGGGAAACGGCCGCGCTGCACAGTCAAATCCTATCGCGTTTGGGACCATCGCCGGTCGCGGAAGATCAGCTTATCCGTGATCTTCAAACTGCGCCGACGACCATCGCACCCGTGATTATGGACCTCGAACTGGACGGCAAAATCACCCGTCATGCAGGCGGCCTTTTGGCACGTGTTGATTGACCTTCAGAATTCCCCCTAGATAAATTCAGCACTTTTCAACTACTTGATGGTCAAGAAAAAGGGATTGCGCTTGTCTCGAAACCTGCGCATTGACATTCAGTCATGCGCCCCCACATCTTGCGCAGACCTTGCGTAACTCGTTATTTGACAGGAATTTCATGCCAGTCGTCGTCGTCGAATCCCCTGCTAAGGCAAAGACAATCAACAAATATTTAGGCAACGACTATACCGTTCTTGCCTCTTTTGGGCATGTCCGTGACTTGCCGCCCAAAGACGGATCAGTCGATCCGGACGATGATTTTGCGATGAAATGGGAAATCGCAAGCGACAGCAAAAAGCATATTAAGGCGATTGTTGACGCATTGAAGACCGACAACGAACTGATCCTCGCGACCGACCCCGACCGCGAAGGTGAAGCGATTTCCTGGCATTTGACCGAGGCGTTGACCGCAAAGAAAGCGATCAAAAAAGACACGCCAGTGTCCCGCGTTGTGTTTAACGCCATCACCAAAGCCGCCGTGACCGATGCGATGAAGAACCCGCGTCAGGTTGATGTGCCGTTGGTCGACGCCTATCTCGCGCGCCGTGCTTTGGATTATTTGGTGGGCTTTAAGTTGTCGCCAGTATTGTGGCGCAAATTGCCAGGCGCTAAATCAGCGGGCCGTGTGCAATCCGTGACACTGCGGATCATCGTCGAACGCGAAATGGAAATCGAAGTTTTCCGCGCGCAAGAATACTGGTCCGTCAAAGCGGTGTTGCAAACGCCACGCGGTCAGACATTCGAAGCACGACTGACGACGCTTGCGGGCGACAAGCTCGATAAATTTTCGATTGAAAATGAAACGCAGGCGGAAATGGCCGTTCAGGCGATCAATTCGCGCGATTTGGTCGTCAAATCTGTCGAGGCGAAACCCGGTTCGCGTAACCCGTCGCCCCCGTTTATGACGTCGACCTTGCAGCAAGAAGCGTCGCGCAAATTTGGCATGGGCGCCAAGCAAACGATGTCTGTTGCGCAACGTTTGTACGAGGCCGGTTTGATCACATACATGCGGACCGATGGCATCGACATGGCGCCTGAAGCGGTCGCTGGCGCACGCGACGCGATCAAGGCAAAATTCGGCGATAAATATCTACCCGAAAAGCCGCGCGTCTATAAAAACAAAGCGAAGAACGCCCAAGAAGCGCACGAATGTGTGCGCCCGACTGATTTGATGGTCGACACGGCTGCTGCGAAAATCGTCGATTCGGATCAACGAAAGCTTTACGATCTGATCTATAAACGGACGATTGCGTCCCAGATGGAAGCCGCGAAATTCGAACGCACGGCCGTCGATATTGGTAGCGACGACGGTCAGGTTGTGCTGCGTGCCAACGGCCAAGTCATGGTGTTTGACGGGTTTATCGCCGTTTACGAAGAAGGTCGCGACGACGCGGTTGTCGATGATGATGACAAGCGCCTGCCGCAAATTCACGAAGGCGAAAAAGCTGTCAAAGAGACGGTCACGCCCGAGCAACATTTCACCCAACCGCCGCCCCGCTATACCGAGGCGACGCTGGTGAAGCGGATGGAAGAACTGGGCATCGGCCGCCCGTCGACCTACGCGTCCATTGTGACCACGATTCAGGATCGCGGGTATGTTGAAAAAGACAAAATCCGCCTGATTCCGCAGGATAAAGGACGATTGGTGACGGCGTTCCTATCGAACTATTTCCGCAAATATATCGGCTATGATTTCACCGCCGATCTGGAAAACCAGTTGGACGAAGTCAGCGCAGGCAACGGCGACTACAAGAAGGTTCTTGCGAACTTCTGGCGCGATTTCTCTGCCGCGATTGGCGAAACCTCAGAGCTGCGGATAACCGAAGTTCTTGAAAAAATTAACGAAGTTCTGGAACCGCATTTGTTCCCGCCTGAAGAAGACGGGTCCGATCCGCGTGCGTGTAAGAATTGCGGCGTTGGTCGGCTGTCGATGCGCACTGCGCGGTCGGGCGGCGCTTTCATCGGGTGTTCTAATTATCCGGAATGCCGATACACCCGCCCATTTGGCCCACCGAATCCGGAAGCAGAAGCATCCGCAATTCCGCCTGACGGAAAACTGTTGGGCGAAGATGCAGGTGATGAGATCCGTGTGTTCAAAGGCCGGTTTGGCCCGTATGTACAGCGTGGTCCCGTGACTGAAGAGAACAAGAAACCGCCGCGGACAGGTGTGCCCGAGGGATGGAACCCCGAAGAGATCGACCTGGCCGACGCGGTGAAATTGCTGGAACTGCCCCGTTTGATCGGCGAACACCCTGAAGATGGCGTAAATGTTTGGGCGAATTTAGGCCGGTACGGACCGTATCTGAAACATGCTGAAAACACGTCGTTTAGAGGCGGGACCAACGCAAATCTGCCCACGATTGATGACGTCTGGACTGTCGGCATGAACCACGCCGTGCAATTGTTGGCCGAAAAGAAAGCGTCACGTGGCAACCGCGGGAAAGCCGCGACACCGATCCGCGAGCTTGGCGATCACCCAGAGGCAGGCGGTCCGGTTAATATTTATGACGGCAAATACGGTCCTTACGTGAAATGGGAAAAGATCAACGCGACGATCCCCGACACGATTGATCCGGCTGATCTGACGTTGGCGCATGCGGTTGATTTGCTTGATGAACGGGCTGCGAAGTCTGGCAAAACCATCAAAAAGAAAGCAGCGCCAAAGAAGAAGGCCGCTGCGAAGAAACCAGCCGCGAAGAAAAAGCCTGCAGCAAAGAAACCGGCGGCGAAGAAGCCCGCTGCGAAGAAAAAAGCAGCTGACTGAACATAAGGGGCCAGTGCGCTGGCCCCGCGCCTCTCGGGGATGTGACTGACCGTGCGTTGATCCTTTCCCGCGTTGTTCGTATCGCTTTGGAAAACAAAGCAGGATACAGCATGACCTCGACATTTTTGAACCGTCGCACGTTGATTGCCGGCGTTGCCGCTACGCTGGCGACGCCCGCGTTGTCACAATCCGCGCCCCCAACGTCGCGCAATACCGCAAAATTCGTCGCGCAAAATTGGCAGGACCATTTTGATACGCTGGGTGTTGCGGCCATCGTTGCGGACACCCAAAGCCGCGCACTGCATTTCTGGAAGGGCGATGTATATCGTGTCTATCCAACGTCTGTTCCCGCCACAGATGAATTGACCAAACGCGGGTACACCGAAATCGTTCGCAAACGGGTTGGTCCGGATTGGACCCCGACAGCGTCACAAAAGGAACGGTTCGGCTGGACATATATGCCGCCAGGTCCAGAAAACCCGCTGGGGACACATGCGATGTATCTGTCTTGGCCCGCCTATTTGATTCACGGGACACACGACACGCGCAAGATCGGACGCCCGTCTTCTGACGGATGTATCGGACTATATAATGAACAAATTGCTGATCTTTTTGCAATTACGCCAGTCGGAACGCAGGTCCGTGTGATCTAGCCGGATTGCAACCGGTTGCAATAATTTACGCTGCACCGCCGCATTTCATTGACTCCATGTTCACGTAACGGCATCAACGCTGTGAACAACGGGAGAGGCTTGGCATGAAGAAGATTTACCCCAACGCGGCGGCAGCCCTTGATGGGTTATTGCACGACGGGATGTTTATTGCGGCGGGCGGCTTTGGCCTTTGCGGTATTCCAGAACTGTTGCTTGACGCGATCAAAGACGCAGGCACCAAGGATTTGACGTTTGCTTCGAACAACGCGGGCGTTGATGATTTTGGCATCGGCATTCTGCTGCAGACCCGTCAGGTCAAGAAGATGATCTCGTCATACGTCGGTGAAAACGCCGAATTCATGCGTCAATATTTGTCTGGCGAGCTGGAACTGGAATTCAATCCGCAAGGCACATTGGCCGAACGGATGCGTGCTGGTGGCTGTGGAATTCCCGGATTTTACACCAAGACTGGTGTGGGCACCGTGATTGCCGAGGGCAAAGAGCACAAAGACTTCAATGGTGAGACATACATCATGGAAGAAGGCATCTTTGCTGATCTCGCGATCGTCAAAGCATGGAAAGCGGACGAAACGGGGAACCTGATCTTCCGTAAGACTGCCCGCAACTTTAACCCGCCTGCTGCGATGTGCGGGAAGGTCTGTGTCGTTGAGGTTGAGGAAATCGTGCCAACAGGTTCGCTTGACCCCGATCACATCCATTTGCCGGGCATCTATGTGCACCGGATTATTCAGGGCGATCACGAAAAACGGATCGAACAACGTACAGTGCGGGAGGCTTGACCCATGTGGGATCGTAACCAAATGGCCGCGCGCGCGGCTCAAGAACTTGAAGACGGCACATATGTGAACCTTGGCATCGGCATTCCGACGTTGGTGTCCAATTACATCCCCGAGGGGGTCGAAGTGACGTTGCAGTCTGAAAACGGCATGCTGGGCATGGGCCCGTTTCCGTTGGAAGCTGATATCGACGCCGACCTGATTAACGCGGGTAAGCAGACGATTACAGAACTGCCGCAAACAGCGTATTTCGATTCCTCGCAATCCTTTGGCATGATCCGCGGTGGCAAGATTGCGATGGCGATCTTGGGTGCGATGGAAGTTGCCGAGAATGGTGACCTCGCGAACTGGATGATTCCCGGCAAGCTGGTCAAAGGCATGGGCGGCGCGATGGATCTTGTCGCTGGCGTCGGTCGTGTTGTTGTTGTGATGGATCACACGAACAAACATGGTGACAGCAAGCTGCTGAAAGCCTGCACCTTGCCGTTGACTGGCCAAGGCGTTGTTGATCGGATCATCACGAACCTTGGTGTACTAGATGTTGTCGAAGGCGGATTGCGGATCGTTGAATGCGCTGAAGGCGTATCAGAGGACGAACTGCGCGCCGCGACGGAAGCCGCTATCGTTTGAGATCTGTTATATAGTGACAAAGAAAAGGCCGGGTCGCGTTATGCGATCCGGCCTTTTTGCTTTCGGCGCGGTGTCCAACAGGTAAAATCCTGCCTATCTATCTGTTCGCGACCGCAAAGACGCATCCATCCGTCACAAGCTGCGGCGGCGTCTGACACAGTCCTTTTGCAACATTAAATGCGGCCAGTACCTTCGGCACGTAAGCCCGTGTTTCGGGATACGGCGGCACGCCGTTGTTGTCGCGCACAGCGCCTTCGCCAGCGTTATATCCGGCAAGCACCAAAATCGGGTCTTTATCAAAGTGCTCCATGAGCCACGCAAGATACGCGACACCTGCTTTGATATTTTCGGCTGGGTTCACGCGGTCTGTGACACCGAATCTTTCAGCCGTTGCTGGCATCAGCTGCATAAGACCAACGGCCCCAGCGTGGCTTTCTGCCTGCACCTTGCCCGCGCTTTCGATCGAAATGAGCGCAAGGACCAATGCAGGGGACACATCCGTTCCCACGGTTTCGCGCAAAATGGTTAAGCCGTGGGCCTGCGCGATGTTTTGTAATGTCTGCAAACGCGGGGCGGGCACGGAATTGCCGCCCGGAGGGTTGTTGATCAATTGCAGCGCAGGCTGCAAACGCCCCGGTCCGCTGTCAGAACGGGCAGGAGATATTGTCGACCAGAACCATTCCATCCCAGAACTGCGGGGCTGGGCCTGCGGTTGGGCGGATACGGCTGTACCTGCTGCGGCAGGCGTCGTCGGTGCACGTGGTGTCACCTGAACCCGAATCCGGTTCGATGCACCTGCGGTTGGCACCGTGACACGGCGAAACGTAAAGTCCGGTTGTAGGCGCTTTATCTCAGCCACCACGGGCCCTGTCGCACAAACAAGTGCAAGCGCCGCTGCGAAAGCGGTTCGAATATACATTATGAATGTCCTGCCGACGTTTTTTATTCCTTCCAATCAAGCAACATTTGTTTTGTATTGCCAGCAAAACGCAAACAATTGCCTAATTCGATTTGGATTGGACGCAAATGCGCAACGAACGCGCAAGCGCAATACATAAAAATTGCCCTATAATTCGTATCAAAACATATACTTACGTATAAATCTCAATTTTTTTGGGGGCTGCGCAAAATTGCACCAACCAAGACAAACTCTCGCCGCATTCCAACGTCAAAACTTACTCATCCAAAGCGGGGATCGAGCCAACAAGAGGCCGGCAAGATAAGATCCGCAGACGATAACTGAAAAACTAGCGACACCCTGAGGAGGGAATTTAATGCTTAACTTTATCAAAAACTTCCGCAACGACGAAGACGGCGCAGTAACAGTAGACTGGGTTGTTTTGACAGCTGCTATCGTTGCTCTCGGCCTGGTTGTCGGCAACGCAGTTTCAACTGGCGCGTCTACAAAAGCGACTACAATCGTTTCTGAAATGACTTCTTCCGGTACAACTCCTTAATCTGGAGTTGACGTAGTCAGGGTCTACCTGACTTCGCCACAAGAATTGAGGCCACACTGCAATCGTAGTGTGGCCTTTCTTCGTTTTCAGGGGCTCCGTTTTTCCCAAAAATGTCGAAAATGCGAATGATTGCGAAACACCAAATCCCTGAAAATTCATAGGTTGGCCACGTTTGCGCCACATAAAGGGTTCAAGAAAGAAGCGGAAATTTAAGTGCGCGGAGCATCAAAATGTTAAAATCGATCAAATCCTTCTGGAGCAACGAAGACGGCGCAATTACTGTCGACTGGGTTGTTTTGACCGCAGCGGCTGTTGCGCTATGCTTGCTGGTATTGTCGACAATTCAAACCGGCGCACTGACGACTATCGCCGCTATGTGGGCAAGCGCTGGCTAACTTTACTGTCGGCTGCGCAGGTGACAAAACGCGCAAAGCGGGACTTCGGGCAAGAGTCCACTTTGTGATACACAATAAAACCTTGAGGTAAATGAAATGCGTGCAGTATTTGGTTTAGTCATGATCGTCGGGATGGGTCTCGCCGGTTTTGCTGTTTATATGGTGAACGGCTACGTCAGCGAAACGCAAAGCGAACGCGATCTGCTGTTGCAGCGTGCCGCTGAAGTTGTTCCGACCGTTGGCGTTTACGCCGTTACACGCCAAATGAAATATGGTGAGACGTTGACCGCTGATGACGTCGCCGTCATTCAATATGCAGAACCGTTCTTGCCTGAAGGCGTCTTTACGACCGAAGAAGAATTGTTCCCCGAAGGCGACGAAGAACTGCGTGTTGTGACCCGTCCGATGGAAATTAACGAACCCGTTCTGGCTGTGAAGGTCACCGAACCGGGCGATATCGCAGGTATTACGTCCCTGCTGAGCCCCGGCATGCGCGCCTTTACGATCAGCGTTGATGTGCAGTCCGGTGTGTCCGGCTTCCTGCGTCCAGGCGACCGTGTTGACGTTTATTGGTCCGGCAGCCTGCGCACGGCTGGCGGTGAAAACGAAAACATCACGCAGTTGATCCTGTCATCTGTTGAACTGATCGCGATTGACCAGACATCCGATTCAAACCGCAGCGACGCTGCAATTGCCCGGACTGTGACTGTACAGGTCAGCCCTGCCAACGTGGCGGCCCTGACCCAAGCGAGCGCGACGGGTAAGCTGTCTTTGGCGCTGGTTGGTGCCGGTGATACGGCGACGATCAGTTCCATTGCGATTGACCAAAGAACGCTACTTGGTGTCGAAGAAGCACCCGAAGTTGTCGAAGAAGCACCTGTCGTGGTTGAAGCCCCTAAGCAGTGCTTTATCAAGCAACGCAGCGGCGCACAGGTTGTCGAAGTCGAAATTCCTTGCACGAACTAAGCGCTGACAAGGACTAAAATTGACGGCGTCGCTGACATCAGCGGCGCCGTTTTCACATAAATCTCTGTGGCGCAGCGGCCACGATGCTTCGTTTTGGTGTAACAGACTAAAGGGTTTAACCCCATCTGTTGCCAGTTATCCACATAAGGACCAGCCTCCAACGCATTGATTATTGCAATAAATGCTCATCCAATGCATCGTCACACCACATCGGGCGCTAAGACCCATTTAACGAGGCGTGATCGGAGAGGCAGGTCACCATGACATATACGAACCTTATCAAGGCCGCGCTTGCGGGATTGGCATTGTCGTTCGCGACAGTACCAACCTCAAGTGCAGCGGAAACACTACGCGTGTTGCGAGGAGCAACATCAAGTGCACTACAAGTGCCAATGAACCGCGCTGTGGTTGTAGAGAGCGATTCTGCATTCACCGAACTTTCCATCGCCAACCCCGGCATCGCGGACATCTCGTCCCTGTCGGACCGCACGATCTATGTGCTGGGCAAGGAACCGGGCCGCACGACATTGACACTATTGGGGGCCGATGGGCGCCTGATCACAAACGTCGAGGTCCACGTGACCCCCGACATCGCAGAATTCAAAGAACGTCTGGAGCAGATCCTGCCCGGCGAACATATTGAAGTCCGCACAGCCAACGACGGCATTGTTCTTTCCGGCACCGTATCTTCGATTGCCCGTTTGGATCGCGCCCTTGAACTGGCGAACCGTTACGCACCAGAGCGGGTTTCGAACCTGATGGTCGTCGGTGGTACACAACAGGTGATGTTGAAAGTCCGCTTTGCAGAAATGCAGCGGTCTGTATCCAAATCGCTTTCTTCGTCCCTCGCGGTTCAAGGCACAGGCCTTGGCGGTGATCTGGGCGTGTCAGCTGGTACAGGTAGCCTGAACAATTCTGGCGCAGTGGCCAGCACGTTCGGCGCGGCAATCCCTGCTGTGAACGAAAACAATGGGGCATTCCTGTTCGGGTTTAACGCAGGCGGCCTTGAAGTTGGCATTCTGCTGGAAGCCTTGGAAAGCCGTGGTGTTGTGCGCACATTGGCAGAACCAAACCTGACCGCACTGAGCGGCCAAGAGGCAAAGTTCCTTGCCGGTGGTGAGTATCCGGTTCCAACAACGCAGAGTGAAGGTGGCATCGCCGTTGAATATAAGCCGTTTGGTGTTGAACTGAACTTTATTCCACGGGTTATCGACCAAGACATCATCAACCTTGAATTGGTTGCTGCGGTATCTGCAATCGATCCATCAAACGGCGTTTCAGCTGGCGGGTTCTCGATCGACGCATTCACGCGCCGCGAGACATCAACAACTGTTGAAATGCGTGACGGCGAAAGCTTTGCCATCGCGGGTCTGTTGTCTGATGACTTTACCGATCTGAATGGTCAGGTGCCATGGCTGGGCGATGTGCCTGTGCTTGGGTCCCTGTTCCGGTCCGCTGAATATGCGCGCCGCCAGACAGAGCTGGTTATTATTGTAACGCCACATCTTGTGACACCAACACGCGGCGAAGCTCTTGCCTTGCCAACTGACCGTGTTCGCCCACCAACCGAGCGTGAATTGTTCCTGTTTGGCCGCGTTGCCGCAGGTGAAGCACCAACAGCCGGTGGCGCTGGTGAAGTTGCACGCCAAGACTTTAGCGGGTCTTACGGCTACGTGCTGGACGATTGAGAGGGAATGATCCAATGAAAATCTATCTGTCAGCCGTTGCAGCTCTTGCTTTGCTGGGTGCATGTGACCAAACATCAGGCGGGGCGTTTGATCGCCCGCTTGGATCCGAACTGGATAACGGCAACTTCGGTAATGCCACGATGAACAACCACCTGGTCCAAACAGGCCAGAACGGTTTGACCATCAACCTGCAACGCCGCTTTGCGTCCGAAGTTGAATCTACTGTGAACTTTGCGTTCAATTCTGCCCAATTGGACGGTGCCGCACGTGCGACCCTGACCACGCAAGCAAACTGGATCAAACAGTTCCCAGAAGTCCGGTTCAAGGTCTTCGGCCACACCGATCTGGTTGGGTCTAACAGCTATAACCGTCGTCTTGGTTTGCGCCGCGCACAAGCGGTTGTTTCTTTCCTTGCGTCACAAGGCATCAGCCGGTCCCGTTTGGAAGCTGTTGTATCCTTCGGTGAAGAACAGCCAGTTGTCGCGACACAAAGCATGGAACGTCGTAACCGCCGGACCATCACGGAAGTATCCGGTTTTGTTGACGGCGATGGCACAGAGCTGAACGGCAAATACGCGCAAGTTATCTTCCGCGAATACGTCACCAGTGCTGTCCCACCAACAGGCGTGACCGCAGCGCAATCCATCAGTGAAGGCGCCGACGGCGGCTAAGCTGCGATCGCGACATACCAAATAGCCTCTCTATTTGATGATTTTTTGTTGACGCGGCCCGTATGGGTCGCGTCAACAACGTTTAAAAATATCCATGATCGTTGCCAATTATCGCACAAAGGCGATCTTTTGGCCCAAATGTCGACACGTTTCGGGGCCAAAACCACATCATA
Source organism: Rhodobacteraceae bacterium S2214 (assembly GCA_025141675.1). Classification (NCBI taxonomy): domain Bacteria; kingdom Pseudomonadati; phylum Pseudomonadota; class Alphaproteobacteria; order Rhodobacterales; family Paracoccaceae; species Rhodobacteraceae bacterium S2214. The sequence continues at coordinate 3,285,964 of CP081161.1, forward strand.
GGGATTTCTCCGCATGCGATTTGTGCGGGCCGAAAGATCAAGGGGGCCGGTACGAATCCTCCAAAGTCATCGGAAACATCCCGTAATGATGAGGATTTGAGTGATGAGCAGCGCAGTTTTGCAGCATGAACCACAGCCGATTGTTGCGTGTACAGTCAGCCGTGACGTCCAGATTTTCGATCTGCTGATCGAAGACATGGAAGCCGCACTGGGTGAACAATGGGGCGATCTGTCCTTTGACGACGCTATTCCTTTTCTGGCGCAGCCAGATGCCGCCTCCCTGAAATTTTTGACGATCGCGATGGACCACGAAGACGAGGACCGGCTCGCTTTGATCAGTCAGATTATTGCTGGCGCAAAGGCCCAAGGCATCAAGGTGATCCTCATCACCGAAGATGTGAGCCCTGCCGCATTGCACAATCTGCTGCGCGAAGGCGGCGACGAATTTGTCCCCTACCCGCTTCCTGAAAGCGAATTGGCCCGCGCGATTGAACGCGTCCTGACACCAAAAGAAGTTATGGATGTTGATCCAGTTGAAGGCGAAGCGCCACGCAAGAAGAAAATTGGCGGTGGCAAGAATGGTGTGATCATGCCCGTGCACGGATTGTCCGGTGGCATCGGTGCGACGACGATGGCTGTGAACCTTGCGTGGGAACTGGCGACGCTTGAAAAAGTGGATGCGCCAAAGGTCTGTTTGCTGGATTTCGATTTCCAATTTGGCACGACGGCAACCTATCTTGACTTGCCGCGTCGCGAAACCGTCGTGGAATTGCTGACCGACACAGAATCCATGGACAGCGAATCCTTCATGCAGGCGATGACAACCTACGAAGACACGCTGCACGTTTTGACCGCCCCGTTCGACATGATCCCGCTTGATCTTGTTGGCCCCGACGACATTCAACGCATCATGGATTTGGCGGCAAGCCACTTTGATTACGTAGTGATCGACATGCCATCGACGATGGTCGAATGGTCCCAGACAGTTCTGGATGCGGCCCACGTTTATTTCGGTATGATCGAACTGGACATGCGGTCTGCGCAGAACACCCTGCGTTTGAAGCGGGCCCTGCAGGCCGAAGATCTGCCGTTCGAAAAGATCCGTTTTGTGCTGAACCGCGCACCTGGATTTACCGATCTGAACGGTAAATCACGGGTCAAACGTTTAGCCGACAGCCTTGGCATCAGCATCGAAGTTTTGATGCCCGATGGTGGCAAACCTGTTGCACAAAACGCGGACCACGGTCTGCCGTTGGGGGCTGGTCTTCCGAAGAATGCATTGCGCAAAGAAATCGCGAAACTCGCGAAATCGGTCCACGAAGTTGGTGCCGCCGAAGCCGTTGAAGGCTGAGGGGAAGGAACAAGACCATGTTTTCGAAGTATAAAAAACCAGGTGCAGGCGGCGATACCGCAAAGGCAGCAGCCAAAACGGCGCTATCCGCAGTTCCTGATGCCGTTGTAGAAGAGGCACCTAAGAAGTCTTTGATGCGCGCCATGCCGATTAAGCCTGCGGGCGACGTCGTTGCAGCGGACAAAGAAAAGCGCCGCAAAGTACGGCTTGGTGAAATCAAGCTGGAACTGCACAAAGCCCTGCTTGATAACCTGAACCTCGCCGCGCTTGAAACCGCGTCAGAGGCCGATTTGCGTGCAGAGATTAACGCGATTGCGACTGAATCCCTTGAGGAAATGGGCATCGTTCTGAACCGTGAAGAGCGCACAACCCTGTCGCAGGATTTGTTCTTTGAGGTGACGGGTCTTGGCCCGCTTGAAACGCTTCTGCAAGACGACACCGTGAACGATATTCTGGTGAACGGTCCGCAACAGGTGTTTGTGGAACGCGCTGGTAAGCTCGAATTGTCCGACGTGACCTTCAAAGATGAAAAGCACCTGCTGCGGATCATCGACAAAATCGTTTCTGCCGTTGGCCGTCGTGTTGATGAAAGTAACCCTTACGTCGATGCGCGTTTGCAGGACGGGTCGCGTTTCAACGCCATGGTTCCGCCAGTGGCCGTTGACGGGTCGCTCGTTTCCATTCGTAAGTTTAAGAAAGATAAGCTGGGCATTGACGATCTGGTCAAGTTCGGCGCTTTTACCGAAGAAATGGCCGCATATTTGCAGGCTGCTGTTGCCACTCGTCTGAATGTGATCGTGTCTGGTGGTACGGGTTCCGGTAAAACGACGACGCTGAACGCGCTTTCGTCCTTTATTGATAACAACGAACGTATCCTGACGATCGAGGATACTGCGGAACTTCAGCTGCAACAGACACACGTAGGTCGGATGGAATCCCGTCCGCCAAACGTTGAAGGCAAAGGCGAAGTTTCCCCGCGCGACTGTCTGAAAAACGCCCTTCGTATGCGTCCGGACCGGATCATCGTGGGTGAGACGCGTGGCGAAGAAGTTATCGACATGTTACAGGCGATGAACACAGGCCACGACGGATCAATGACCACAATTCACGCCAACAACGCGCGCGATGGTATTTCCCGTCTGGAAAACATGATCGCGATGGCGGGTATCGAAATGCCGCTGAAAGCGGTGCGGTCTCAGATTTCATCTGCGGTGAACCTGATCGTGCAGGCGTCACGTCTGCAAGATGGTTCGCGCCGGATGACATCCATCACAGAGATCACAGGCATGGAGGGGGACGTGATTTCCATGCAGGAAGTATTTCGTTTCCAGCGTGTGGGTCTGACGCCCGATAACAAGATTATCGGCCACTTTACCGCGACCGGTGTGCGTTCCGCGTATTCCGACCGCTTTAAGCTGTGGGGCTACGATCTGCCGCCAGCTATCTTTGAACCCATGGTTGCGGAGTAAATCCAATGATTTCAGCACAACCCATTATCTATATCGTCATTTTCGCCGCTGTACTTTTCTTGGTGCAGGGTGCGTATCTGCTGATCTTCGGGAAATCCGTTCAACTGGATAACAAGGTGAACCGCCGTCTGGCCCTGCTTGAAAAAGGCGGCCAGCGCGAACAGGTGCTGGAACAGCTGCGTAAGGAAATGACGCAGCACATGAGATCGCAAAGCATCCCGCTTTATTCGATTTTGGCGTCCAAAGCCCAAAAAGCAAACATCGCGTTTTCACCGGTTCAGTTGATAATGGTGATGGCAGGCGCATCTGTCGCCGCATTTGTTGGCCTGACGTTCGCCACCGAAATCGAAACATTGACGCGAATCTTCGTGGCCGTCGGCATGGGGATCGGCGGGGTCTACATGTGGATTTCTAAAAAAGCGAACAAGCGGATGTCGATGATCGAAGAACAACTGCCGGAAGCAGTTGAACTGATGGTCCGGTCTTTGCGTGTTGGTCACCCGTTTTCCAGCGCGATCCAGATCGTTGCGAAAGAAATCGCTGACCCGCTTGGCACCGAAATGGGCATGATTTCCGATGAAGCGGCATATGGTCGCGACATGGGTGAAACGCTGAAAGCCATGGCAGAACGTCTGGACATGCAGGATATGCGCTTCCTTGCGGTTGCTGTGACGATCCAACAGCAATCCGGTGGTAACCTGGCTGAAATTCTGCACGGGTTGGCGCAGGTGATCCGCGCACGGTTCCGCCTGTTTCGCCGCGTGAAAGCGATTACGGCCGAGGCCCAATGGTCCGGCAAACTGCTATCCGCTTTCCCGATTATGGCACTGATTGCGATCAACCTGATCAAGCCGGATTACTTTGACGAAGTGATGGAGACCGACGTGTTTATCCCTGCTTGTCTGATTGTTGCTGCGTTCTTGGTCACGAACATGATCGTGATGCGGGCGCTCGTGAATATTAAGGTCTGAGGTTACCCCATGGAATTCTTTAATAACGCCAAACTTATGGTTGAAGACATGCTCGGTCCATTTGGTCCGGTCATGCTGGTCGGTGCCCTTGGGTTCATGATGATCCTGATCACCCTGCCTATTCTGATGAAAAAGCAGGCCGACCCGCTGGACCGACTAAAGGCCAACACGCGCACCGTGCAAAAGATGCCGGGCAAGCCTGAAAAGCTGCGTGCAGCGTCAGGTCGTGATAAACTGGAAAAGTACGCGAACTTCCTCGAACCACAGGACGAAGAAGAATTCAGCGCTGTGAAGCTCAAGCTGATGCAGGCGGGTTACCAAAGCAAAAACGCCGTGCGGATGTACCATTTTTCCCAGTTCGCACTGGGCGTGATCGGTCTGATCATCGGCGTGGTCTACGCAATGGCCAATTCCGGTGACGAAACAACGACCCAAGATCTGTTGATCTGGGTTCTGATCCCGGGTGGTGCGTTCTACATGCTGCCAAAATACTGGGTCACACGTCGTCAGGCCATGCGCCACGAAGCGATCACCAACGGCTTTCCAGATAGCCTTGATATGATGCTGGTTTGCGTCGAAGCAGGCCAATCTTTGGATCAATCCATCATTCGCGTCGCCAACGAACTGAAGTCAGGCTTCCCTGATCTTGCTGGCGAATTCGAAGTGGTGAGCCACGAAATGAAAGCCGGTAAGGAAAAAGGCGCCGTGCTAAAAGACATGGCCGAACGGTGTGGTGTGCAGGATATCACCAGCTTTGTGACCGTGCTTGTGCAGTCCCAACAGTTTGGTACGTCAATTGCGGACGCTCTGCGGGTCTATGCATCTGAAATGCGGGACAAACGTGTGATGCGTGCGGAAGAAGCCGCAAACAAACTGCCAACAAAGATGACATTGGCCACGATGATGTTGACGGTGCCGCCGCTTCTGGTCATTTTGATCGGACCATCGATCTACGGCATCTCCCAGAACTTGGGCGGCTAACTAAGGCAGGCACGCATGCACATCATAAAGGCCCTCCTCATTTCGGGCTTAAGTTTTACAGCCGCCTGCACGTCAGGCGGCTTTGAACGTTCAGACGGCGACCCGTTTGCACCGGGTGTTGCGGGTGAATCCGATATCGACGGGCTGATCGTCGGGCACCGTTTGATGGCAGCCGGACAGTTTGAACTGGCGCTGAACGCCTACACCCGCGCAGCAGCCCAACAAGGGTTGAACCCCGATACATTGTCCGCCCTTGGGTCTGCGAACCTGCGATTGGGCCGACTTGGCCAAGCCGAACGGTGGCTACGCCGTGCCACCATCGAAGCACCAGAATTCGCGCCAGCATGGAACAATCTGGGCGTTATTCTGATGGAACAGGGCAAAACAGGCGAAGCAAGCGAGGCATTCCGTCGCGCTTTTGCCACGGATAACGGAAATTCGGACCAAATTCGGGACAACCTGCGCGCGGCGCTCGCAAAGTTAAACGACCCTTTCTATGCTCAATCACAAGAAAACCAACAATTTGAATTGGTGCGACGGGGTACAGGCGATTTCGCTCTCACAGCACCACTTTGAGGTAAGAGCAGTAAAAAGGACGCAAAAACATGCGCCACCCTATTCTTTTTCCGATGTGTATTGCCGCAATCGTGGCGCTGTCTGCGTGTGAAAAATCCGGCGATGCCGAAGTTCAACGCGCTTTGCAGGACCTGAACGTCGTTGACGAAACCAATTTGAACGATGTCTTCCTGACAGTCAGCGACCCCGACGAGGCGGTCAGCTACTTTTCCCGCGCCAACGAAAACGATCCGGGCCGGATTGATCTGATGCGCGGCCTTGCCAAATCTTACATCCGTGCAAAGCGCAGTTCTGAAGCCGTTTCCGCATGGGAAGCTGTGACAAGCCACGCTGACGCAGGCAACGAAGACCGCGTTGAACTGGCTGACGCCTATATCCGCACGAACCAGTGGGACAAGGCAGCCGCGACGCTGAATTCTATTCCACCGACCCACGAGACGTTCAAGCGCTACCGTCTTGAAGCGATCATCGCTGACAGCAACGAACAGTGGGAAAAAGCGGACAGCTTTTACCAGACGGCCGTTGGCCTGACGACGACCCCTGCAAGTGTTTATAACAACTGGGGTTATTCCAACCTGACACGTGGATCTTACCGTGATGCGGAACGTCTGTTCACAGATGCCCTGCGCCATGATCCACAATTGTTTACCGCCAAAAACAACATCGTTCTGGCCCGCGGCGCACAGCGCAACTACGATCTACCTGTGATCCCGATGACCCAGACCGAACGTGCGCAATTGCTGCACACAATGGCGCTGACGGCGATCAAACAGAACGACATCACCATCGGCAAAGGCCTGTTGCGTGAAGCGATCGACACCCATCCACAGCACTTCGAGGAAGCCACGCGTGCCCTGCGCGCCCTCGAAGATAACGTCGCCAACTAAGGTTTTCGCGACGTGGACGGTTTATCATCTTGGGCAGCGGCGTGGTTTCTCCTCGCCGCTGTTCCTATTTCAGGCTTTGTGATTTTCAGCGATCTGGCGCGGATGAAGATCCCGAATGTAGCGGTCGGTGCACTGGTCGCCAGCTATGCCGTGCTTGGGCTGATTGCATTGCCAATTGATCAATATCTTTGGCATTGGACCCATTTACCTGTTCTTTTGCTGGTCGGGATCATCTTGAACGCAGCGGGCGCGATGGGTGCTGGTGACGCGAAATTCATCGCCGCCGCAGGTCCGTTTATCGCCACGGCCGACATCCAACTGATGATCCCACTGTTTTCGGCCTGCTTGCTGGCAGGGTTCTTTGCGCATCGTTTGGCACGCATGTCCCCGATCCGCAAAGCGGTGCCCCATTGGGAAAGCTGGACAACTGGCAAGCGGTTTCCGATGGGTTTTCCGCTGGGCATGACGCTAGTCATTTATCTGCTGATGGTGCTGGTCTTGCGCTAAGCAATCACAAATGCCACCGAAAACCAGTCATTTGTTCATCATTTCGCCATAATACCCGTGTTGTTTGAACCCTAATTCACCCCGCCCAAACGGGGTGTTTCGTGCAGTCAGACAGCAGGCCCATTATGAACGTACATACCCAATCCGTTATGGCACCCCCCGCCCCCAAAGGGCTGGCAGGGATGCAATTGCCCATGTCGATGATGCGCGACATCCTGATCAAGACCATGTTCCGAATGAACCTCAATCAGGTTAGCGAACTCAGCCCTGTGATCTGTTTGCCGATCCCCGTTGTGCAAGAACTGGTCGATATGGCGCGGTCCCAACTGCTGCTGGAAGCGACAGGCACCATGTCTGCCACCGCTGGCAACGAAATGGGGTATCAGCTGACGGACGCCGGTAAATCCCGCGCATTGGATGCGCTGTCGCAGTCTGAATATTTCGGCGCGATGCCTGTTCCGCTGGAGGTGTATCGCGATCAGGTGCAACGCCAATCCATTCGAAACATTCAGGTATCGCGTGACCGTCTGACGTCCGCGATGGGCCATCTGATCCTGCCTGACGCCCTGCTGGACCAACTTGGGCCAGCGGTTGGTGCGGGACGTTCCGTGCTGATGTACGGACCACCGGGCAACGGTAAGTCATCGATTTCAAACGGTATTCGGGATGCGCTTGGCGACAAGATCTACGTGCCGCGCGCCATCGAATATTCAGGTCAGGTGATTACCGTCTATGACCCGATTGTGCACAACGCCGCCGAAGACGATGTCGATGACCCTAATTCGCTGCGCCGGACGTCGGGCCGTTTTGATACCCGCTACGTCAAATGCGAACGGCCAACCGTGATCACAGGTGGTGAACTTTCACTATCGATGCTTGATCTTGTCTATAATTCGACCGCGCGGACCTATCAGGCGCCTTTGCAGCTGAAATCCAGCGGTGGCATTTTCATCGTGGACGACCTTGGCCGTCAGGCTGAACCGCCGCAGGCATTGATTAACCGCTGGATCGTTCCGCTGGAAGAAAACAAAGATATTCTGGCCCTACAATCTGGTGAAAAGTTCGAAGTGCCATTCGACACGCTCGTGATTTTCTCGACCAACTTCCACCCGAACAAGATCTTCGATAAGGCGGCTTTGCGCCGGATTTTCTATAAGATCAAAATTGACGGGCCGGATCAGGCGGATTTCTTGAAAATCTTTGCGATGGTCGCCCGTAAGCGTCGGATGCCGTTGGACGAAGACACGTTGATCCACCTGCTGAACAACCGCTATCCGGAAATCGGCAACGCCTATGCGAACTATCAGCCGATCTTCCTCATCGACCAGATGATCGCGATTTGTGACTTTGAAGGTATTCCTTATCAGATGACACCAAAACTGGTGGATCGTGCATGGGAAAACATGTTCGTCAAAGAAGAAGACATTATCCACTAACGACGCGTCTTCATATCGCGAAAACAATGCATTCCAGCGGTCGCCCATTGCAGCCGCTGGCGTTTGCCATACCTTAAGCGCATGAGCGCCCTGCCCCCCCAATTCACCAACTGGTTCGCGCAACGCGGTTGGTCGATCCACCCGCATCAGCAAGACATGTTGGACCGCAAGGACCTGCCCGCGTTAATGCTGATTGCCCCGACTGGCGGCGGCAAAACACTGGCCGGTTTCCTGCCCACTTTGGTGGAACTAGCGGATGGCGGGCACGACGGGTTGCACACGTTGTATGTGTCACCGTTGAAAGCCTTAGCCGCTGATATCAAACGTAATTTGCGCACGCCGGTTGATGAAATGGACCTGCCGATCCGCATTGAGGACCGCACTGGCGACACGTCTTACACGCAAAAACGCAGGCAACGCGCTGACCCGCCACATATCCTGCTCACCACGCCGGAAAGCCTTGCGCTGCTGACATCCTACGAAGATGCGCCGCGCATGTTTAAGGGTGTCCAGCGCATTATCGTGGACGAAATTCACGCGCTCGCGGAAAGCAAACGCGGCGATCAGCTGATGCTTGCCCTATCCCGCTTGCAAGCCATGTCGCCCGATCTGCGCCGCGTTGGTCTGTCTGCGACGGTCGAGGACCCTGCCGCGATTGCGCATGAACTGGCCTGCCATCCTGATCCCTGCCCCATCTTGCATGCCGATCCCGGCCCTGCGCCTGACATCCAGATGCTTGTCACCGAAGAACAACCGCCATGGACCGGTGGTGGCGGCAAATACGCGATCCCTGCCGTCTTGGATCAGGTCAAAAAACACAACACGACGCTGATCTTTCACAACACCCGCGCGCAGGCCGAAATCTTTTTCCACAATCTTTGGCTTGCGAATGAAGAGGCGCTGCCGATTGGTATCCACCACGGATCATTGGATAAATCCCAACGCGAAAAGGTCGAAGCGGCCATGGTCGCCGGTAATCTGAAGGCGATTGTCTGCACCGGATCGCTTGATCTGGGCATTGACTGGGGCGACGTCGATCTGGTGATCCAAGTTGGTGCGCCTAAGAATGTGAAACGTCTGGTGCAGCGGATCGGACGCGCCAACCACCGCTATAATGCACCGTCCAAGGCGCTGCTTGTGCCTGCAAACAGGTTCGAAGTGGTCGAATGCGTCGCGGCGTTAGAGGCCGTGCATGCCCACGATCTGGACGGTGATCCAAAGGGCCCCGGTCCACGCGATGTTCTGTGCCAGCACATTCTGATCATCGCCTGTGCAGGGCCGTTCGATGTTGATGACCTGTACGCTGAAGTGAAGACCGTCGGCGCGTTTTCGGGTCTTTCGCGTCCTGATTTCGATGCCTGTTTCGATTTCTGCGCGACCGGTGGTTATGCGCTGCGGGCCTACGACAAATGGCAGCGACTGATGCAGCGGCCTGACGGGTTGTGGCAATTGCGCGATCCGCGTGCGGCACAGCGCATTCGTATGAACATCGGGACCATTCAGGACACCGAAACGCTAAAGGTCAAACTCAAGGGTAATTTCAAGGCGTTAGGCGAGATCGAAGAAAGCTTTGCCGCGACCCTGACCCCTGGTGATACGTTCCTGATCGGTGGGCAAATCGTGCGCTATGACAGCCTGAAAGAGCTGACAGTGCAGGTCACGCGGGACGCGGCTAAAACGCCCAAGATTGCGACATTCATGGGCACCAAATTCGCGACATCGACCCAACTGCAGGCCCGCATTCTGCGCATGTTCCAGCAGGACAGCTGGCCACAACTGCCTATGCACACCGCTGAATGGCTGCATCTGCAACGCGACATTTCCAAACTGCCCGAGGCGGATCGGATTCTTGTTGAAAGCATGTATTTCGACGACCGCCACTATACATGTGTCTACGGTTTTGCGGGGCGCAATGCGCAACAGACACTCGGTTTGCTTCTGACACAACGGATGGAACAGCTGGGCCTGCACCCCATGGGGTTTGTGGCGACCGATTATGCGACGCTGTTTTGGGGGCTGGATCCGGTCACTGATCCTGCCCCGTTATTTGATACGACGGCCATCACCGACGGCTTTGAGACATGGCTGGGTGGCAATGCTGTGATGAAGAAGACGTTTCGTGGGGCCGCGACGATTGCTGGGCTGATCGAACGGAATCTGCCGCAAAAACGCAAAACCGGAAGGCAGGCAACATTTTCCAGCGATATCCTGTATGACACGCTTTACAAATACGACCCTGACCACCTGATCCTGCAAATCACACGGGAGGAGGCGTTGCGCGGGCTTGTCGACTTTGGCCGGATCGCCGAGATGATGGAAAGGACTGCAGGCCGCATTGACCATGTCATTCTGGATCGTGTGTCGCCATTGTCTGCGCCCATGTTGTTAGAACGGGGCAAAGTGATGGTCGCAGGTAGCGCGCAGGATAAGCTGTTGGAAGACACTGCCGCATTGCTAATGGAAAGCGCAGGGTTAAGCCAACTGCCCCAATAACGCTTGCCAATCGCACGCCAGCGCGGCACTTCCATCGCTATGACCGCCCATGTTTTTACCTTCGCTGATCTGACGTTCCATGCCGAAGCCACCGGTGCGCTTTGGATCCCTGACCATCGTACCTTGGTTGTCTCTGACCTGCATTTGGGTAAATCGGACAGAATCGCGCGCCGAACTGGCACCTTAATCCCGCCATACGAAAACTTTGAAACGCTCAATCGGCTGGAAGCAGAGATCAACCGTCTCGATCCGCAGCAGGTCGTTTGTCTGGGCGATAGTTTTGATGATCTTCTCGGTGTCGATGCGCTGGATGAGGTGAATCAAGCGACGCTGCTGCGCCTACAAGCGGGACGCACGTGGGTGTGGATCGAAGGGAACCACGATCCGGGGCCCGTGGATCTAGGCGGTAGCCATCTAAGCGAAATGACTATCGGCACGGTGGCTTTTCGCCATATCGCCAGCGACGCGGTGCCCGAAGTATCCGGCCACTATCACCCAAAACACGGTGTCCCGGGAATGGGGCGGCTGAGGCCCTGTTTCGTCTACGATACCCAGCGTCTGATCCTGCCCGCTTTTGGGGCATACACCGGTGGGCTAAAGGTGTCAGATGCCGCGATACGTCAGCTCTTTAGCAAACAGGCGATCACTGTGTTAACTGGGTCTCGCGCTGTTCCCGTGCCTCTGGGATTAGTCCGGCGGCAACAAGGACGGGGCGGTAGGTTCGGCTAATCGGGACACGCACTCCCGTAGTCAATTCCAACAGTTCGCGGCGACCTTCGTAGATAATGCCTTTGACGTGCGCCTGACTGACCCAATGGGACCGGTGGGTGATATAGCCCATGACATCATCCATTTCGGCAATTGCGTCTGATAACCGCATCAATAGGCGCTGCTCGCTGCCGTCGGACAGGCCGACAAGCACATAGTGATCGTTCACGGTGAGGCGGGTGATAGCAAATTCGTTCGAACAAATCCCTAACCGACTGAATAAACGTGGTGGCAGCGGGGCTTCTTCAACAGGTTCATCACGTGGATCAACAAAGACAGGTTCCGGATTAATCAGCGCAAACAGCGCTGTGCATGTCCCCGTGGTCAGCAAAACCCAAGATGACAAAATAGCCAGCGAAATATTGTCTGCGCCCCATGATACGGGACCCAAATTCAAAAAGGTGAAAAGAATGGGGGAAAAGACGCCGCTAAAAATGAGGAAATCAATTGTCCGACTTTCGGCCAAAGACCGTCCTTCAAAGAAAGTCGCGGTCAAACTGTGGGTAATTGCTTTTGTGACATAGGCACCCACAAAAACGGGGCCCCAAAATAGCATTCGGGCCCCGACGCTTAAGTCCGAGAAACTGCCAAAGGGTCCCGCGAATGAAAAGAAAATGCACCCAAAAACGACCATCGAAAAAATGCGACCGTTCGTCAAAACTTTGGCAACTTGCCTTCCGAAATTTCGCAACACCTACCCCGTAACTAAAATCATAAAGCACAATTAATAGTCACTAGGTTAAGTTCTCGTATGGTGATCTCCAAGTCTAAATAATGTTAGTCGCCAAATTATCGTTACGTAACTTTATGCGGTCAGACCTTCAGGCTCTGCTAAACCATTGGCGCGACAGCATGCTGTCACGGTATTGGCCAGCAAACATGCGATCGTCATTGGGCCAACACCGCCCGGAACCGGGGTAATTGCACCCGCCACCGCAGCGCAGCTTTCGTAGTCAGCATCGCCAACCAAACGCGTCTTCGGTGTACCATCTTCCTTGAGACCTGCATCGATACGGTTAATGCCAACGTCAATAACGGTTGCACCTTCCTTGATCCAATCGCCGGGCACCATTTCAGGACGTCCGACTGCTGCGACAACAATATCCGCCTGCTTTACAGTTCCGGCCAAATCTTTTGTACGGCTATGTGCAATGGTCACCGTGCAGCTATCATTTAACAACAATTGCGCCATTGGTTTCCCGACAATATTTGACCGCCCGATAACGACGGCGTTCAAACCGGACAAAGAACCGTGATGTTCACGCAACATCATCAAGCAACCCAATGGCGTGCAAGGCACCATTGATTTCTGACCTGTACCAAGCAGGCCAACATTTGAAATGTGAAAACCATCCACATCTTTTGCTGGGTCAATTGAATTAATCACCAAATCACTGTCGAGGTGATCAGGCAAAGGCAATTGAACCAGAATACCGTGGACCGCTGGATCAGCATTCAAATCAGCAATCACTTTGAGCAACGCTTCTTCTGTCGTATCGACGTCCAATTTGTGCTCGTAGGAATTCATCCCGACCTCAACGGTCATTTTGCCCTTTGAACGGACGTAGACTTGGCTCGCCGGATCTTCGCCAACCAAGACCACAGCCAGACCCGGCGTGATCCCGTTCACTTCTTTCAGGCGGGCAACATGCTCGCCTACTTGGCCGCGGACTTTGGCCGCAAAGGCTTTTCCGTCGATTACAGTCGCAGTCATGTCATACCTCAGTCTTAGGAAATGTAAGGCGCTTTTGGGGGAAGTTTACCACGGTCGCAAGCACCTTTGGGATGGTGGGTGGGGCGTCGGCGCAGCCGCGCGTCGCCCCACCATTTTTTAAAACAGGCCTTCGATTTGGCCGTCAGCGTTCAAGTGAATCGCCTCCGCAGATGGGACACGTGGCAAGCCAGGCATCGTCATAATCTCACCGCAGATCACAACCACAAATCCCGCACCTGCACTCAAACGTACTTCGCGAACAGGAACAGAATGCCCAGTAGGCGCGCCGCGCACGGTCGGGTCTGTGGTGAATGAATACTGTGTTTTTGCCATGCAAATCGGCAGGTTACCGTATCCTTGATCTTCCCAGTCCTTCAACTGCGTCCGCAATTTCTGATCCATCAACACTTCATCGGCATGATAGATACGCTTTGCAATCGTATCGATTTTATCAAAAAGGCTCATGTCATCTGGGTAGATCGGCGCGAAATTCGAAATACCGGCCTCGGCGACCTCAGCAACCTTTTTCGCAAGGTCTTCAGACCCTTTTGATCCGAACTCCCAGTGCTGTGACAACACGGCTTCGGACCCTTGTGTCGCGACATAGTCTTTGACGGCTTGGACTTCCGCATCCGTATCCGTGACAAAGTGGTTAATCGCGACAACAACCGGCACGCCGAATGATTTCAGGTTTCCGATATGGCGACCAAGGTTGGCACACCCCGACTTCACTGCCTCAACATTCTCAGCGCCCAAATCTGCCTTTGCGACGCCGCCATTCATCTTCATGGCCCGGACCGTTGCAACAAGAACGACGCAATCCGGCGAAAGCCCCGCTTTGCGGCATTTGATGTTCAGGAATTTTTCTGCGCCCAAATCCGCGCCAAAGCCTGCTTCAGTCACAACGTAATCAGCAATTTTCAACGCCGTAGTCGTCGCCGTAACCGAATTGCAGCCATGTGCGATATTCGCAAACGGGCCGCCGTGGACAAAAGCAGGATTATTCTCCAGCGTTTGCACAAGGTTTGGCTGCATCGCGTCTTTCAACAGGACAGTCATTGCACCGTCAGCCTTGATATCACGACAGAAAACCGGAGACCGATCCCGACGATAGGCCACAATCATATCGCCCAAACGGTTTTGCAAATCTTCAAGATTTTTGGCCAAGCACAGGATCGCCATCACTTCTGATGCAACCGTGATGTCAAACCCGCCTTCACGTGGGAAACCGTTTGCAACACCGCCAAGGTTCACATTGATCTGGCGCAGGGCCCGATCGTTCATATCCAATACGCGACGCCAAGCAACGCGGCGAATGTCGATTTCTAGCGAATTGCCCCAGTATACGTGATTATCGAGCATCGCGGCCAACAAATTGTGGGCCGAAGTAATCGCGTGGAAATCACCTGTAAAATGCAGGTTCATGTCTTCCATAGGGACAACTTGCGCCATCCCACCGCCAGCAGCCCCACCTTTCATACCAAAGTTTGGCCCAAGCGACGCCTCGCGGATACAAACAGCGGCCTTTTTGCCGATCCGGTTTAAACCATCGCCCAACCCGACAGTCGTCGTCGTCTTACCTTCGCCCGCAGGGGTCGGATTGATCGCGGTCACGAGGACAAGTTTACCGTTTGGCCGATCTTGAACGGAATCGATGAAAGATTGGCTAACTTTCGCTTTGTCGTGGCCGTAGGGCAGCAGATCGTCGCTGCTAATGCCTAACTTCGCGCCGATTTCTTGAATCGGTTGTTTGACTGCTTCGCGTGCAATCTCGATATCCGTCTTATAAGCCATGGTGCCTCCCTGATGCGCGGGCAACTGCCCGTGTTCTAAATCGCTTCTATCGATCGGCAAAGAAGATCAGCACCGCGATTGCGACATAACGCCTGCCGGAATCGTCGGTTTCATGGAGGATCGTTTCGGATTGGAAACCTTAGCCTTCAAAAAGGTCCGGTTGGGCCATCCACGCGCGCTGATCAGGGACATGCAAGGTCAACGTGTCGCCCAACCGCAATGTGCCCTCGCGTTCGACCCAGGCGGTGACCCCGCGCATACCAGCGGCGGCCGCTTTGAACGCTTTCCCATGGCCCGGTTTCGCCGCCTCAATTGTCTTGGCGGGAAAGATACAAGGCCTGTTTTGCATGTCGACGGTCAGGGTCACCCCGTCTTGCGACTGCAATCGTGATGATGGCGGCACATGCGAAAAATCCGGTATGCCGTCCACCACGATTGATGCGCCCAACCAAGCGGGATCAATCGCATCCAAACCCAACGCCGCTGCGATCTTTGCTAGTTCTGACGCGCACACGATGCTGATTTGACGGGTATTCCGGATTTCGGTGTCACGCGGGTATTGAGACAAAACACGACTGCACGACGGACGGGTTAACCCTGCATGAACTTCGTTCTTCGCACCGGCAAAGGTCAACGGCATGTCTTGCAGCGCGTTGGTTTGAATCTCCGGCGTTGCCCGATTGGGCACCGACCCGAGCCACGTAATTTTTCCTGAAAATGATGTGGGGGTCAGTGCTGGCATTTGCGGTCTCCATTTTCGGACATGAAGACCAAGCCACTCAGAAAACACAACCCTTAGAAATGAAAAACCCCGCCACTGGGGCGGGGTCAATTCGTTTGCTTAGACTGACGGTTCAGGTTCCATACCACCGTCATTCGACTTTGGCTTTTTCGGCTTCGTCTTTGGAATTGCCGTCACTGAATTACCGTCACTTGGCGGCGTATCATCCGCATCATCACCGCGATTCAGCGCCTCACCAGCGATCACGCGTGTGATTTCATTGCCGGTAAGTGTTTCATATTCCAGCAGACCTTGCGCCAACCGTTCCAGATCATCCGCTTTTTCAGTCAGGATCCGCTTTGCAGTTTCGTAGCCTTCGTCAATGAAGCGGCGCACCTCTTCATCGATTGTCTTCTGGGTTTCGGCGGAATGGCTTGTCGCGCCTGCATAATTCCCAAGATGGCTTTGCTGTTCATTTGCGTAATCGATGTGACCGATTTTTTCAGAGAACCCGAATTGTGTCACCATAGCGCGGGCGATCTTGGACACCTGCTGGATGTCAGACGTCGCGCCGGACGTGACATTTTCTGGTCCAAAGATCAGTTCCTCTGCAACTTTACCGCCCATCGCCATCGCAATTTTGGAGGTGTATTTGGTGTAGCTGACAGACAGCTGATCGCGTTCAGGCAAGGACAACACCAAGCCCAACGCACGACCGCGTGGAATGATCGTGGCCTTGTGAATCGGATCGTGCTGCGGAACGTTCAACCCGACAATCGCGTGTCCGGCTTCGTGGTATGCCGTCAATTTCTTTTCGTCTTCCGTCATGACCATCGACCGACGCTCTGCGCCCATCATGACCTTATCTTTGGCGGATTCGAAGTCGATCATTGTGACAAAGCGGCGACCGACACGCGCCGCCATCAAAGCGGATTCGTTAACCAGGTTCGCAAGGTCAGCACCTGAGAAACCAGGTGTCCCCCGCGCAATGATGCGCAGATCAACATCAGGACCAAGCGGAACCTTGCGCGCATGCACGCCCAAGATCTTTTCGCGACCTTTGATATCAGGGTTGGGTACCTGAACCTGACGGTCAAAACGGCCCGGACGCAGCAACGCTGGATCAAGAACATCAGGACGGTTTGTCGCCGCGACGATGATGATGCCTTCGTTTGCTTCGAAACCATCCATCTCCACCAGCAACTGGTTCAATGTCTGTTCACGTTCATCGTTTCCGCCGCCGTAACCAGCGCCACGGGACCGGCCAACCGCATCGATTTCGTCAATAAACACGATGCAAGGAGCGTTCTTTTTCCCCTGTTCGAACATGTCACGGACACGAGACGCACCGACGCCAACGAACATTTCGACAAAGTCGGAACCAGAAATAGTGAAGAAAGGTACCCCAGCTTCGCCCGCAATTGCACGCGCCAGCAGCGTTTTACCAGTCCCCGGAGGGCCCACAAGCAGCGCACCCTTTGGAATTTTGCCGCCCAAACGAGAAAACTTCTGTGGATTGCGCAGGAATTCTACGATTTCTTCCAGCTCTTCTTTCGCTTCATCAATACCGGCAACATCGTCAAACGTGACGCGACCATGCTTCTCTGTCAGCAGCTTTGCCTTGGATTTCCCGAAACCCATCGCCCCGCCTTTGCCGCCACCTTGCATGCGATTCATGAAATAAATCCACACACCGATCAGCAAAGCAAAAGGCAACAAACCGATCAGGAATGATTGAAGGCCTGACTGTTCCTGCGCCCGCGCAGCAACAGGAATATCGTTGGCGATCAGAAGGTCAGTAACCTCTGCGTCGCGCGGCATGATGGCCACATATTCTTGACCGTTCGTACCACGGTAGCGGATTTGTTCACCATCAAGCGTGACCTGCGCCACAGAACCGCCTTCGACGGACGTGACAAATTCTGAATAGCTCTTCGTATTCGACATGCTTGAACTTTGCCCGCCAGAAAACAGGCTGAATAAAGCCATCACCAGCAGAAAAAGAACGACCCAGAATACAAGATTGCGTGCGTTGCCCAAGGCGACACTCCTTACAAATCGGAAAATCGGCACCGACAGAGTCGGGCCGAAGCGTTAAAGGTAAAATAGACGTTCACGCCGAGACTTCAATGACCTGACCCCGAACTTGGCAAATCAGCGACAATCTGTAACGACCATGCATTCGAAAAACCCGCCAACGGGGCCGAAACGAGCGTATCGCTGCGCCAAATCGCAGGGCTAGACCGCAACGATGCCCTTGGAAGGCGGGTTTGACGCCAGTTTGGGCAGTCATCGACGGCATCACCCAACGCTGCGATGTGGATGTCGTCTGCATGTGGCCCGTCCAGCCGCCACCGACCGTCCCAGATTTCGTCCGTTTTGGCGACACGATGCTGCACTGCACGATATTCGCGCGCAAATCGGACCATGCCCCAGCCATAGGATAGCTTGCAGCCCGCGACGGTCGCGTCCTCACCACGCTGCAGTCGCCGCAATGCTTCGATCTGTTCAGTGCGGCGCGGCGTGGCTTCGCCACTGTTGAGCGTGCGCATAGTGGCGAGCACCAATCGCCGTGCACCTTCGCGCCCTATCTTGGCCAGCACATCCTGCCGCAACAGGTAGTCCCCTTGATCCTCGATGACATGTTCCGCCAAAAGATCATGCGTCGAAAGATCCAGCGTTTCCGCAATTTGTAACATGTTTTCAGCAACTTGTGAAAACGCGGTTAACGGAATACCGGCTTCCTCCAATGGCCTAAGAAGTTGCCGGACCCTAATCCGTTGAAAACGGGGATCTTCGTTAGACGGATCATCAATCCAATTCTGGCCAGCGGTTCTTAATCCTTCTCGCAGTGTAGCCCGCGACATCCCCAGGAATGGCCGCAGGAACGCAACGCCGTGTTTGACGGTTCGAAATGGCATGCCTGACAGGCCTTCGGGGCCTGCGCCGCGCCCAAGCGCCATGAGAATCGTCTCGGCCTGATCATCCAACGTATGTCCTAACAAAACGTGTTGAATGTCCTGCGACTGCGCCCAATCAGCCAACAACCTGTAGCGGGCATCACGAGCGGCGGCCTGAAGGTTGCCGATGGCGCCCGTACCCTGCCACGACAATGTCGTGTGATGGATGTTTCGCGCGGCACACAACGTCGCGACGAATTCGCATTCGCTTGTCGCTTCTTTTCTTAGACCATGGTTAACCGACGCGGCATATATCCGCGTGGTGCTGTCTGAAAAAGCAGCATGCACCGCCGATAAAAGTGCGACAGAATCGCCCCCGCCAGAAACTGCAACGCCGATTTTCGGCAATTTCGATAGAAGCTTTACGATTTCTTCAGGAAGTTCAGGCAGCATGCCGTCACGAGCAACCCAAATTGCGCATTGCCGACTGTGATTCAAGGACGCTTGGATCGCCGGGGAAGCGCAAGCCAACTTCAGCGAGTGTTATGCAACCATCTTGAACCTGCCCCACAGCACCCAAAGCAACACCAAGCTTTAGCAACGCTTCTGGCGCGTATTGGCCCTGTGGATTACCCGAAAACGCCTGCAGATATGCACGTGCTGCGGCGGTTGTGTCGCCAAGACCGTCAAGCGCTTTACCACGCAGCAATTCCGCTTGCTGACTTACTGGGCTGCCCGGGTAGGTCGCGTTGAAGGTCGCAAGGAGGTCAGCGGCGCTGCGAAAGTCACCTTGTGCGAGCGCCTCCTGCGCCCGCTCAAAATCAGCCTGTTCGCCAACGGCCAAAGCAGGGCCACCTGTCGCAGGGGCCGGTGTCGCCGCCGGAACATTCGCCCCGTTATCAACGCCACCCAAGGATGGCGTGTCGCCTAACTGCCCGATATCGCAACCTTCTTCGAGTTCACACAGACGAAATTCAAGATCACCGATGCGATTGGTTCCATCGACCGTGATACGGTTAACGCGAAATTCGAGTTCCTCGGTTTTGGAGGTCAGCCGCTGCAATTCCGCTTCGATTGCGTTTAGGCGATCAAGCGGCGTGTTCCCTGCAGTACCGGTTGTCAGGGCACCTGTCGTCGACAGCTCCCCTTTCAACCCATTGATATCACTATAAAGCACAGAAAGTTGCTGGCGAATGTCCGCCAGTGTTCCATCCTGTGCGAAAGCCGTCAAAGGCGTGATAGCAATAACTGTCGCGATAGTCAGAAAACGCCGCATTGTCTTTTCCTTAACTCGTGCCGCCAGCTGCGATCACAGTCACAGCACGGCGGTTCTGCGAATAACAGGCCTCGGTCGCGCAAACCTCAATCGGGCGTTCTTTCCCGTAGGAAATCACCCGCAAGCGCGTCGATGGAACGCCTTGCGACACAAGATATTCACGCACCGCGTTTGCACGGCGATTTCCAAGCGCGAGGTTATATTCCCGCGTGCCCTGCTCATCGGCGTGGCCTTCAATAATCGCCTGATAATCCGCGTTTGTTTTCAACCAGTTCGCTTGACCGTTCAATGTCTGCTGTCCAGCCGCAGTCAAGGTAGAGCTATCCACGACGAACAAGACGCGATCACCAATTGTCTGTGTAAAGTACAGCGGGCTTTGCGGATCATTCGCGCCGGTTGGCGCAACGGGTGCGACCAATGGCGCACCTGTGTTCGCACCTGCACCAGCGCCCGCATCCGCACCACCGCTGCCGCCAAAGCGATCAGGGTTCGTACACGCCGCCGTAGCCAAAATCAGCGTCGCCAGCGCAGCCTTCTTCAAAAATACCATATGCCCGTTCCTATTATTCTTGGTTTGTTGGCGCGATCTTAACATGTGTTTCGCATCATGTGAATCACGCTTTGTTTTATGGCTGTAATGGACCCCATGTAGGGTCAGATGCGCCGCCTTGGACTGGTACGGCTTGTAAATTGCGCCCTGAAACATCGACAGAGTACAGGGACGACGTCCCACCGGCGCCCAATGTTTCACGGAAAAACATGATGACGCGCCCATTCGGTGACCATGTGGGGCCTTCGTCCAAAGGTGACGCGGTCAAAAGGCGTTCTTCGCTGCCGTCAGTACGCATCACGCCGATGTGGAACCGGCCTGCGTTTTGTTTTGTAAAGGCGATCAGATCGCCCCGCGGTGACCAAACGGGTGTGCCATATCGACCTTCGCCAAAGGAAATGCGCTGCGCATCACCGCCATTTGCGGACATGATGTAAAGCTGCGGCGCGCCCGAACGGTCGCTTTCAAACACGATTTGGCTGCCATCGGGGCTAAACGACGGTGCCGTTTCAATCGAAGGGGCAGAGGTCAACCGCGTGTGCGCACCGCTGGCCAAGTCCGTCCGGTAAAGATCCGTGTTGCCGCCATTCGCGAGGCTATAAATCACTTGTGTCCCGTCACGTGAAAAGCGCGGCGAAAACGCCATTTCGCCTTCAGCGGTAGGAAGCTGCCGTTTTCCAACATTTGCTACGTCCAAAACGTTAATGCGCGGGAAGCCGGATTCATACGATGTATACAGGACCCGATCGCCTGTCGGACTGAAACGTGGCGCCAAAACAATCGCGCTGCTGTCCGTTAAGAATTGAACGTTCGCACCGTCATAATCCATGATCGCGAGCCGTTTGGCACGGTTATCTTTTGGCCCAGCTTCGGCCACATAAACCACGCGACTGTCGAAATATCCGCCTTCACCTGTGATCCGCGAATAGGCTGCATCGGCCACTTTGTGGGCCATACGCCGCCAGCCCGGCACGGTGCCTGCGAACTGCAAACCGCCGCCCAATTCAGCACCAGAGAACACATCATATAGCCGGAATTTCACCGTCAGGTTCTGCCCGCTGACCGTCACGGCCCCTTTAATCAAGGCCTGCGCGTTGATGGCGCGCCAGTCAGGATAGGACACTGGCTGCGAAAACGAAGCTTCTTGCGCGATAAAGGCAGACGACGGAATTTCGCGGAACAGACCCGTCCCGGTCAAGTCAGCCGCAACAAGGCGCGTGATATCGGCGGCGACCTGTGCGGCCTCCGGGTTTTCGGCCTCGAACGCGGGCACGGCGAACGGCAACGGTTCGATCACACCATCAGTAATGGTTAATCGCAGTGGACCATCTTGCGCCACAACGGGGGCCGCTAGCCCGCCGGACAAGGCCGCCGCTAGCAAAATGGTCAATAGTCGTTTCATGCTCTCGCCTCATTTTCGATAGGTGCGCCTGCACCTTCGTCTTAACTATTACACGCGTCACGGGGAAAAGGTTCCTGCCCCCCTGCGCAATTTCTTGCCGTTATCTTAACCGCATCCCTGAAGGGTCAAAGGTAATTTCGACATCTTTCCATTGGCCATATTTGTCCGCAGGCAACTGGTATCCATTTGGGTTTTGGCACCGCAGAATGGCACGTCGCGCCGCCCCAAAGGCCGTACTTTGCGCAGAACTATCACCACCGGATGCAGAGATTTGACGCACGTCGCCTTGAACTTTGCCCGCTTGATCAAGGCTGAATCCAACGACAAGCGTCACTCGTGCTGCCACTGATCCCGGGTCCACGTTCCAGCATCGGTTCACCGCGACACGGAAACCTTCACGTTCTGATCCAGTCATCGGCGGGCCTTGCGGGATATTTGGCGCATCGCTGCTGCTGGCCGCGTCCGCGAGCGCTGCTGCGACCGCGTCATCAACTTCGGTCGCCACGTTGTCGCTTGATGCTGTCGATGTCTCTGCTGGTGTCACAGGCGCGGGAGTTGGACGGTTCGGGCGCACGTTGGGTCGCACGGATGTCTCAACCGCACCTGACGGCACGGCGTCTTCCAACACGATTTCTGTCGCGGCTTCTTCGGGTGCCGTTTCTTCGACCGCTTCTTCAACGACCTCTTCGGGTGTTTCTTGTTCGGGCGCTGCGCTTTCGGTTGCGACCTCTGCTACAGCCACGTCTTCCGGCGGCGGCGCAACCTGCGTTGGTGCGATGCGGTCCGCCTGACGCTGTTGCGGGCGTGGCGATGACGTCAAATCTGGCGCACCGGGTGGTGGCGTGTCTGGCACGGGCGGCAGTTCCGGGATCGCGTCGCTGACAACAGCGGGTTCGGCGGCAGGAACAGGTGCAGGCGGCGGCGTATCTTCAGCCGGTGTTTCCACGGCTTCGGGTTGTGCTGGCACAGGCGTCGGATCATCGACCGCTTCGGGGGTCGGGGCCGCATCGTCGACTTCTGGCACGGGCGGCGCGGACGGGTCTGCAGTGCCCGGTTGCGGCGTCGTGGCCGCCACGATCTGCGCATATTCCTCTCCAGAAACGACCGACACCTCGGATACCTCGAACGGCAAAGGTTCGGCGTTGAAGCCCCAACCGGCGATCAGCCAGATCAGGAGCCCCGCGTGCCCTACGCCTGAAATGATAGTGCCCGGTGTCGCCATTTTGGCTTACTCGCTCGCGCCTGTTTGGGCCATGTCCGTCACCAAGCCGATGTTGGAAAAGCCACCCGCGTTCAAGTCGCCCATGATTTCCGCGACCGCATTCCAAGAATTCGCGCCATCGGCCCGCAGGAAGATGCGGTCAGATGTTCGTTCTGCGGCAATCGCAGACAATTTCGCGATCAATTCAGCGCGCGGCGTTTCCGTCGTTTGGATCAACGTGCGCCCATCGGCGGTGATTGTAACGGTCAGCGGTTCCTCGTCGTCGGACGGCAACGCGTTCGCGCTGGTCTCGGGAAGTTCGACAGGAATACCGACAGTCATCAACGGCGCGGCCACCATAAAGATGATCAGCAGCACCAACATCACATCCACAAAGGGGGTGATATTGATCTCGGCCATCGGCTGGCCACGCGATGACCGGCGACGCCGTCTGCGTCCACCGCCATCGTCTGATTTCATGACACCGGCACCCATATCAGGAATCCAACTGACGGCTGAGGATCGTCGCGAATTCGTCGGCGAAGGCTTCGTAGCCAGCAGTGATCCGGTCGGCATCGGCGCTGAGTTTGTTATAATAAATCACGGCAGGGATCGCGGCGAGCAAGCCAAGGCCCGTGGCCAAAAGCGCCTCAGCAATACCGGGTGCCACAACGGCAAGGTTCGTTGTTTGGGCTTCTGCGATTTCGATAAACGCGTTCATGATCCCCCAAACGGTCCCGAACAGGCCAACAAACGGAGCGGTCGAACCGGTCGTTGCGAGAACTGGCAGGCCCTTTGTCAGCTTTGCGGACTCTTTCGCAATCGCCACATCCATCGATCTATCGATCCGCGCCTGCGCGCCCGCGATCAGGTTGCCGTCCTGCTTGTGCGACCTGCGCCATTCCAGCATGCCAGCCGCGAAAATCTTTTCGCTTTGACCACGCGGGTTCGCACCGATCTGATCAAAAAGGGTATCCAGCGGTTCACCCGACCAGAATGCGCGGTCAAAAACCTCCGCTTCGCGCCGCGCTTTGCGGTATTGAATGATCTTGTCCACGATCACCGCCCAGCACCACAATGATGCGGCAATCAGCATGATCATAACCAATTTGACGGTAATCGTCGCGCGCGCAAACAGCGCCCACATTGTGAAGTCGTGTTCCATATACCTGCTCTGCCCTTAGGCCCGTTGTCGGGCTCTGTTGCAGATAGTGTTAGCGCATCGCGAAAACAAAATCCACGACGCAATTGATCACGAATTGTTGGCGTTTATGCCAATTGTGCGCGAAGTTCCGCCGGAAGCCGCACGGGACGTCCTTCATTCGTCATGCAAACGGCCGTGACGTCGGCCTTGAACAGACATTGATCGCCGCGCCAAACCGTCTGGTCGAACACCCATCGCAGTGGGGATGTCGCCTTATGCGTGGTTTTGACTTCCAATCGGTCGCCCAGTTTCGCAGGCGCCAGATAATCGGCCACCACGCGGGTCACGACGAAGACGTATCCGTCAGCTTTCATGATATTTTGATCTACGCCCAATTCTTCAACGATTTCGGATCGGGCCCGTTCGATGAACTTGAGGTAGTTAGCATAGTAGACGACCCCGCCCATGTCCGTGTCTTCGTAATAGACTTTGACAGGCAAAACATGGGTCATTGCACCATTCCAATTCTGGCGGACAGGCGCAAAGCATGGGACGGATCATGCGCAACGGCAGGCATAACCGGATCGTAAACCGCGCGGATGACGTTTGCGATTTCCGGACGCAGAACAGTTTGGTCATTCACAACGGCCAAAGGCGATGTTTCACGGAACGCCTGATCGGACCATAAAACAATCGTCTGAACCGCTTGCGAAAGCGCCAACGTATCGGCCGACACCTGTTCAAGATGCGCGTCCATCCGCAGGAAAACAAACGCCGCGCGAATGGCGCCGGCTTCGTCAAAGCGGAAAATCCGGTATTGGTTCGCGTCCGCTGCCTTCAGCCGCTCCACCAGCGGCACCAGATCCGGCACCAGCTTTTCCAGATGCGGCACCTCTGGCATCTCGTCCCAATCGCGACAGAAGAACACCATCAGGTTTGCACCCAATTCCATGTCCGTTTCATCCATCTTGTGGTTGGCAAGCGTCACGACAGCTTCGATTGCGCCTTTGAAAACGGCAAGCGTCGCGTCATCCACACCAAACACCACTGGCACAATCGGTCGACCCCACCGCGCGCACAGATAGGTGTCATCTGCACGCGTGAACAACGCAGCAACTTGATCAGGTTCCATTTTCATCTGTCCTTAACAATTCTCGCCGGAGGATCTTGGGTTTCGATTTTTCCAGAAAAATCGCGCATCCCGCTACCCGAACATATCCGTCTGCCCTTTGGGCGCATCCAACCCCAGATGACGCCACGCGGCCTGCGCCAGCATCCGCCCGCGCGGGGTCCGTTGGATCAACCCTTTTTGCAGCAGGTATGGTTCAATCACGTCTTCCAAACTATCGCGGCTTTCGCTTAATGCCGCCGATAGGGTTTCAACGCCCACAGGACCACCGCCATAACTTTCCGCGATCAATCGCAGATACCGACGGTCGGCGCTATCAAGGCCGAGGTTATCCACGCCAAGCCGTGTCAGCGCCATATCCGCGATTTCCTGCGTGACCGTTCCGTCGCCATCCACAACAGCGAAATCAACGACACGGCGCAGCAACCGTCCCGCGATCCGTGGTGTGCCCCGCGCCCGTTTCGCAATCTCGCGCGCACCCAGATCCGCCGCAGGTGCGCCCATCAGGCGGGCACCACGCGTGACGATTTCGTGCAGTTCATCTTCGGTGTAGAATTCGAGCCGCGTCGGAATCCCAAAACGATCCCGCAAAGGGGTCGTTAGCAGGCCCATCCGCGTTGTCGCGCCGACCAGCGTAAAGGGCTGCAATTCAATCCGCACAGTCCGCGCAGCTGGTCCCTCGCCAATCACGAGATCAAGCTCGAAATCTTCCAGTGCTGGATAAAGCACCTCTTCAACAGCAGGGTTCAGACGATGAATTTCGTCGATAAACAAAACATCGCGGGCTTCGAGATTGGTCAGAATCGCAGCCAGATCGCCCGCCTTGGCCAACACAGGGCCAGAGGTCATGCGGAAATTTACGCCCAATTCGCGCGCCATAATCTGGGCAAGCGTCGTTTTCCCAAGGCCCGGCGGCCCATGAAACAACGCGTGATCCATCGCTTCGCCGCGTTTCTTCGCGCTTTCGATGAAAACCTTCAGGTTCGCGCGGGCATCACGCTGCCCGATAAATTCATCCAGCGTTTGCGGACGCAACGCGCGATCCGCATCCTCGGGCTGGCGGTCAGGGCGTAATGTGGGGTCCGGTTCTTGCATGGACACCCTTTACTCCTTCGGGGCCAGCAGCTTCAAGGCGGCGCGGATCAATCCAGCCGTCTGCAGATCAGGTTCAGCGCCCAACGCCTCAGCGACCGCACTGGCCGCATCACCGGGCGCATAACCAAGATTGCCGAGCGCCGACAACGCCTCTGGCTGCGCTGGATTCGCCTTTGGCGTTGCTGCGCGTTTCTTTTTCGGCGCTTCGACCGGTTCCAAGACCGCATCGTCCAGATTTTCAGCCAAAGTGCCGCCCATTGCCATCACTGACGGGGCTTTGTCCTTGAGATCAAGGATCACCTTTTGCGCCGTCTTAGGGCCGACACCCTTGGCCTTTGCAATCGCATTCCAATCGCCCAGCGCAATGGCGCGGCTGACACCTTCATCGCCCAAGGTGCCCAAAATCGCCATCGACGCTTTCGCACCGATCCCTTGCACGGACATCAACAGGCGGTGCCATTCCTTTTCAACCAAAGACGTAAAGCCGAAAAGTTGCAAATTCGTTTCTTGCACCAGTAGATCGGTGAACAACGCCACCGCTTCGCCATTCGCGGGCAATCCGGCTTTCACGCGGTCCGACACATAGACAACATAGCCCACGCCCCGCACGTCAATCAGCACGTGATCCGATCCGCGATAGTCGATAATCCCTGAAATCTTCCCAATCATGCTGTGGCCTTTGCAATCGCGCGTGACAAATGGTTCGCCGATTGTTGATGGTGTGCGTGGCAAATGGCAATCGCCAATGCGTCCGCCGCATCTGGGCCAGCCAGTTCGACCCCCGGCAATTGCAGGCGGACCATATGGTCAATCTGCGCCTTTGCAGCGTGGCCCACGCCAACAACGGCTTTCTTGACCGCGTTGGGGGCATATTCGCCAATCTCGAGCCCGGCCTTCGACGGAACCAACATCGCGATCCCGCGCGCTTGGCCCAGCTTCAGCGTGCCAACCGCATCTTTGTTCACAAACGTCTGTTCAACGGCGGCAGTCTCAGGCCCGTAGGTGTGAATGACGTCCGTCAATTGCTCGTAAAGCGACAACAACCGAAACCCCAAATCCTTGCCCGTCGAATGGGCAATTCCGTTGGCGACGTGGGTCATGCGGCTGCCAGCCACGTCGATAATCCCCCAGCCCATGTTCCGCAGACCCGGATCAATCCCCAATACGCGCATCTGACTTCCTCATCCTGCTCGGTTTTTTGTTGTTTTTTTCACCGATAGCACAAAAGGCGAACATATACCAAGCGGGAACTGAATTGCCGAAATCCGACATGAGGTATGTCGCAATTGCAGCATGACCCATTTTGAAGGTCAAAATGCGCCATCAGATTGTCAAAAGACGACATCAGTCGCCGCCCCATTTCGCCTTATTTCAAAGGGCGAAATGGCGAAACTTCGGGTATTCTGAAAACGCATATGACCTATGCAATAAAAGTCCCTAGTCAGACTCGAATAAGACTCCTAAGTGCGGCTTATCAGACATCACCGCTGCAACGCAGCACCAGCTAAGGAGCATGGCCATGGCCGCTTTTGACACCACCCGCCCAGTCGCCGTCCTGAACGCAGGCCGCTTTTCTAACATCTTCGCCTCCGTAATAGGCACTTTGGCAACTTGGAACGACGCGCGTATCACACGCAAAGCGCTGTCCAAACTGTCAGCACGTGAACTCGAAGATATCGGCCTGACTTACGCTGATCTGGACACCATTTCGACCATCACGCGCTAATTCCCCAACACTTGGGACAAGCAAAAAGGCCGGTTAGAGAAATCTAACCGGCCTTTCGTATGTGGGTGTTCAAAACAATGAACAGACTCGATACTGGCGGCATGCGCCTGCCGGCCAGAAATTACCCGATAAACTTGTTAAGCAGCTCTGAAATCGCCAACGTCATAGGATCGGCAAACATGGCAAGTCCCCCGACTTGCTCAAACACTGTCCCTTCGGACAGGGCCGAAATGCGTTGGTTGAAATCAGCTTCCCCCAGTGCGTAGTGCACGTACCCCTTAAACACAAACACCGCAAAAGTGAGCAGAACTAAACCGCGCCACGGAAAACGGGGCGCGTAAAGTCGTGGCTTGGCAACAACCAAACCATCCGATTGCATCTTATGAACTACGCCCGCATTCGCCATGCGGTTATTCGTGCGCACAATTTTGCGCAGGCGTTTCTCAAATGGTGCATTAACATAAGCCATTACGACCTCACTCAAACATTAATCCTACCCTAATGGGTATACTCGAAAATTGACGCTGAATTGTGGCAATAATGGGGCAAAGCCCTGATTTACGAAGGAATTAAGTCTTTTTGGTGAATGTAAGCGTCGTCCATTCAACAATCACATCGCGATGCAAAAGACTGTATCCATTTCCTTCATAAACGTTAACCACATCATCAGCTTGTTCGTTCAAAATACCGGACAGAATCACATGCCCACCTGCGATTGTCGCGTTTGCCATGTCGGCAGAAAGGCCGATTAGTGGCCCTTTTAAGATGTTGGCGAAGATCAAATCGAACGGGGCCGCGTCTTTTAGCACCGGGGTTTCGAATCCGGGGGCTGTGACACAGTTCACCTGACCGTCCAGTTTGTTTGCCCGCACGTTCACTTCGGCGACATCAACGGCGACCGGATCGATGTCCGTGGCGATCACAACTTCTGGTACGACAGTTGCTGCGGCCATTGCCAAAACGGCGGTCCCACACCCGATGTCCGCGACCTTGCCAGATGTGAACCCTGCGTTGACCAGTCGGTCGAACGCCCGCAGACAGCCCAATGTCGTGCCGTGGTGGCCCGTGCCAAACGCCATCGCCGCCTCGATCAACAACGGCGTACAATCATCGGGCACTTTGTCCACGTCATGTGACCCGTAGACGAAGAACCGACCAGCGACGACCGGTGCCAGTTCGCGCCGCACATGCGCGACCCAGTCGGTGTCGGGAACCTCGGACACGACAAACGGCTTCACGTCATACATCGTGGTCAACACAGCCATGCCAGCGACATCAGGTTGGTCGTCGAAATACGCGCCGACTTCCCATAGGCCGGACCCATCTTCGACCTCGAAAACGCCCACGCCAGTTGGTTCAGGTGTCAGTGCCTCAAGCGCGTCGCCCAGTTTCGTCGCAAGCTCTTCGCCCATCAGTGTCGTTAGTGCAGAATAAGTGGTCATATCAGGTGCCCTTTGCGGTTTGCCCTCCGGTATGCCGTGGCGACGGGCAGGTCAAAACAAAAAAGCCTTCCCCGCAGGGAAGGCTTGTGATCGCTTATTGTGTTTTGCTTAGACCGCAACACCAATAGGACAGGTCACGCCAGTGCCACCGATCCCACAATACCCGTCCGGGTTCTTTGACAAATACTGCTGATGATAATCCTCAGCGAAGTAGAATGTGGGTGCCGGCGTAATCTCTGTTGTGATCGCACCAAACCCTGCTTTGGACAGGCGCGGGGCAAAATCCGCCTTGCTGGCTTCTGCCGCTTTGGCCTGCGCATCGGTATAAGTGTAGATGCCTGACCGATATTGCGTGCCACGATCATTACCTTGGCGCATCCCTTGGGTCGGATCATGGCCTTCCCAGAACACCTGCAACAGTTGATCATACGATATCACTGATGGATCATAGACGACGCGAACCACTTCATTATGGCCGGTTTTGCCGGAACACACTTCTTCATAGGTCGCGTTCGGGGTGAACCCGCCCGCGTAGCCCACCATCGTCGACGTCACGCCATCCAGTTGCCAGAACATGCGCTCAACGCCCCAGAAACAGCCCATGCCAAACATCGCGACCTCTTGGCCTTCTGGCACATCTGGTGTGATCGGCGTGCCAAAAATGTGGTGCGCTTCGGCAGTCGGGATTGGCATCGCACGCCCCGACAGGGCCGCATCAGCAGAGATCATTTCGGATTTGTCGCGGGTCATAAAGAACATGGCAATCTCCTGTTCGGGTTCGGGTAGTATATAGTGCGCGGTAAGCGACCTTTCCAGCAGCGCACACAAGGGCGTGAATTTTGGCTTAAGACGCCGTGCGGGACTATACTAAAAATCATTTAAAAACAAAAGTTTCGCCGCGAAACTCAGGCAACGCGCGCCAAAGGTGTCTGCAACCGCGTCTCGTAACCCGGCACAGGATGGCGCGGGATCAACAATGCCAATGCAAAAGAAACGCTCGCCATGCAGGCTGCCAACACGAAAACTGCCGTTGGTGACGTCAGCCACAGATAGCCCAACGCTGCAGGCAGAAACACCGCCGCGATGTGGTTGATCGTAAACGCAACGGCAGCTGTGGGGGCAATGTCTTGGGGGTCCGCGATCTTTTGGAAATAGGTCTTTAACGCCAAGGCAAGCGCGAAAAAGATATGATCGACAACGTAAAGCCCCGCCGCGACGATGACGCCCCAGCCAAAGTAGTAGACGCCGCCATAGGCCAAAAACACCACGATCAGCCCCGCATATTCAAACAGTAGCGCACGGCGTTCGCCAAACACGCTGACCAAACGGCCCATCAACGGGGCAAAGACGATGTTGACCACAAGGTTGATCAAATACAGCTGCGTGATCTCATGGACCTCTAGCCCGAAAAGCTCGACCATCATAAAGCCCGCGAAAACCACGAAGATTTGACGGCGCGCGCCCGACATGAACTGCAGCGCGTAATAAAGCCAGTAGCGGCGACGCAGGACGAAAGTCTTCAACTGCGGATGCGGGCTTTCGAATTGGGGATAGGCAAAATAGGCGAAAACCGCGACAAACGTAGTGAACCCGCCAGCAGCCATGTAAACAAAAGCGTAACTTAGGTCGTAGGTCTTCCACGTGCCCACAATCAACAGATAGGCCACAAGCGTCGCACCCGACCCTGCAGCGGTCAGCCACCCTAACATCTGGGGCGCGCGTTTGATGTCGATCCATTGCAATTGCAGCGATTGGTTCACGGTTTCAAAGTAGTGAAATCCGATCGACGACAGCATCGTGATCGTCAAAATTCCCGCCATCGACGGAAAATAGGCCGTGATCGCGGTCGCAACGCCCAACATCACAAGGGCCACAATCCCTAACACCTGTTCGCGCATGAACATGATCAAAGCGATCACACCAATCGCAAAGAAACCGGGAATTTCGCGGACTGTATGCAGCCAACCAATGTCAGAGCCGTCGAAATTCGCGACCTCAATGACAAAATTGTTCAGCAATGCAGACCATGTCGCAAAAGCAACCGGCAGCGCCATCGCGAACAGAAATAGCAGCGTCACAGGCCGCTGCCAGAATGGCAGGTGCCGGGCATCTTCAAGGCGGACGATATTCATGAGCCAGGCTTACGCCCCTTATACGGGATTGGAAAGCGCGGCTTACGCGTCAGTAAAAGCTTTGCGGATCGATATCGATGGCCATCCGCAATTCGCCGCGCAGCTTGAACTGACCGGCCCATTGCGCCAGCGCTTGTTGAAGCGGCGCTGACTTTTCTGCTTTGACCAATAACCGAACGCGGTGCCGTCCGCGTACCCGTGCGATAGGTGCTGGCGCGGGACCAAAAACCTGTGCGCCAATCCGGCGCAATGGCCCGTCTTGGCGTGCCATCGCGTTGCCCAGATCGAACACCTCTTCCGCCGTCGTTCCGCTAAGGATGATCCCCGCCATGCGACCATAGGGCGGCACGCCAGCGTCTTTGCGTTCATGCGCCTCGGCCGCCCAGAATGCTTCTTCGTCGCCAGCCAAAATCGCACGAATCACGCCGTGTTCGGGCTGATAAGTTTGCAGCAACGCCTCACCGGGGGTTTCGGCCCGTCCGGCGCGCCCTGCAACCTGTCGCATCAGTTGGAACGTACGTTCGGCGGCACGCAGATCAGAACCTTGCAATCCAAGATCCGCATCAATGACCCCCACAAGCGTAAGCTTTGGAAAGTTATGGCCTTTTGCCACCAGTTGCGTCCCGATGATGATGTCGGTGCCGCCCTGCGCGATTTCTTCGATATGCGCCTTCATAGCGCGGGCAGAGCCGTACAGATCGGAAGACAAAACAGCGACGCGGGCATCCGGAAACAGATCCGTAATCTCTTCGCCCATGCGTTCAACACCGGGGCCAACGGCGCTGAGTTTATCCTCAGCTTCGCAATGCGGACAGACGTTTGGCATCGGTTTGGTTTCACCACATTGGTGGCACATCAATCGCTTGAGAAAGCGGTGTTCGACCATCCGCGCATCGCAATGATCGCAGCCAATTTGATGCCCACAAGCGCGACACAGCGTGATTGGCGCGTAACCACGGCGGTTCAGGAAAACAAGCGATTGTTCCCCTTTTTCAATGCGTTGCGCAATGGCTTGGCGCAACGAAGGGGACACCCATTTGCCGCCTGGCAGGTCTTCGACACGCATGTCGATAGCCGACATTTTCGGCATGATTGCCGGACCGTAACGCGATTTTAACTCAAGCCGCTTATATTTGCCCTGATCCGCATTCGCCCAGCTTTCCAGACTTGGTGTGGCCGACGCCAAGACAACCTGTGCCCCATTAATCGCCGCCCGCAAAACGGTCATATCGCGGGCGTTATAAAGGACACCATCCTCTTGTTTATATGACGTATCATGTTCCTCATCGACGACGATGAGACCCAGATTTTGGAACGGCAGGAACAACGCGGATCGCGCACCCACGATCAGCTGTGCGTCCCCCTGCCCGACCATCCGCCAACAGCGGCGGCGTTCGGTCATCGTCACGCCGGAATGCCATTCGGCTGGTTTCATGCCGAACCGCGCTTCGACCCTGTTAATGAATTCGCCAGATAGCGCGATTTCCGGCAGCAACACCAACGCCTGACGCCCCATGCGCAGACATTCGGCAACCGCTTCGAGGTAGACTTCGGTTTTGCCGGAACCCGTCACGCCCTTTAGTAGCGTCGTCCCGTATTTGTCGCTGCGCAGATCGGCGCGTAACGCATCTGCACCTACCGCCTGATCAGGGCTGAGTTCTTTGCCGCCGTAGTCCGGATCGAGCATCGGATAGGGCATGTCGCGAGGGGCGTCGACTTCGGCGACCGCACCCAATTTCACCAGCCCCTTCACCACAGAGGACCCAACACCCGCCATGTCAGCCAGTTCTTTTAGGGTAAACGACAGGCCACCATAGTCGCGCAAAACCTCTAGCACCTTGGTGCGGGCCGCCGTCAAGCGGTCAGGTTCTTGGTCGCCCAGACGGTAGACTTTACGCATCGACGGGGCATCACCCAATCCCGGTGCACGGGTCGCGAGCCGCAGCATCGCGTGCAACGGTGTCAGCGTGTAGTCGGCGGCGCGCGTCAGGAATTGCCGCATCTCGTCACGCATGGGCGCGACATCCAGCACCCGAATGACCGACCTTACCTTGTTGTAATCAAAGTCACCCTTGCCCGGTCCCCAAACAACGCCTAGCACTTTGCGCGGCCCCAACGGGACTTCGACGAATGCACCAAGGTGACAGCCACCTTCGGTCGCCTTGTAATCAAGGAACCTGTCCAGCGGCTGGGCCGTCAAAACGGCGACCAATTCACCTTCGTGGAAGAATTCTTGGCTCAAGCGTGATCCCCTTCGGGCGATTGGCAGTTGCGGTATGGGCTTTTCGCCCTGTCCGTTCTGAGGTAAACGCTGGCGCAACAAACGCCAACCCATTCCCCGGAGGGATTACAGATGAAGTTTTTCGTAGATACGGCTGAAATTGACGAGATCAAGGAACTGCACGCCCTTGGCATGGTTGACGGCGTGACAACCAACCCGTCCCTGATCGCCAAATCAGGTCGCGACATTCTGGAAGTCACGAAAGAAATTTGTGACATCGTATCTGGTCCTGTGTCCGCCGAAGTGGTCGCATTGGACGCGGAAACCATGCTGGCCGAGGGCCGCAAGTTGGCCAAAATCGCTGACAACATCGCCGTGAAAGTGCCACTGACATGGGCCGGTTTGCAAACCTGCAAGGCGCTGTCCGACGAAGGCACGATGGTTAACGTGACGCTGTGTTTCTCTGCTAACCAAGCGCTTTTGGCTGCCAAAGCTGGTGCGACATTCATCAGCCCGTTCATCGGCCGCTTGGATGACATCAACTTAGACGGTCTCGAATTGATCGAAGATATTCGGACAATTTACGACAACTACGGCTTCGACACACAGATTCTTGCCGCCTCCATCCGGTCGGCGAACCACATGTCCGAATGTGCGAAAATTGGTGCGGATGTCTGCACTGCGCCCCCTAAAGTGATCAAAGCGATGGCAAACCACGTTCTGACGGACAAAGGATTGGCCGGTTTCATGGCTGATATCGAAAAAGCAGGTATCACAATCCTTTAAGAAAATGCCGATTTATGGTAAACGAATGGCGGCCTACGGGTCGCCATTTTCGTTTGATCGGGGCCAAGTTGGTGTCAGCGCACATCTATCTTTATCGTCATGCTGCTGTCGATTTTGACAACACGGAACGCGTTGCGTTTCGTGATTTTCGCGCCTTGGTTGATGCATATAACGCGGCCCCTTTGGTCGCGTTCCTACCGACGCAACCGACCCCGCGTTGCGATTATATTTTCACCAGCAGCCTCAGACGCAGCCCCGATACGGCGATGGAAGTCTTTGGGTTCATGGATGTGAACGATCCGGTTTTCCGTGAAGCCGAATTGCCTGACCTTCCGGCGCTTCCGTTTCGTGCGAAACCGAAAACCTTGTTTGCGATCTCTCGTGTTCTTTGGTTTCTTGGTCGGCGCAAAAATTGCGAAAGCCGCGACCGGTTCTTTGCACGTGTCGACCGCGCTGCAAAGCTGATGATCAGGGCCACCGGCGAAAATCCTTGTGTCGCGCTCATTGGTCATGGTGTTCTGAACCATTTTATGTCCCGCGCTTTGCGCAAACATAATTTCCGCTCGGACAAGCCTCTATCCCGAAGCTATGGTCACTATACCTTATTTGCCAGCGTCTAGCTGCGTATGTTGCACCGATACCCCGCTTTGTGCCGCAGTGCGAAAAAACCTATCCCAAGGCATCTTCGCTCTGCTATGTCTAAAAGAAAATAATACCGTAGCGAGCAGGTTCTAATGACAAGCATTCCCCTGATGGACGCGGATATCCGCGCCAAGATTATTTCCGATCCTGAAGCATTGCTTGAGGACAAAGACATCATGAGCGCCCTCGTGGCCGCAAACGAACAGACCATGGGCGGCAATATTGTCGATCTGCGCGGTATTGCGATGGAACGTCTTGAGGCCCGTCTGGATCGTCTTGAGGACACCCACCGTTCAGTGATCGCCGCCGCATACGAAAACCTGGCGGGCACGAACCAAATCCACCGCGCAGTTCTGCGGATGATGGATGCCACTGAATTCGAAGCCTTTTTGCAGGATTTGTCCGGTGACGTTGCCGATACATTGCGTGTTGATGTGATGCGTCTGGTGTTGGAAAGCGAAGATGCCGAACCGAACGCCGCAGTCGCCAAAGTTGGCGAAGTTTTGCAGGTCGTGCCGGTCGGTGAGATCGACGAATATATCACCCATGGCCGCAACATGTCCGTGCGCCAAGTGACCCTGCGCCAAGTGACTGCAGACGACACTAGTCTGTTTGGCGACAAAGCCAGCTACATCCGGTCAGAAGCCTGTTTGAAACTTGATTTTGGACCGAACCGCTTGCCTGGCATGTTGGTGATGGGATCAGAAGATCCACATCAGTTCACCCCGCAGCAGGGCACCGATTTGCTGACATTCTTTGGTGGCGTGTTCGAACGCGCGATGCGCCGGTGGCTGGCCTGATTTCTCCAGCTCTGTCACATGCGCTTGCGGCGTGGTTGGACCACTGCCGCGCCCTGAACGATGCCGCCGACAATACGCTAAAAGCCTATCAAACCGACGTGATGGGTTTTCTGACTTTCATGACGCGGCACAACGGCGAGGCCCAAGGTCTTGGGCCACTTGCGAAGATCAGCGTCACGGACATGCGGGCGTGGATGGCGCATGAACGCAGCCGCGGTGTCGGTGCAAGATCACTGGCGCGTGCGCTATCGGCCGTCAAAACCTTCTATCGATGGCTTGCCGAACGCGAAGGTTTTGAACCAACAGCCGTGCTATCCACCCGCAGCCCGAAATTCACCAAGAAACTGCCGCGTCCTTTGGCGATTGATGCCGCCTCTGCGATGATCGATACCGTCGAATTGCAGGCCAAAGACAGTTGGGTCGCTGCGCGCGACATGGCCGTTGTGACGCTGATGTACGGGTGCGGTTTACGGATTTCCGAAGCCTTGGGCCTGACAGGTGCGTCCGTCCCATTGCCGGATACGTTGATGATCAAAGGCAAAGGCGGCAAGGAACGCATCGTGCCCGTGATTGATGCGGCGAAGGACGCAGTCGAAACCTACCTGCGTTTGTCGCCTCACCCGATAGAATCAAGCGGCCCGTTGTTTCGCGGCACCCGCGGTGGCGCGCTCAATCCGCGTATCGTCCAAAAGGTCATGGAAAAGGCCCGCCTGCAATTGGGTCTACCTGCAAGCGCGACACCCCACGCGATGCGCCATAGTTTCGCGACCCATTTGCTTACTGCGGGTGGCGATTTGCGGGCTATTCAAGAACTGTTGGGCCACGCGAGCCTGTCGACCACGCAGGCCTATACGGCTGTCGATACCGCCCATCTAATGGACGTCTACAACCGTGCCCACCCGAAAGCCTGATACCCCTTCTTTTGGTCCTAAATATCTCGGGGGTATGGGGGCTGGCCCCCATGTAAACGCACTACACAGGAACTGACCATCTTGTTGTTCCTTATGCGGTCTTATTGTTGCCCCGACACAGAATTTCCTGCATGAACGCGGGATGACACTTTCACAAAAAGCTTTGGGCGTTCATTTACTAACGGCCACCGGTGCAGTTTTCGCGATGCTTGCGATGCTCGCCGCTGTTGATCTCGACTGGTCAATGATGTTCCTGTGGCTCGTCGTGGCCTTTTTCGTAGACGGTATCGATGGTCCGCTGGCCCGCAAATACGACGTGAAGACCAACGCGCCTATCTTTGACGGCGTCTTGTTGGATCTAATCATCGATTATCTGACTTATGTGTTTGTGCCTGCCTACGCGCTGTTCAAATCGGGGCTACTGCCCGGCTGGACCGGTTGGGTGGCGATCATTGTCATCACATTTGCATCGGCCCTGTATTTTGCTGACATGCGCATGAAAACAAAAGACTATTCATTTTCCGGCTTCCCCGGATGCTGGAACATGGTGGTTCTTGTTCTGTTTGCGATCCAGCCCAATTTCTACGTGAGCCTCGTGCTGGTTGCCGTCTTAGCCGCCGCCATGTTTTTCCCGGTCAAGTTTGTCCATCCGGTCCGCACTGCCCGTTGGCGTGTGGTCACCTTACCTGTGGCGATGGCGTGGACGGTGTTTGCCGGTTGGGCCGCATGGGTCAATTTCGACCCAGCGTCTTTGGCGCATTATGGTCTAATGCTGACGTCGATTTATCTGCTTGGGGCTGGTGCCATGCAGCAGGTGATCCACGGCAAAGACGGCTAAAAGCCGCCAAGGGTTTGCCGCGGTCCATACGTGGCCTTTGCTACAAAAGAAGCGATCCGGCCCCTTCAAGTTGCAACAGCTTCACCTTAGTCTCGACCCCGCCTGCCCCTGAATATCCACCAAGACCTGTCGACGACAGAACGCGGTGGCAAGGGATCAGGATAGCGATCGGGTTCGCCCCGCAGGCCTGACCGATGGCCTGAGCCGGACGGTCAAGCTGTTTGGCAAGGTCGCCATAGGTCCGTGTTTCACCGTATGGGATGTCGCAAAGGGCTTTGCCGAATATCTTTTGGAAGTCAGAGACCTGCGGCGCAAAGGGCAAATCAAAATCCTGCCGTTTGCCGTCAAAATATTCGCTAAGTTGATCCAATGCCGCAACAAGCACCGGGTGATCGTCATCGCGCAATGGTTTCACCCAATCAAGCGCCACAACAGCGTCGTTTTCCACGACAATGGTCAGCGGGCCGACCGGCGATTGCATGCCGGCCCGCAGTTGGTTTGCTTTACGCAAGAGCCGCGTCGCAGCGTCCGCAGACACCTGCGTGCCTATGCGTGCCCACGTCTGGCAGGATTTTCCAGCAGCGTTGGCATTTGTCGCCGTCCGCCCGTGCAAACACGACTGCGACGTCCGCTACATCGTCGTTTGTGAACGCATCCGCTGGGGCCGCATCGGTGCTGACCGTGATACCGGACGTGATGCACAGATCGTCAAAGGTTACTGTTTCCAGCACCTTAGCGACATCCGCTGTCACATAGACGGTTGGCGCTGCTTCAAGCGATGCACCGATGACTTTGTTGGTCCGTTCGACCTCTAGCGCGCCGGTCACAACGCGGCGCACTTGGCGCACGGTTGCCCACTTTTCAGCAAGTGCCGCGTCGCGCCACGCCATCGGTGTTTCCGGCATATCGGTTAGGTGGATTGATACGTCGTCGCCTTTGTGACGTTCCAGCCAGACTTCTTCCATCGTGAAGACAAGGATGGGTGCCAGCCACGTTGTCAGGCGGTGGAACAGGATGTCCAGCACAGTACGTGATGCACGGCGACGGTCCGTATCCCCATCGCAGTAGAGCGCATCTTTGCGAACGTCGAAGTAGAACGCGGACAATTCGACCGTTGCAAAGGCGAAGACCGCTTGGAAAACCCCTTGGAAATCGTAGGCAGCGTAGCCCTTGCGCACGGTCTCATCCAGTTCGGACAGACGGTGCAGCACCCAGCGTTCCAGTTCCGGCATATCCGCCGGTTCAACCCGATCCGCGTCGGTGAAATCGTTGAGCGACCCGAGCAGGAAGCGCATCGTGTTGCGCAAGCGGCGGTAGCTGTCAGACACCCCTTTGAGGATTTCATCACCGATCCGTTGGTCGTTTTCGTAGTCAACCTGCGCCACCCAAAGACGCAGGATATCCGCGCCATATTGGTCCGCCACAGTTTTGGGGGCGATGATGTTGCCCAAGGATTTCGACATCTTCATGCCCTTGGAATCCAGGGTAAAGCCACAAGTCATCACACCGCGATATGGCGCACGGCCAATCGTTCCGCAGCCTTGCAGCAAAGATGAATGGAACCAGCCACGGTGTTGGTCTGTGCCTTCCAGATACAGATCAGCAAGCCCGTCTTCGGACCCGTCTTCGCGGTCGCGCAGGGTGAAGGCGTGGGTTGAACCGGAATCGAACCACACGTCGAGCACGTCCATGACCTGATTGTAGTCGTCAGGGTTCACGATACCGCCCAAGAACCGTTCTTTCGCCCCGTCCATGTACCACGCGTCTGCGCCTTCGTCTTCGAATGCGGCGGTGATGCGGCTGTTGACCTCGTCGCTGCGCAACAAGAAATCGGCGTCGGTCGGCAGCGCACCCTTTTTGGTGAAGCATGTCAGCGGCACACCCCACGCGCGTTGCCGCGATAGTACCCAGTCGGGACGATCAGAGATCATCGCGTGCAGACGGTTGCGTCCTTTTGGCGGCGTCCATGTCACCAGTTCGTCGATGGACCGCAACGCGCGTTCGCGGATCGTGGTGCCGTATGTGTCCTGACCGTCGCCAACTGCTTTATCCACGGCGGCAAACCATTGCGGCGTGTTGCGGTAGATGATTGGCGCTTTGGATCGCCATGAATGCGGGTAGCTGTGTTTGATTTTGCCACGCGCGAGCAGACCGCCAACGGCCGCTAGTTTCGAGATGACAGCGCCGTTTGCGTCGCCTTCCCAATCGCCCTTTTTAGCCTTCGCCCGCAGGATGCGTTTGCCGCCAAAGAATGGCAGGTCTTCGCGGAAAGATCCGTCGTCCATCACGTTATAGGTGATCATCTGCTCAAGCATGCCGAGGTCGCGGTAGAGTTCGAATTCTTCCATCCCGTGCGATGGTGCGCAATGGACAAAACCAGTACCTTCTTCGTCGGTCACGAAGTCAGCGGCGCGGAAATCGCGTGGTTGGTCCCATTCGCCATTGCCGCCTTCGACGCCGTTCAGCGGGTGGCGCAGGGAAATCGTTGCAAGCTCTGACGCCTCAACGGACCGGATGCGCCGCCACATGTTTTCATCCAGCCGTGCTTTGGTCAGCACGCCGTCGGCCAATTTGTCAGCCAGGATGAACTTTTCGCCGATGGTGCACCAGCTTTCCTCGGGTGTGCCGATGACCTCGTAAAGGCCATAATCATAGTCGGCGCCGTAAACGACCGCCTTGTTTGACGGGATCGTCCAAGGCGTGGTGGTCCAGATCACAACGCTGGTGTTCAGCAAATCCTCGGCGAGGTTCTGTTGAATGCCTTCGAAATCGCCCGCTTCATCCAGCAGGGCCATATCGACGCCTTCGCCTTTGGCGCGGACAGCGAATTTCACCCAGATCGCGTGGCTTTCTTTGTCGTGGTATTCGACCTCAGCTTCGGCAAGCGCTGTTTGTTCAACCGGCGACCACATGACGGGTTTGGAGCCTTGGTACAGCGTCCCGTTCATCAGGAATTTCTGGAATTCTTCCGCAATCACGCGTTCTGCGTGGAAATCCATCGTCAGGTATGGGTTTTCCCATTTACCAGTGACGCCCAAGCGTTTGAATTCTTCGCGCTGGATGTCGACCCAACCCGCAGCAAAATCGCGGCATTCTTGGCGGAATTCCACGACAGGTACATCGTCCTTGTCGCGGCCTTTTTCGCGGTATTTTTCTTCGATCTTCCATTCGATTGGCAGGCCGTGGCAATCCCAACCAGGGATATAACGTGCGTCTTTGCCCATCATCTGTTGGGACCGCACCACAAAATCCTTGAGGATTTTGTTCAGCGCGTGACCGATGTGCAGGTGACCGTTCGCATACGGCGGGCCGTCGTGCAACGTGAATGGTTCACGTGTTTCCGCCTTCGCTTTGTCGCGCAGGCGGTCGTAAACGCCGATGCGGTTCCAGCGATCAAGCCATTCAGGTTCACGCTTTGGCAGACCAGCCCGCATCGGGAAGTCCGTTTTGGGCAGGTTCAGGGTCGATTTGTATTCAGGGGTGTCGGCGCACATGGGTGGCGTCCTTTGGATCATATCACGTCATAGGATGAGGGTCGGCGCGCGGTCGCAACACCTGAAGCCCGGCTCGTCTGGTGGTCAGACAGCCGGGTGAATAATTCGTATTTGGATCATCATGTGATGTCTCATAAAGCGGCTTATAAGGCGCTGTCCCGCGCGGGTAAAGAGGCGGCTTTGCCCCATGGTTTGCGCGGATTTATGCGGTTAGTGTGCCCGAAAGTCAGGTTAGAGGGTCACGATGGGTTCTGTTCAAAAGATTGCGGTTGTTGGTGCGGGAATCGGCGGCTTGGCGGCGGCGTCGATGTTGGCGGATCAGGGCCATGATGTGACAGTCTTTGACCAGTTT
Organism: Rhodobacteraceae bacterium S2214; assembly: GCA_025141675.1. Classification (NCBI taxonomy): domain Bacteria; kingdom Pseudomonadati; phylum Pseudomonadota; class Alphaproteobacteria; order Rhodobacterales; family Paracoccaceae; species Rhodobacteraceae bacterium S2214. The sequence goes on from CP081161.1 coordinate 3,327,673, forward strand.
GATACGCCCCGCCCAGTTGGGTCGGGTCTGGTGATCCAGCCGATTGGTCAGGCTGTACTGGATAGTGTTGGTGCGGGTGATCTTGCGCGTGCGAAGGGCAATTTCATCAGCCGGATGTTGGGCCATGTGGAACCATCGGGGCGACGGGTGCTGGATGTTCATTACGATGCCAAACACGGTCTGCAGCGCGGTTTGGCCATCCACCGCGCGAGTCTGTTTGATGCGTTATTCCAAGCCGCACAGACCCGCGATATCGCATTGCAAAGCAGCGCCGAGATCAAGTCAGCCTCTGCTGGCGTTTTGACCACCGCCGATGGGCAACAATTTGGACCGTTTGATCTGGTTGTGGATAGCGCCGGTGCAGGATCCCCTTTGTCGCCGATTGTGTCGCGCCCTTTGGCTTATGGCGCGATTTGGGGCACCGTCGATTGGCCGGAAACAGATTTACCGAACGATTACCTGAGCCAGTGTTATCGCCGTGCGGACCGGATGGTGGGTGTCTTGCCGATTGGAACATTGCCGGGTGACGACCGCCCGAAGGCCGCGATCTTTTGGTCAATGCCGTCCGGTGCGCATGCCGATTGGGTGGCAGGCGGCGTCGATGCTTGGCGCGATGCGGCGACGGCGTTGTGGCCTGCCTTTGCCCCTTTTGCTGCTCAGATCACGCAGACCGATCAAATGACGATGGCCCGCTACACTCACGGGACTTTGCGCAAACCCTTCGGCAACGACATCGTTCACATTGGTGATGCCGCGCACCGCGCCAGCCCGCAGTTGGGCCAGGGGGCGAATATGGCGTTGCTGGATGCTGTTGCCTTAGCGAAAGCTGTGTCCGTAGCCGGTGTCGATGCCGCCCCTGCCCTATATGCAAAGGCACGTCGTTGGCATGTTTGGGCGTTTCAGGCGATGTCGGCCGCGTTTACCCCGCAGTATCAATCGGACAGTACGTTCCTGCCGAAGTTGCGCGATCACGTGATGTTTCCGGTGTCACAAATTTGGCCAGCGCCGCATGTGTTGACGCAGATTGTGCGCGGGACGATCCTGCCGCCGATGGGCCGGCTCAGCCATGTCGGCAAGCCGGACTTTCGTTAACGGCAGTACGACCCAGATCGGTAGCTTGCTGTGTCAAAATGAAAATGGTCGCGATGAAACCGGTTCGCGTTGGGACCCAGCACAGTGCCAAAAGGCCCGCAGGCGGCTTGCCACATACGTCGCAAAGCGTTGGAATCGCGCGATGAATTCCAGCCTGTCAAAACAGTAATCTCGCGACCGCTTTTCAGACCGATACCCGCGATGTCGATTGCTTTGCCGAATGCATGTTCGGACAAACGGCCTGTTGAGGCCGCATTGCGATTACGGCAAGCGTAGTGCGAGACCACGCGCAAAGACAACGCCTGCCCGCCTGTCGCGGGTTGCGCGCCCGTCGTCACCCAGCGTTTCAGCGCTGATGCCGTGCGACAATCGATGGTCGCGGCTGGTTGCAAGGTCACACCAGCTACCGATCGCACGCGCACAGCGTTATCGATGCCACACCGTCCCCGACCGTTCACACGCCCGATAGCTTCGCCTTGGATCGCGGGGTCGCCGCAGACTTGACCCCGCCGGATGGCCGCGGCGCGTTGTTGCGCGGCACGTTCAATTGCAGCTGGGCGTTGCGTCGGGCGTTCAGACAAGGCGGGTGCCGTCGGGCTAAATGCAAAGAGATCTTGTTCAGCCCGCAATTGCGGATCAGTCGCAGCACCATGCGCCAATTCAGGGCGTTCGTAGGGGCGTGCCGTCGGACGCAGTTCAGCGGATGGGACCGTTAGACGCGGGGCCATCGCAATCACACCCGGCGTGCGGGACAAAGGCCGAATGGCCGATAGATCAGGTTGAATAGGTGCAACCGGAGCAGTCGTTTGCGCTGCAGGCCGTGCGTTCGGGCGTTGCGTTGCGTCTTGCGCTAAGGCCGTGCTGCACCCGAGCGTGCAAAGCAAAAGGGCCGCGCGAAAAATCAATCTTTCGTGCCCGGAGTCCGGCCAAAATTCGGCTCTGACGTGTCTTGGCCCGCTTCGATAATGCCACGCCGGATCGCCCGTGTGCGTGTGAAGTAGTCGTGCAGATGTTCACCATCGCCTTGCCGGATGGCCCGTTGTAATGCGAATAGCTCTTCGGTGAAGCGGCCCAGAATTTCCAGCGTCGCGTCTTTGTTCGTCAGAAACACATCCCGCCACATCGTTGGATCGGATGCTGCGATACGGGTGAAATCTCGAAAACCAGCTGCCGAAAATTTCACAACTTCGCTTTCGGTGACGCGCGCCAGATCGTCGGCGACCCCAACCATTGTGTAGGCGATCAGATGGGGCGTGTGGCTGGTGACAGCCAAAACCAGATCGTGGTGATCCGGCGTCATGGTTTCGACGTTTGCGCCCAGCGCTTCCCAGTATTGCGTGAGCTGATCGACTTTGGCCGGATCGGAGTTTTCAAGCGGCACAAGGATATTCCAACGGTTGTCGAATAGCGTCGCGAAGCCAGAATGCGGGCCGGAATGTTCGGTCCCTGCCAGCGGGTGACCGGGGATAAAGTGAACACCGTCAGGGACATGCGGGTTCACAATGTCGATCACCGCTTGTTTGACCGACCCGACATCTGTCAGCGTCGCACCCTGTTTCAGATGCGGTCCGATGTCGGCCATAACGGCTTCCATCGCCCCAACGGGCACACACAGCACGACCAGATCAGCGTTTTTCACAGCTTCGATAGCGGTTTCAGTGATCCGGTCACACAGGTTTATTTCGGTCGCGATTGCGCGTGTTTCGGCGGACCGCGCGGTGCCGACAATTTCGGTCACACATTTCGCGCGGCGCATCGCATGCGCCATGGAACCCGCGATGAGGCCAAGACCGATCAGCGCGACCCGTTCGAAGATGACGGCCATTACCGCGCCCCTTTGTATTGCGCGATGCCGTGTACGACACGGCGGCAGGCACTTTCATCGCCGACGGTGATCCGCAAGCAGTGCGGCAGTTTGTAACCAGCGACACGGCGCACAAGGATGCCTTCGGATTTGAGGTGGTCGTCACAAGCGTTTGCTTCCTGTTCGGACCCGAAACGGGCCAGAACGAAGTTGGCTGTGGATGTGTCACATGGCACGCCGATTTCGGCCAATGCGTTGGCCAGCCAGTCGCGCCATTTGGCGTTTTCTGTCCGGCATTTTTCGAGGTAGTCGAGGTCACGCACTGATGCTTCCGCCGCCGCAAGTGCCGCAGAGGACAGGTTGAACGGACCACGGATGCGGTTCAGCACGTCGATGATTTCTTTTGGGCCGTACCCCCAACCAACCCGCAATCCACCAAGGCCATAAATCTTGGAAAACGTGCGGGTCATGACGACGTTGTCGCGGGCTTCGATAATTGATGCCCCGCCATCGTAGCCGTCGACGAATTCTGCGTAGGCCCCGTCGAGCACCAGGATCGTATGATCAGGCACGCCGTCGGCCAGCCGCATCAGATCGCCTTCGCCGATCATGGTGCTGGTCGGATTGTTCGGGTTCGCAATGAAAACCAGCTTTGTATTGCTGTTACAGGCGTCAAGGATCGCATCGACGTCTGTCACGCGGTCGTTTTCTTTCACCTCAACGGGTGTCGCACCCGCGGCCAGCGTTGAAATGCGGTACATGGCAAAGCCGTGTTCGGTGTGGATGACTTCATCACCCGGACCGGCGTAGCATTGGCACAAGAAGTGGATGATTTCGTCCGATCCGACGCCGCAAATCACGCGATTAGGGTCCACTTTCCACGTCTCGCCAATTGCACGACGCAGTGGGCCGTGGTCGGTGGACGGGTAACGGTGCATGTCGTGGACCGACCGCGTCACTGCTTCTTTCGCAGCCGCTGATGGTCCAAGCGGGTTTTCGTTCGACGACAGTTTTAACACGTTGGTCTGCCCGTCCACATGGGACGCACCGCCTACGTATAAAGCGATGTCCATAATCCCGCGCTTGGGCTTAATCTGGCTAGCCATTGTCGTGTTCCCCATTTCGTCTGGTGTTATTTAGCTGGCCTGCACCGCCCTGACCAGAGCTTATCCCCGCTGGCGCAGACGTGCGACCAAAGCGCCCCAACCGCCCGGCACAAGGATGGTTGCTGCGGCAAAGCCAAAGACGAAGCCGGCGAGTTCCGCGATCCACGACTGCCCGCCGCCAAACAACAGACCAAAGACCAATTGTAGGCCCAAAAGGAAGCCAATCAAACGGAAGGCCGTTAGTTGGTTTTGGCCCGTTTGGCCAAGGCGCAGCCACAGGATGTACGTGTATGACCCGATCAGTGCGAAGATCGCGGGATATGCCCCGAACAGCGGACTGGAATCGCGGGCGAGCAGGCAGAATATGACCGCCCCGAAGATCGACCCGCCAAAGAAGACGACCAGCGTTTTGATTGACCCGAACGCGTCCCCAACGAATTTGCCCAGCGCAAGCAAAAGCGCAATTGCAAACAACGCGTGGGTAAAGTCACCATGAACGAAGGGATAGGTCACAAAGCGTTGCACCAGATCGCGGCCATAATCGCCACGGGTTGTGATCACTTCGAGCACGAGTGGCGAGATGCCGTAGTCCTGCAACGCCCCGATCCGCCAGCCGATGCCCGTAGGCCCACCAATGATGCCAGCAGCCGCAAGCGACAACGCCCCTTCGACGACAACCATGATCAAGGCCAGCACGATAATTGCTGGCGGTAACGGGTTCACGGGCGGTTCAAAATCCGGATCGCTATGCATGGTCGTCGTTCCCCAAGGCCTGTTGAAAGTCGTGTATCTGTCTGGCATGGGTATGCGACCTCATTTCAGATGGCCAGAGTGGACCCGTCACATGACACAAACACAATTCACACCCCGCGTTTTTTCGGGGATTAAACCGTCCGGCGGTCTTACGCTGGGCAATTACCTTGGCGCGATCAAACGGTTCGTGGGTATGCAAGGCGATATGCAGACGATTTACTGCGTTGTGGACATGCATGCGATTACCGTCTGGCAAGACCCTGCAGAGCTGGCAAATGCCACACGTGAAGTGGCTGCTGGGTATCTGGCGTCCGGCCTTGATCCGGCGCAATCCATTTTGTTCAACCAGTCCGCTGTTGCGGCACATGCCGAATTAGGCTGGATTTTCAACTGTGTGGCCCGTGTCGGTTGGATGAACCGGATGACCCAGTTCAAGGACAAGGCTGGTGCGAATGCTGAGAAGGTGTCGCTTGGCCTGTACGCCTACCCTGCCCTAATGGCCGCCGATATTTTGCTGTATCACGCCACCCATGTGCCAGTGGGTGAAGACCAGAAGCAGCATGTTGAACTGACGCGCGATATCGCGAAGAAATTTAACCACGACTTCAAAAACGACTTCTTCCCTGAGACGACCCCAGTGATCGAAGGCCCCGCGACGCGGATCATGAACCTGCGCGACGGTACCAAGAAGATGTCGAAGTCCGGTGAATCGGACATGGAACGCATCAACATGACGGATGGCGCGGACCTGATCGCGAAGAAGTTCAAGAAAGCACGGACCGATCCTGATGCTTTGCCAGACACAATGGACGGTCTGAAAGACCGGCCCGAGGCAAAGAACCTCGTCGAGATTTACGCCGCTTTGGATGACCGTAGCGCCGATGATGTGATCACCGAATATGCAGGTGCCGGTTGGGGTAAATTCAAACCTGCGCTGGCGGATCTAGCTGTTGAAAAACTCAGCCCGATTTCCGGCGAAATGGCGCGCCTGATGGATGATCCTACAGAGATCGACCGGATTTTGGCGGATGGTGCTGTAAAGGCGCGCGAAATCGCAGAACCTATTTTACAGCAAACCTACGACATCGTCGGGCTGCTGCGGCCACAGCGCTAAGCTGGACACAAAAAGGGGGTGGGAGTTTCCCCCCACCCCGATCAGTTTACAATTCAGAAGGTGTTACCCTTCGTATTCTGGCTGTGCTTCTAGCGCTTCTTGGGTGCTGTCGATATAGACGCGGAAGTCGTCACCGTCGTCAGAACGTGTGATGTTCAGCTCTTCCAGCGTCACCGCAACTGGGCGTTCGCCCATGCCAAGGAAACCACCAACGTCGATCACCGCGCGGCCAATCGTGCCGTCGTCGTTCAGGATCAGTTCACTGATTTCACCCACATCTTCGTCGTTCAGGCCGTAAACGCGTGCACCGGTCAGGTCTTCCGTGGTCAGATCTTCGTTGCTGACGCGTGTGTATCCTTCACGTTCGATGTCTGGTGCCATCAACATTGGACGGTCTGCATCGTCCGTCATTGCGGCTTGGTCATCCGTCATTGTGTCTTCATCGGCATCGCTTCCAATGTAGGCTGGCGCATCTTCGATACCCGCAACGCTGGACTGTACGACAACAAAGTATTCATCGGCTTCTTCACCGTCACTGATAAACTTCAGCTCATCCATGCTGATTGAGACGTCTTTTTCGCCAATGCCGATAAAGCCACCGACGCCTACGATCACGTTTTGCACGTCACCGGCGCGGGACAGAACGATTTCATTGATCTCGCCAATGTCATCCCATTCTTTTTCACCGTCTGCTTCGACGGTCATTTCTGCGTCCACTTCGTTTTCGGATGCGTAGACACGTGCACCGATCAGTTCAGAGGCATTGAGGTTGATAGCGGAGTCGAACTCCATGTCAGAAAACACGGCTGTGTGTCCGTCGGCGTATGCAGTCGTTCCAAGTACAAGTGCTGCGGCGGTTGTTGTAAGAAAGCGTTTCATCGTATTCTCCTCAGTAGTTATCCGCTGAATTCGTCAGCGGTTACGGCTAAGCAACGACAAGCCCGGCAGATCGTTCCAAGAAAATTTCATGATTTTTCGCGGAACCCAGAAACGTGAAATTTCCGTTTGCTCTGGCACCCTTAATATATAGTGCCCCCCATTTTCCGGCGTGACTGGGCCCGCATTTGCGCAGCTTTTCGGGAACCCAATTGCCGTTCTGAAGTTGCTCCTGCGAACCTACGAAACACTGCCTTGGAGAGAGAAGATGCTTGATGTCGTTGCCCGCTGTGCGCTGTCGCCTTACCTTGCTTGGCAGGCGTATAACGTCAGGAAATCTGCGCTGAAATTGCCGGATGCGTCGGGCGAACGGTCAGGCAAACGCGGCACTGGTCCTGATCTGCGGCTTTTGATTGTGGGTGACAGTTCAGCCGCGGGTGTCGGCGCATCCCATCAAGAAGAAGCGTTATTGGGTCATATGCTGCGCCGTTTAACGCAGACCAACACGGTAACATGGGCCGTGAACGCCAAGACAGGATCAACCACACCTGAAACGATGGACCGCGTGCGCGACATGCCGTCCGGGAAATACGATCTAATTTCGGTGTCATTGGGCGTGAACGACATCACAAGCCTGACGCCCGTTCATATTTGGATACGACGCTACGCAGAATTGTTGGCCCTGCTTGAAGAAAAGTTCGCACCTGATGTGTTGTGCATCAATGGCATTCCGAAAATGCAATACTTTCCGCTATTGCCGCAGCCGCTGCGCTGGATCGTTGGCGCCCAAGCCGCCCGTTATGATCGCGCGCTGCGCAAGATGGTGCAGCATCGTAGTAACTGCCGTTATGTAGAATTGGATTTTGAACCGGAGCCAAGCCTGATGAGCCCTGACGGCTACCACCCCGGTCCAAAGATTTACGCCGAATGGGGGCGCAAAGTGTACCGTTCGATCAGGAATGACGTGCGTCAGATGACCATCAACTGAACCACGTCGCTGACCGCTTATGTGATTGCTTCCAGACGTTCTTTTGACATCTCGCCGGGCACAATCGTCAACGGAACAGGCAAATCGCCTGCTTGGCGCGATAGTGACGTCACCAAAGGACCCGGACCCTTTTTGTCCGCCCCCGCCCCGAGAACCAGCACACCGACTTCCGAATCTTCGTTGATATAGTCCAACAATTCGTTGATCGGTTCACCTTCGCGGATGACCAGTTCGGGATCTACGTTTTGTTTGTCGCGCATCCATTTGGCGAAGACTTCGAAATGGACTTCGATCCGTTCGCGTGCTTCGGCCCGCATGATTTCACCAACCCCGATCCAGTGGTTGAATTCATCGGGTGGAATGATTGACAGAACAGTCACGCCGCCGCCGGTATTTGCGGCCCGCATCGCTGCAAACCGCATTGCATTCAGACATTCACGGCTGTCGTCGAGCACCACTAAGAATTTCCGCATTGATGCCTCCCTCATGCGCCTTTGGTCAGAGTGTGCCGTAACCAAACCGCGCTGGCAATCGGTATCAGGCGGTTGCCGCCCAGTCCCAATACATATCTCTAACTTGCCGTGTGATCGGCCCCTGCTGGTATTGCACGTCATCAAAGGCCGTCACGGGGGTGACTTTGGACATATTGCCCGAGATGAAAACTTCGTCTGCAGCGCGGAAATCGTCGAAAGTCAGGATCGTTTCATACACTTCCATGCCCGCGTCCCGCATATTAGACAGGTGCCGCGCCCGCGTAATGCCAGCTAGGAACGTTCCGTTAGGGATCGGCGTAAACGTGACCCCGTCGCGCACCATAAAGACGTTTGCCGTTGCTGTTTCTGCGACATTGCCCATGGCGTCCGCGACCAGCGCGTTTCCGAACCCTTTTGCCCGCGCTTCCATCAACATGCGTGCGTTGTTAGGGTAAAGGCAGCCCGCTTTGGCGTTAACCACCGCGTTTTCCATAACCGGTCTGCGGAAGCGGGTGGTCGTGAGTGTCGTTGTGGCATTTGCGTGAAAGGGGATTTCTTCGAGGCAGATTGCGAAACCTGTCGCCCCTGGCGCTGGTGCAACGGCTGTCGGCCCACCATCCAGCGCCCAATACATTGGCCGGATATAGACCGCGGCGTCGGGCGCGAACATTTTCAGCCCTTCGCGCACGATTTGCACCATGTCGTCCGCTTGGACAGTTGGTGTGATAATTAGTGCCTCTGCTGATCGGTTCACCCGTGCGCAATGTGGTTCCAAATCCGGCGTTAATCCATTCACCAGCCGCGCCCCGTCGAACACAGTCGTCCCAAGCCACGACCCGTGGTCCGCCGCCCGCATGATCGGCACATCGCCGTCATGCCATTGGCCTTCGAAGTAGGTTTTGATGTTGGTTCCGGTCGCCATGGTCTGCCCCTGTTTGTGCCAAAGCAGAGCGTAGGATGCAGATTGCGGTCGGTAAAGCCGAGACTTGTCACCGATACAAACGCGCCCGGCGGGGGAGCGCCGGGCGCAAATGGTCTGCTGCGATGTTTGTTGGGACGGGGTCGCAGCGGCCGACTATGGGGTATCGGTTGGGTTAAGTGTCGCTGATTCTCATGACGGTTCTGTGAAACGACCGGAATTGCCGCCGTCCTACCAACTTAGAATGATTCCAAACCCTTGACACATTGGCGGGTCGGGCGCATATCTGTGGTCCAACCGAAGGGACCGCACCTCATGTTTATTCAAACCGAATCCACACCGAACCCAGCCACGCTGAAGTTCTTGCCGGGTCAGTCCGTTCTCGAAGTTGGCACCGCTGATTTCCCAACACCCGAAGCCGGCGAAGCATCCCCGTTGGCCAAACGCATTTTTGCGACTGGCGGCGTGACGGGTGTTTTCTTTGGTATGGACTTCGTGACAGTCACGAAAGCCGATGACGTTGAATGGGACCACATCAAACCCGGCATTCTGGGCGCGATCATGGAACATTACCAGTCTGGCGCATCTGTGATGGGTGCCGATCATCAGGTCACGTCCGGCCACGCCGAGCACACTGGTGAAGACGGTGAAATCGTTGGTCAGATCAAGGAATTGCTTGATACGCGCGTGCGCCCTGCTGTGGCCCAAGATGGTGGCGACATCACATTCCACGGTTTTGAACGCGGGATCGTGTACCTTCACATGCAAGGCGCCTGTGCCGGTTGCCCGTCATCCACACTGACGTTGAAGATGGGGATCGAGAACCTGTTGCGTCACTATATTCCTGAAGTCATCGAAGTTCGTCCAGTCGCGGCCTAAGCCATGACAAAGATCGCCGTCGAAAACGTCAATGTCCCCGGTCAAGTGACCAATGTGGATGCGGCCAAGTACACGGCGATGAAAGACGCAATGATGCGGGTGATGTCCAGCGATCCGATGACAGCCGCCCAAATTAAAGACGCGGCTAAGGCCCATTTACCAGACGATTTGTTTCCCGCCGGGGCCACATCTGGCTGGTGGGTCAAATGCGTTCAGCTTGATTTGGAAGCGAAATCTGTACTGACGCGTCATGCTACCAAACCTTTGACGTGGTCGATCACATGACATCGCGGGTTCTGGCGTTTGATACGGCCAGTGCACATTGTGCTGCCTGTCTGATCGACGGCGATACAGTGGTTGTGCGTGTTGATCCGATGGCCAAAGGCCAAGCCGAACATCTGATGCCAATGCTGGAAGAGGTTTTGTCCGACAACGGGCTGACTTGGCAGGATCTTGACGCGATTGGTGTGGGCACCGGTCCGGGCAATTTTACGGGTATCCGGATTTCTGTATCTGCTGCGCGTGGATTGGCTTTGGGGCTTGGTATTCCTGCTGTGGGTGTGACCCATCTTGAGGCACAGGTGCATGGATTGCCCCGCCCCGTGGTCGCGCAGGTCAGCGCGCCGCGAGAACAGGTTTACGTCCAAACCTTTGCCGATTTAATCAGCACGGCAGTTCTGGTCCCCGCGACGTCAGATATCGCACAGGCCGCCCCGCCGATTGTGGCGCCTGAGACCATGATCAAGAACATCGCCTTGATTGCGCGCGACCGCGCAGCAGACACAACCGATCGCCCCGCACCTTATTATGTCCGCGCCGCAGACGCGGCCCCGCCGCGCGACGCAGCCCCTGTTCTATTGCCATGACTCCCGATGATTTGGCGCGTGTGCATGCGGCGGCCTTTACCCAGAGCCGCCCATGGACCGCGAAAGAGTTCGCGAGCCTGCTTGATTCCACGGGAGTGATTCTGCTGGGTGACGTGCGGTCATTTTTGCTGGGGCGGTTGATCGCCAGCGAAGCAGAGGTTCTGACCATCGCAACAGACCCAGATTTTCACCGCCAAGGCCACGCCCAGCGCAACCTTGCCACATTTTTGGACGACCTGCGCAGACAACAGGCGACGTCGGTCTTTCTAGAAGTCGCCGAAGACAATATTGCAGCTAAGACACTGTATGAAAACAATAGTTTCGAAAACGTCGGAATGCGCCCAAAATACTACGCCCGCACCGATGGACATGCCGTTGCCGCATTGGTACTGCGCCGCACGCTGATTGGTGATCATTCCGCAAATGGTCTGATTAAAAATTGACCGGTTGGTCAAAAAAACATCCCTCGAATTGAAAAACCGGTTGACCCTAGCGGGCTGGCAATGCCTTATCGTGCGATAAACCAGCACAGACTGGTTTGACTTTTGGGGGAAAGTCGTTGGCCTTCCCTCCTCACAACGACTTGGGAGACACCATTATGACCCTTACAACGAAATTCTTGGGCGCGACGGCCGCTTTGGCATTGTCCGCTGGCGCAGTTGCTGCTGACCCTGCTGTTCTGTTCGATCTCGGCGGCAAGTTCGACAAATCCTTTAACGAATCTGCTTACAACGGCGCGCAGCGTTGGGCCGAAGAAACTGGCGGTTCATACGCCGAAGTTGAAATTCAGTCCGACGCACAGCGCGAACAAGCGATCCGTCGTTTCGCTGAAACTGGCGCAAACCCAATCGTTATGGCTGGTTTCGCATGGGCATCCGCCCTTGGTGAAGTTGCTGGCGACTACCCAGACACTAAATTCCAAATCATCGACATGGTTGTAGACGCGCCAAACGTCCGTTCCATCGTGTTCGCTGAAGAGCAGGGTTCATACCTTGTTGGTATGCTGGCTGCGATGGCGTCCGAGACTGACACTGTTGGTTTCATCGGCGGCATGGACATCCCGCTGATCCGTAACTTCGCATGTGGCTACGCACAGGGCGTAAAAGCGGTTAACGCTGACGCGACTGTTGTTGCAAACATGACAGGTACAACACCTGCAGCATGGAACGACCCGGTTAAGGGTTCCGAGCTGACAAAAGCGCAAATCTCTCAGGGTGCTGACGTTGTTTACGCAGCCGCTGGCGGTACTGGCGTTGGTGTTCTGCAAACAGCTGCAGACGAAAACATCCTGTCCATCGGTGTTGATGCGAACCAGAACTACCTGCACTCCGGTCAGGTTCTGACATCCATGCTGAAGCGCGTTGATAACGCGGTTTATGACGCGATGACCGCTGGTACTGATCTTGAGCCAGGTTTCAACGTAATGGACTTGTCCAACGGTGGCGTTGGCTACGCAGTTGACGAGCATAACGAAGCGCTCATCACAGCAGAAATGACTGCAGCACTTGACGCGGCACAAGCTGCGATCGTGGCCGGCGAAATTTCTGTCCACAACTATAACTCTGACGAGACGTGCCCAGCGCTTGACTTCTAAGTCAGCCAAATAGGCCAAACGATCAGGGCCGCACCGTTTGATTATGGTGCGGCCCATCTCATTTCAGGAATATGCCGATGATCCCCCAAATAGATGCCTTTTTCACCGCATGGTCGATTGCTGACGATGCAACCAGAGACGCGCAGGTCGCGGATTCTCTTTCGGATGAAATTGTCTATGCGGACCCACGCACGGCTGACCCTTTGACGACAGTAGCTGCCGTTCAGGCCTATGTCGGACAGTTTTCCAAGATGGCTCCGGGCATGCCTGTTGCCGTCCTCAACACATCAACAACCCTGACTTACGCCCGTGCGACGGTCCAATTCGGTGAGGGCGATCAGTCCCAATTGGGTCAGTACACAGTTGATCTGGCCCCCGACGGCAAGATCACACGCATGGTAGGATTTGTAGGGATGGGGGCACCCACATGACAAACGTAGCACCAGCCATTGAGCTGAAAGGCATTTCCAAGGCCTTTGGTCCCGTTCAAGCGAACAAAGATATTTCGATCAGCGTGATGCCCGGCACGGTCCACGGCATCATCGGCGAAAACGGCGCAGGTAAATCGACGCTGATGTCGATCCTGTTCGGGTTTTACAAAGCCGACGCTGGCGAAATTTTCATCAGCGGCACGAAAACCGCAATCCCTGACAGCCAAGCCGCGATTGCCGCTGGTATCGGAATGGTGTTCCAGCACTTTAAACTGGTCGAGAATTTCACCGTTCTAGAGAACGTGATCTTGGGCGCCGAGGATTCCGGACTGCTGAAACCGTCCCTGAACCGCGCCCGCAAAGAGCTGAAAGACCTCGCTGACGAATACGGTCTGAACGTCGAAGTTGACGCGTTAATCCAAGACATTGGCGTGGGTATGCAGCAGCGTGTCGAAATCCTGAAAGCCCTGTACCGCAAGGCCGACATCCTGATTTTGGACGAACCCACTGGTGTGTTGACCCCCGCTGAGGCTGATCAGTTGTTTCGCATTCTGGAGCGTCTGAAAGCCGAAGGTAAAACGATCATTCTGATCACCCACAAACTGCGCGAGATTATGGATACGACGGATACAGTGTCCGTGATGCGCCGTGGTGAAATGACCGCTACAGTGAAAACGTCCGAGACATCACCGCAGGAACTGGCGGAATTGATGGTCGGCCGTAAGGTGTTGTTGCAGGTTGATAAGGTCCCTGCACAACCGGGTGCGAATATTCTTGAGGTGAAGAACCTGAACGTGACCGACGATAAGGGCGTTCACCGCGTGAAAGACGTCAGTTTCAACGTCGCTGCCGGTGAAATCCTTGGGATCGCCGGTGTTGCAGGCAACGGTCAGTCCGAATTGCTTGAAGTCCTAGGCGGCTATGAAAAAGCCACTGGGTCGATCACCGTGAACGGTGTTGAGCTGGACCTAACCGGATCGAAGTCTGACGGTCGGTCCCGCCGTGCCCGTGGGATTGCCCACGTGCCAGAGGATCGCCAGCGCGAAGGTCTGATCATGGATTATGCCGCGTGGGAAAACACCGCGTTTGGCTATCATCACGACGAGAAATACCAGCGCTCTGGTCTGTTCATGGACAACAATGCGATCAAACAGGACACCATCGAAAAGATGGAACGGTTCGACGTGCGTCCGCCTGATCCGAAACTGGCGGCCAAGAACTTTTCCGGCGGCAACCAACAGAAGATCGTTCTGGCCCGCGAGATTGAGCGTAATCCGGACCTTTTGCTGATCGGTCAACCGACCCGCGGTGTGGATATCGGCGCAATTGAATTTATTCACCAACAGATCGTTGCCCTGCGTGATCAGGGAAAGGCGATTTTGCTGGTGTCCGTAGAACTGGAAGAAATTCTGTCCCTGTCCGACCGCGTGGCCGTGATGTTTGACGGGATGATCATGGGCGAACGTTTGCCCGCTGAAACTGACGAAAAAGAACTGGGCCTGTTGATGGCCGGTATGACTGGGGATGTTGCGTAATGGATGTGATGCCAAAATGGGCCGAAGTGGTCCTTGTCCCGCTCATTTCATTGATTTTGGCCGCTTTTTTATCGGCTCTGGTGATCCTCGCGATCGGTGAAAGCCCACTGGCTGCGCTGAAACTGATGATCGATGGTGCGTTGGGGTCGACCTATGGCTGGGGCTATACGTTGTATTACGCCACCAACTTTATGTTCACAGGTCTGGCCGTCGCCGTGGCGTTTCATGCCCGCATGTTCAACATCGGTGGTGAAGGTCAAGCGGTTCTGGGTGGCTTGGGCGTGGCACTTGTCTGTCTTTATATCCCATGGCCGCATTGGTCGATTGCACTGGTGGGTGCCAGCCTTGGCGCTGCGCTGTTTGGTGCCGCTTGGGCCGCGATCCCTGCGTTTTTACAAGCGAAGCGCGGTAGCCACATCGTGATTACAACGATCATGTTCAACTTCATCGCCGCTGCATTGCTGAACTACCTGTTGATCGGCGCATTGAAGGTGAAAGGGTCGATGGAACCTGCAACGGCGAAGTTCGCGGAAAGCGCCCATCTGCCGTCATTCCAAGACATGTTCAGCTTTGGCGAAACAACCCTATTCCGTGGCGCGCCTGCGAACGTTTCATTCTTTGTCGCTGTGGCTGCGTGTTTCGCGGTTTGGGCGCTGATCTGGAAAACCCGTTTGGGCTATGAAATTCGCGCCTTTGGCCATTCAGAAAGTGCTGCGAAATACGCAGGGATCAGCCCGACGAAAATCATCATGGTTTCAATGATGATTTCTGGTGGTCTTGCGGGCATGATGGCGATCAACAACGTGATGGGTGAGGCCGAACGCCTTGTTCTGAACGCCGTCGAAGGTGCCGGTTTCATCGGGATCGCTGTGGCGTTGATGGGCCGGTCCCATCCGTTCGGCGTGTTCCTTGCTGCGATCCTGTTCGGGTTCTTGTACCAAGGCGGCGCAGAGCTGGCCCTGTGGACATCGATCCCACGCGAATTGATCGTTGTGATCCAAGCGCTTGTGATCCTGTTTACCGGTGCACTGGACAATATGGTCCGCAGCCCGCTTGAGAAAATGTTCCTCGCCATGCGGCGCAATAAGGCGGAGGCATAAGCCATGGATCTGTTAACTCTTCTTCAAATCCTCGATTCCACAATGCGCCTGTCCACGCCTTTGTTGCTGGCCTGTCTTGCGGGTCTGTTTTCCGAACGTGCGGGCATCTTTGACATTGGCCTTGAGGGCAAAATGCTGGCCGCCGCGTTCCTGTCTGCTGCTGTCGCATATGTCAGCGGGTCGGTCTGGGTCGGCTTGTTGGCTGGTATCGCCGCGTCATTGGTGCTTTCCGCTATCCACGGCCTTGCGTCGATTACATTCCGTGGGAACCAGTTGATTTCCGGCGTTGCGATTAACTTCCTCGCCGCTGGTCTGACCGTTGTCGTCGCCCAAAGCTGGTTCAAACAAGGGGGCCGGACACCGCAATTGACGGACGGCGCACGGTTTGAACCAATCACACTGCCATTCGCGGACGCGTTGCGTGACGTGCCCGTGCTTGGCCCGATCTATTACGAACTGATCTCTGGCCACACTGTGTTGGTCTACATCGCCCTGCTTTGTGTCCCTGCCACGTGGTGGTTGCTGTATCGCACCCGTTTTGGTCTGCGTCTGCGTGCTGTCGGTGAAAACCCTGCCGCTGTGGATACGGCTGGTGTGTCGGTCGTTGGTCTGCGTTATGCAGCTGTTGCGATCTGTGGCGTGCTGTGCGGCATTGCGGGTGCTTATTTGGCGACCGCGCTGCAAGCTGGCTTCGTGAAGGACATGAGCGCTGGTCGCGGCTATATCGCGCTGGCTGCGTTGATCTTCGCGAAGTGGCGTCCGTGGTATGCGCTTTATGCGACGTTGCTGTTCGGCTTCTTGCAGGCCTTGGCGCTGCGTCCCGACCTGATCGAAAGCATCTTGTCATTCAAGGTGAACGGTCAGCTGCTGGACGTGCTGCCTTACATCCTTACCGTGATCATCCTTGCCGGTTTCGTCGGCAAAGCGATCCCACCTCGCGCTGGCGGAGAACCTTATGTCAAAGAACGCTAAATCCGTCGCGGACGTGATCCGCGCAAAAGCGGGCGACGCCCCCGTCAGCGTTGGCCTGATCCTTGGGTCAGGTCTGGCGCATATCGCTGACGAAGTGGACGGTGTTGCGATCCCGTACGCGGAACTGGACGGGTTTCCGCATGCGCGCGTGTCTGGTCACAAGGCCAGTCTGACTGTGGGCGATCTGGACGGTGTCCGTGTCGCTGTGTTCGGCGGACGGTCGCACTATTACGAAAGCGGTCGCGGCGATGCGATGCGTCATCCATTAGAGGTTCTGAAGGAATTGGGCGCTGACACGTTGGTCGCAACCAACGCGGCCGGTTCCATGCATCAGGAAATGCCGACAGGGTCGATCATGTCGTTGTCTGATCACATCAACTTTTCCGGCCTGAACCCGTTGATAGGTGAACCGACTGACGCCCGCTTTGTCCCGATGAAAGATGCGTATGACCCAAGCATCCGTGCGGCCATGCGCCATGCGGCCGACGCTGAAGGTGTGGATATGCATAGCGGCGTCTATGCGTGGTATTCCGGTCCGTCTTTTGAAACCGTAGCGGAAATCAAAGCGATCAAGATGCTGGGTGCCGATGCGGTTGGGATGTCTACCGTACCTGAGGTGATCCTTGCGCGGTTCTTGGGACTAAAAGCAGCTGCAATTTCGTGTATCACGAACATGGCCGCTGGCATGTCTGACGAAAATATCAGCCACGAACACACAAAGGCGATGGCCCCGATTGGTGCTGCAAAGCTTGAAAAAGTGTTGCGCCGCTGGCTGCGTGACAAGGCCAATTAGGCTGCACGATTAGGTCCAATCCCCCGCCAATGCCGCGTTTGCACAAAAATGTGTCGCGGGGGGTTTGACTTAATCCACCTAGTCGGGTCATGTGAAGACAGCGGACTTAAACGCTCGGAACAGCCCAATGCAAATATACCTTCCTATCGCCGAGGTTTCGGTGAACGCCTTCCTATTACTTGGACTAGGCGGCATTGTGGGTATTTTGTCGGGAATGTTCGGCGTTGGTGGCGGTTTTTTGATGACACCCCTGCTATTCTTTATTGGCATTCCTCCTGCTGTGGCCGTCGCCACAGAGGCAAACCAAATCGTTGCCTCATCGTTTTCGGGGGTGCTCGCCCATTTCAAGCGAAAGACCGTGGACCTCAGGATGGGGACGGTGCTGCTGATCGGTGGTTTGATTGGTGCAGCACTTGGTATCGTAGTGTTCAACTACCTGCGGTCGCTGGGCCAAGTCGATTTGCTGGTACAGCTTTGCTACGTGGTTTTCCTTGGCATGATCGGGTCGCTGATGTTTGTCGAAAGCCTACGGGCGATCCGCAAATCCGGCAAAGGTGCCCCGCCAACGCGTCGTAAACACACATGGATTCACAACCTACCATTCAAGATGAAGTTCCGGGTATCCGGTCTTTATATCTCTGTCATTCCGCCGCTTTTGGTTGGGATCACCGTTGGTATTCTTGCCGCGATTATGGGTGTCGGCGGCGGGTTCATCATGGTTCCGGCGATGATTTACCTGCTTGGCATGCCGACCAAAGTGGTTGTCGGCACATCCCTTTTCCAGATCATTTTTGTGACCGCGTTCACGACAATGCTGCACGCGACAACCAACTACACCGTTGATGTTGTTCTGGCCGTATTGCTGTTGGTCGGCGGCGTTGTTGGCGCGCAGATAGGCACGCGGATCGGCGTGAAGATGAAGGCCGAACAATTGCGTATTCTGCTGGCCATCATGGTGCTGTTGGTTTGCGGCAAGCTGGCCTTTGATTTGCTCGTCCAACCGTCAGAACTGTATTCTATTGGCGGCGGGGGTGGTCACTAATGCTGATCCGTCTGCTGTCCTTGCTTTGCCTGCTATCCATGCCTGCCAAAGCCGAAGAAATCGTTCTAGGCCTGAGCCGCGATGAAGTCGCGATTACCGCGAATTTCGACGGATCAGACATCCTGATCTTTGGCGCGATCAAACGCGATGCGCCTGCCCCGACTGACGAAAAGTTGGGTGTCATTATCACCGTTGCAGGGCCCGACGGTCCGGTCACTGTGCGCCGCAAGGCCCGCAGGCTTGGTATCTGGGTGAACACGGATTCTGTGAACGTTGCGGTTGCGCCATCGTTCTATGCCGTCGCCACGAACATGCCATTGGCCGACGTTCTGAATGCTGAGGTCGATAGCAAAGCCCGTATCAGCATTGCGAATGCAATCCGGACATACGGGCAGATGGATGGCAAAGAAGTTGATTTCGAGGATGCATTGATCCGCATTCGGGAAGATCAGCGTCTTTACCAGACGTTGCCGGACGCCGTACTGGTCGAAGACGAAACCCTATTCCGCACCAACATTTCGATGCCTGCAAACCTGACCGAAGGCGATTACCGCGCCGAGATTTATCTGACCCGTGGTGGCGATATCGTCGATGTTTATGTGACGGATATTCCGGTGAAGAAAGTCGGGCTGGAACGTTGGTTGTATAATCTCGCGCATGACAACGCGCTTCTGTACGGCTTGATGTCGCTGGCAATTGCGATCGCTGCCGGTTGGGGAGCCTCTGCCGTGTTTTCCGTGTTCAAACGGTAAACACTATCCCCGACCGATGTAGGGCATCTTCGTCGCCATCAGCGTTTGGAATTGCACGTTTGCCTCAGACGGCAACATCGCCATGTGATAGATCGCTGTGGCCACATCTTCCACGGCCATGCTTGGTAACGGATCAAGCCCCTCAGCCGCCCGTTTTTCTTCAAGCTGCTGCACAAGGTCGGTCCGCGCGTTGCCAATATCGATTTGCCCGCATGCAATGTCATAAGGCCGCCCATCAAGGCTCAGCGTTTTGGTTAGCCCCGTGACGCCGTGTTTTGTCGTCGTGTAGCAGATCGACCCTTCACGCGGGCTATGCGCTGAGATCGAGCCGTTGTTGATGATCCGACCACCTTGCGGCGTTTGCTTGCGCATTTGCCGGAACGCCGCGCGCGCACACAGAAACATGCCAGTTAGGTTTACATCAACCACGGACTGCCAATCGGCGAGGCTGATCTCGTCGATTGTGGTTTGTTTGCCGAACATGCCCGCATTATTGAACAACACATCAACCTGCCCGAAGGCGTCAAAAGCGGCGTCAACATCCGCCTCTTTTGTAACATCACAGGGCAGCGCGACGGCGTTGTCATAGGCCGCAGCAAGATCTTCCAGCGGTTCTGCACGACGCGCGATCATGCCGACACGCCAGCCTTCGTCGAGAAACTTTTCGGCGGTCGCTTTGCCGATGCCGCTGCTGGCGCCCGTGATAACAATGCTTTTCATAGCTCTCCCCCGCCGGTCAGCTCCAATGGTGCCGCTGGTGCGCGTAGGTCGTCCACACGCAGTTCACCCGATGGCTTCGCAAGACGGTTCCGCACCACCCAGCGTAACTGGTTTTCCGCCCGCGTAATTGCAACGTATGTCAGGCGTTTCCAAAGCGGCTGGCCCGCCTCGACCCGTCCCATGCGGGCGGCGATTTCGATATCGGGTGCAAAGACTTGCACTGTGTCCCATTGCGACCCCTGCGCTTTGTGGATCGTGACAGCCGCGCCATGCAGGAACGTAGCACCCATGCGTGCCGCGAACGGGATAAACGGTTCTTCGTCGCCTTCCTGTTCGATCTTCACGATAGACGCCGCCGAGATTTGCGGTTCTTCCGCCCCCATCACGTGCAAGCGCGAAAAACCGGGCTTGCGACCCGGCCCAAGATAAACGACCTGCGCACCTTTGATCAGTCCGCGTGCTTCAAGGTCGAGCCGCTTTTTGCGGTGTTTCATCGGCAGTTCGATACCGTCACAGATCAACGGTTCGCCTTCCAGCAGTTCGTCGCCGGGCGCGCCATATGCGGCGCGAAACGCGTGGATCAACCGGATACGGGTTTTGTTGGTCCAGACCAGCACAGGCGACCGCGCCATCAGGTCAGATTCAACCCGTTGGGCCATGACAACCCGTTCGTCTTTTTGCGCGGCTTCCGCGACCATTTTTTCGAAATGATAGAAGTCGAGCATCGGGTCGGCCAGCGCATGTGCCAAATCAAGGATCGGGTTGCCTGCTGTTTGCCGGTGAACCCGTTCCAGAACTTTGACCTTCTTTTCAGGGAGCGTTTCGAACACCATCCCGCCAGAGGATTGCACCGGCGGCAGCTGTGCGGGATCGCCGAACAAGACAAGCGTCGGGAAAATCTCTTGCAGGTCTTCGAATTGTTTGGCGTCCAGCATCGAACTTTCGTCGATGAACCCGATATCGAGCGGTTCTTCGCGACGCTTCCAGCCCGTGATGAAATCCGATCCGCGCAATCCGGCGGCGGCAAGCGCCGCTGGCACCGATTTGTTCGCCTCAAACGACGCAAAGGCACGGTCTAATGCGACGTCTGTTAGACCTTCGATTTCAGGTTTTTCGCCCGATCCAGCCAGCCATTCGGCGACTTTTTCGTATTCTGGGTCATAGACCGGCGTGTAAAGAATACGGTGAATTGTTGTCGCAGGCACACCGCGATTGCGCAGAACTGACGCGGCTTTGTTGGTCGGCGCGAGAATTGCCAACGTCCTACGATCTTTACGCTTTTTGCCTTCCCAGTCGCCTGAAATGACATCAACACCAGCCTCTTCCAACGCTTTATAGAGCTTGGCCAACAACAGTGTTTTGCCCGACCCTGCCTTGCCGATCACAGCCATCACAGATGACTTATCGGATGCAGGCGGCATCAGCAGGCTATCGTCCAGATGCACCCCCGATTGACGAAGGGTCTGAGCAACAGCATCCCAGGCTTCGGCCTGATCTTCTGAGAAGGTGACTTGGGTCGGCATATTCATGCGCCGACCCTATATGGCACGCGGCAAAGGTGCCAGCGATCAAGCGGCTTTCGGAAGGATTACGGGACGCCCCATCGACCGCTGGAACCAGTGTTCGGACACGTCCGACGACACCGCCGCGCGGCGCAACACATGCACCCGATCAATCGGCCTGTATTGCCACAGCCCAACGCTGATCTGGTCGCGCCCTGTACCGCTTGATCCCAAGACTTCGGGACTAGACCCGATCATGCGGTAAATGCGGATCATACGCGCATCAAAGACACCAAGCAGGTGTGTTAGTTGAAACGCGCGCATCAATTCGCCACCGCCGAGCATAAGTGCCGCTGCGACACGGGATGGCACCCCTTCGCGCAAGCAATATCGTGTGCATTCCCAAATCAGCGGATCGTCGATCACACGATCCCCCAGCAGGTCGCTAAAGTGGTCGTTTACCATCGTCTGGCCAGACGATGGAATAAACCGCATAGACCCGCCATGCGTCCCGTCAGGCATCACCCAGATGACATAAAGGGTATCGTCACGGTCGTATTCGTCGATTTCCCAGCCACGGTCATCAACGGTAACTTCCCATCCAAGACGTCGCTTAAATTGGTCCGCACGATCGCGGTGCATTGACGCCTGTAATTTGGCGTCCAGACCGATGTCCCGTCCATAAATATATCGCAGCATCTGCCGCATCCTAACCTGTCTATAAAAAGATGGTTAAGATTGCGACGTGCGGGTCTAGGAAGGATTACGGTACCGTACGCTGGTCTTTAAGAAATCATTGACGGCATTAATGACCGGAGTGTGTATCACGCCCTGGCCAACCGCCCACGGAATCGCGCGCAGCACCGCCGACGATGATGTGTCCGTCTGCCAGCGCCTTGGCGACAGCATGGATCGTATTGGACGCCCCGAGCTTGAACCGCGCGCTTTCGATATAGGCCCGCAACGTGTGTTCCGAGATCGACAGCATGTCCGCAACCTGCGCACGGCCGTATCCCATCGCAAGGAACGTCAAGGCATCTACCTCGCGGGGGGAAAGAGGGCGGGTTGCTTCTGGCACGCGATTTTTCTCTAACTCCAACGCTTTTTGGTTCAAGAAATATGCGATCAAAACCAGATCGCGTTGATGTTCTGCGGTAAATGCTTCCCAGACGTCGTCCGAACACGTGTGGGACACGCTAAACACCGCAAACTGTCCATTTGGCCCGCGCAGCGGGATCGAATACCCTTGGTTCCCAATACCGTGGTCGATTGCATCTAATTGGAATTGCCGAGCCGCTTTGCTGCGCCAGTCAAGGCGCTTCCAATTGACCGGATGAGCGCCCTGAAAACAGCCTATGACGACCGGATCGATACGAAGATATTCCTTATCTACGTAGTGTTGAACCCATTTGGGCGGATACGTCCCGAACCCATATTGATCACCATCCGCGCTGACCCAGTGATAAACCACATGGTCGATTTTGTAGTGATCACGTAAACCTAATGTCAGCCCATGAATTTCTTCAAGAGCCGTAACCTTCTCAAGCTTGCGTAAGAATTCGTCTAGGTTCAGTTTCTTCACTTCGTGCCAAATGCGACACGCCCCTCTTGTCCGGGTCTATTTCAGCTTCTGCCACGACCGCGACCCGATCCAATTCTTCGGCTAGGTCGGGCAATTCGTTCTGCTGAGCAAAACTTTTCAAATCAACAATGACGTCAAGAATCCATTGGTGTCCCATGTTACAGCCTTTGCATTTAAGGTTAACAAATCGCTAACCCTCAATACTTACCATCTTCAGGGCCCCCGCATCACCGGCGGTTTCGGCACCCCCATAAATAGCGGGCCGACTATCAAACAAGTATTTGAAAACATTAAGGGCGCAACCAAAATGGATGCGCCCCCTTTCGATTAACACAACTTATAGTTGTTATTCGGGCGCAATGCAATCCTCAAAGGTGCGCAACCCCATTTTGGGAGATTGAACCAGCACGGCCATATTGCCGGGCTTGTGTTCGTTCTTGCGCATCTTCGTATGAGCGGCCGGAATTTCGTTCCACTCAAAGCATTCAGACATACATGGATCCAGTCGACGTTCGACCATCAGGTGGTTCGCGGCGGACGCCTGTTTGAGGTTTGCGAAGTGGCTCCCCTGCAGGCGCTTCTGGTGCATCCACATGTATCTAACATCAAACGTACAATTGTACCCAGAAGTTCCCGCACAAATGACAACCATGCCACCTTTTTTTACAACGAGGCTCGAAACTGGGAAAGTTGCTTCGCCCGGATGTTCAAAAACCATGTCCACATTCACGCCTTTTCCGGTGATATCCCAGATGGCTTTGCCGAACTTGCGCGCAGCTTTGAGCCATCCGTCATATTCGGGTGTGTTCACGGTAGGCAGTTGCCCCCAGCAATCGAAATCGTTCCGGTTGATCACACCTTTCGCCCCGAGCGACATCACAAAGTCACGTTTGCTTTCGTCGCTGATCACGCCGATTGCATTGGCCCCAGCCGTGTTGATCAACTGGATCGCATAGGACCCCAGACCGCCGGACGCTCCCCAAACCAGAACGTTCTGACCCGGTTTCAGATCATGTGGTTCGTGACCGAACAGCATCCGGTAGGCTGTCGCGAGCGTCAGTGTGTAGCACGCCGCTTCTTCCCACGTCAGGTGCTTGGGACGCGGCATCAGTTGCTGCGCTTGCACACATGTGAACTGTGCAAATGACCCGTCAGGGGTTTCATAGCCCCAAATCCGCTGAGACGGAGAATACATCGGGTCGCCACCGTTACAGTGTTCGTCGTCGCCGTCGTCTTGGTTGCAATGGATCACAACTTCATCGCCGACTTTCCAACGCTTCACCTTGTCACCTACGGCCCAAACGATGCCAGAGGCATCCGAACCGGCGATGTGGTATTCGGCTTTGTGTACGTCAAACGGGCTAAGGGGTACGCCCAAGCCAGCCCAAACACCGTTATAATTAACGCCAGCGGCCATCACCATAACCAACACTTCGTGGCTGTCGGGTTTCGGTGTTGCGACAGTTTCGATTTCAAACGCTTTGTCTGGTTCGCCGTGACGTTCACGACGGATTGTCCATGCCTGCATCTGCTCTGGGACATGGCCCAAAGGTGGCATTTCACCGACTTCGTAAAGGTCTTTTTTCGGGGCTGCGTAGGCGTCTGCGCCTGCTGTCAAATCAAGGGCCATGGTGCGCTCCATCTCGCTTTATTCCTGTGTCAATGCCGCGCCGCAGAATCGGGCGTCTGACCTAGCAATAAGATCGGTAGCGAAACAAAGCAACACCATGGCTGCATTTTTTGTAATTTAATTACTGCCGCATCGCAGAAACGTTAGGGAAACGAGACCAGCGATACGGTACAAACGTCGATATTGTTCTTCACAATGCTTGTTCCGTCTTGGAATTCGGCCCGCATATCGTAACCGCAGCTTGTCCGGCCATCTGCAAAATCAATGTTGCGCGACGTGCCCGCAGGGAACACTTCAGATCCCAGAATGTCTTCTTCCCAGCTGTTGGTCGTTGTCGGAGACCCGTAGAACCTCCAAATGGTCCGCCCTGTGTTGTTGCTAACCGTGACGACTTTGTTCGCGAGAATAACCGCCTGGCTGCCACCGCCGCCTGAAGAAACGTCTGCACACCCTGCAAGACCGCCCGCCACGATCCCAGCCGCAACCAAAGATTTAAAATGAAATGCCATTAATGAGCCCTTTCTAAGACGATAAAATGTATGCGTTATTAGGCACATTAACCCGGTTTCAGGCAAGACTGGATTCCAGTACCTGACGCGGTTCAGGACGGGAAATGGTGCTTAATTGAATTCGCGTAATAGCCAAGCACATCAGCGCCATCGCCCTTAACGCGAACTTCGTCAGCATCACGTTCCAGCAAGTTGCGCAACACAAACCGTCCGAGCGTTTCATCCACAATCGCCGCGACATTCCGTTTCGGCAACGGCATCCGCTTTTCTTTCAATCCGTCCAGCATCCTGCCAACGGACGTTTCGAGATCTGAAATTGACGTGGCACCTTCCACAACGATGGCCCGCGCGACAAGAGGTGCTGCCAGAACCGGCACCACGGCCCTGATCCGAGACATCAGTTCCTGCGCGACTTCGCTCGTCAAATCCGATTGAACATCGAATTTCGACAGTGTCAGCGGTGCGCCAAATGCAACCGACGCTGTCCCGAAACCTTTGAATTGCCCCGTCAGGCGCCGCCAGAAGTAGGCTGATACGCTGCTGACGACCGTCCATAGCGGTGGCCGAAAGCGGCGATTGCCCCCCTTGCCTGCCTTAATCAGGAACCGGTCTTCGAGGACTTGGTCGTAATTCAAAGCCACAGGAACGAAAATCACGTCCCGGTCCCCGTCTTCAAAACTTTCGACGATGTAGTTCAACAGGCCCAGCTTCGGATTACCGACCTCGCCCGTCAGGCTTAGCCCGCCTTCGGGGAACATTGCTTGAGTCACGCCACCATCGGTCGCCAGCTGGACGTATCTTGCAAGAACACGACGGTACAAAGCTGTGCGTGACCGCCGACGGATAAAGTACGCCCCCATCATGCGGATCACGCCGGACAACGGCCAAACCCGCGCCCATTCGCCAACGGCATAAGACAACGCAGAGGCCCTGCTGACGAGATAAGTCACCAGAACATAGTCCATATTACTGCGATGGTTCATGACAAAGATCACCGTCGCGTCTTTGTCCAAAGACTGTAGCGCATCGCGGTCAAACGACCCAAGGCGGACCCGATATAACATCCGCGATAGCCATTTGGCGATGCGCATGCCGAAGGTAAAATAGACCGTCGCAGAGAAAGACGGCACAATTTCGCGGGCGTAATGCCGTGCTTTTTCAAAGGCTACGTTTTCCGGTACGTTATTTTCGCGGGCGTGATCCACGATGGCTTGGGTAATTTCTGGATCGTACAGCAAACGCTGGATCATGTCGTAACGTCGCGCCAGTTTGAAAGGCTCAATCGGACGTTCAAGTCGCGTGTTTAACTGCGCGATCAGCTTTTCAGCCCTGCGCCGGAAGAACCAACGCACAGACGGAAACAGAAAATGCGACGCAAACGTCACTGCGGCGAAAAGCACGATCAGAATGAACGCCCAAAGGGGCAGCGTCACAGGTTGCGTCATTGCGGGACATTGCCACGGGCGG
Organism: Rhodobacteraceae bacterium S2214; assembly: GCA_025141675.1. NCBI lineage: Bacteria > Pseudomonadati > Pseudomonadota > Alphaproteobacteria > Rhodobacterales > Paracoccaceae > Rhodobacteraceae bacterium S2214. The sequence continues at coordinate 3,354,172 of CP081161.1, forward strand.
CGTCCTAGGTAAATCCCACCGGTTCCTCAAGAAAAACGGGGATGCCGCAACGCAGCGAATTGACAGCGCCACAAAATGTCTCATATTAACCCCACAGCGAAACAATATTACCTGATCTGATTCCGGAGTAGCCTTATGTCGCAGACGCAGAAAACGAGACCATGGTTGTTCCGGACCTATGCAGGGCATTCGACAGCGGCGGCGTCTAATGCGCTTTATCGTGGCAATCTGGCAAAGGGCCAAACCGGTCTTTCGGTCGCTTTCGATCTACCGACACAAACCGGCTATGACAGCGACCACATTCTGGCAAAGGGCGAAGTCGGTAAGGTTGGCGTTCCTGTTTCTCATCTCGGGGACATGCGCGCGTTGTTCGACAACATCCCGCTTGAACAGATGAATACGTCCATGACAATTAATGCGACCGCCCCTTGGTTGTTGTCGCTCTATATTGCGGTCGCCGAAGAACAGGGTGCGGATGTGTCTGCGCTGCAGGGCACCGTTCAGAATGATATCATCAAGGAATATCTGTCGCGCGGCACATATATTTGCCCGCCAGAACCATCCTTGCGGATGATTACCGATGTCGCGGCTTATACCCGTGAACATTTGCCGAAATGGAACCCAATGAATGTGTGTTCCTATCATTTGCAAGAAGCAGGGGCGACGCCGGAAGAAGAATTGGCTTTTGCATTGGCAACTGCAACCGCCGTTTTGGATGATTTGAAAGACAAAGTTCCCGCAGAGCATTTTCCAGCGATGGTCGGTCGCATTTCGTTTTTCGTGAACGCAGGCATTCGTTTTGTGACCGAGCTTTGCAAAATGCGCGCATTTGTCGAACTGTGGGACGAGATTTGTCAGGAACGTTACGGCGTCGAAGATCCGAAATTCCGCCGTTTCCGTTATGGCGTGCAGGTCAATTCACTCGGCCTGACCGAACAGCAGCCTGAAAATAACGTTTACCGCATTCTGATCGAAATGCTTGCGGTGACCCTATCCAAGAACGCCCGCGCCCGTGCAGTACAATTGCCCGCATGGAACGAAGCGCTTGGGCTACCCCGCCCATGGGATCAGCAATGGTCGCTGCGCATGCAACAGATTCTGGCGTATGAAACTGATTTGCTCGAATACGATGATCTGTTTGACGGCAATCCTGCAATTGATCGCAAAGTGAATGCGCTAAAAGACGGCGCACGTGCCGAACTGAAACAGATTGACGGTATGGGCGGCGCAGTAGGCGCAATTGGTTATATGAAATCCCGCCTCGTCGAATCCAATGCAACCCGTATTGGTGGAATTGAAACGGGTGATACAACCGTTGTGGGCGTCAATAAATGGCAGGCCGGTGAACCGTCACCGCTCACCGCTGGTGATGACGCAATTATGGTGTCCGATCCAAAAGCCGAAGCGGATCAACTTGCGCGTTTGGCCAAATGGAAATCAGATCGTGATGCAAATGCTGTTGATCAATCGCTTGCCGCTTTGCGCGCTGCTGCAATTGACGGCACGAATATCATGGGCCCTTCAATTGCCTGCGCAAAAGCCGGTGTCACAACGGGCGAATGGGCGGATGTCGTACGCGACGTATTCGGCCAATACCGTGCACCTACAGGCGTCAGCAGCAATCCGTCAAACCGGACCGAAGGGCTAGATGACATTCGCGAACAGGTCGATTTGGTCAGCGCGGCACTTGGTCGTCGGATGAAGTTTCTTGTTGGAAAACCTGGACTTGACGGCCATTCAAACGGCGCTGAACAAATCGCTACCCGTGCGCGCGATTGCGGCATGGATATCGCCTACGATGGTATTCGCCTGACACCCGAAGACATTGTGTCAGCCGCCCGATCTGAAGACGCACATGTTATTGGCCTGTCGATCCTATCTGGATCCCATTTGCCATTGATTGCCGAAGTCATGTCGCAATTAAAAGCTGCTGGCTTGGATCATATTCCAGTGATTGCGGGCGGAATTATTCCGGACGACGATGCGCTTAAATTGAAAGCAATTGGCGTCGCCAGAGTCTACACACCAAAGGATTTTGAATTAAACAAAATCATGTTTGATATCGTTGCTTTGGTCGACCCACGCAAAATTGCAGCGGAATAGACAACAGACGTATTTTTCGTGTATGGCGGAAAGACATGTGTAAACCCCACGGGAGTCGGGGCGATTTATGCATGAATTTCTAACGGAGCTACCGATGAAAATTAACCTAAAGGGTATGTCTCGTAAGGAGCTCGAAAAGCTCCAAAAAGACGTGGACAAAGCGCTTGCGCGTATTGGTGACAAAGAACTGAAAGCGGTTCGGGACGAAGCCGCAAAACTTGCGGCCAAGCACGGCTATACGCTTGCTGACATCACGGGTGATGCACCTGTGAAAAAAGCACGTAAAGCAGCGGGGCCAAAAACGAAGGCACCTGCAAAATACGCGAACCCGTCTGATAAATCTCAGACATGGACCGGCAAAGGGCGTCAGCCTGTTTGGTACAAAGAAGCCGTTTCATCAGGCACTGCGCCTGAAGCTATGGAAATTTAAGTCTCGACAATATTACGAGTATTTTTCTGATAGGGTGGCTTGCGAGCCACCCTTTTCTTTTGCGCTCTCTGCACCTTTTGCGATTAGATCACAGCATGGCTTGAGCTTGCGAACAAAAAAACGCATCTTCGCGCCACGGTTCATCGCGGGGTCGGGCGAAACACTATGCATCTTCGTCATACAGGCCCATGTTTGTGTAATTCATGTATGTAAGATTGATCTCGTTATGCGTTTTGCCAGATGGCCATTTCTTACGACAGTTTTCATTGCGTCGTCATGCGGCCCCGCCGCCCAAAAAGGCGCATCAGGTGGTTTCGAAACCCCTGCCCCAAATGGTCAATTCCCCGTCGCCTTAGTAGAAACACAGTCAACAGTTTTAGATGACACCGTTTCATTGATTGCCGGCCGCGAAGAAGGCGTAGGATTGCGCGCCTTTGCCGGCATTATCCCCGACCAGCCAGTTCAATCCGACCTAACTGGAAATGCGACGTTCACTGGTCCCTATGCCGTCGCGTTTATTGAAGATATTGCGATTACCGACAATTTTGTCCGTGGCCGCAATTCTCTTTTGCGCGGAACGATCACATTAGATGCTGACCTGTCGACCCTTAGTTTTAGTGGCACCGATCAGGTGCTAACTGTCGATGCGCAGATCAGGGATGACAACGTTTTGGACGGTCAGGTCACCGTGCTCGGCGTCGCTGGAACATTGCAGGGCGAGATTGGCGAAGATCGCGCATTCGGTGCATTTCACGGGGCGGATGAGACCCATTTGATGTCCGGCGGATTTGTCAGCTACCCCGCGCCTTAACGTCCGTGGCTGCGGTCATATCCGTTCTGTTCAGGTGAACTCCATTGCGATAGCGCTCCGTCAAGCGGCGCGATCACATCCATTTGCAACGGATAGCACGCTGCCGTGTCTGACGAATGTTCGGCGCTGCAATCGCCACCCGGACACGCGCTAAGCACGGCAAGCAGGTCAATTTCTGCGAATAGATCAAGGTGGTCACCAGGCCGCACCGGGCTGGCCTTCATAAAATATTGCCCCGTATCGCGCGTGAACCCCGTGCACATGAAGACGTTGAGAACATCGTGCACAAAGGGTTCCGCTTCACGCAGCGACACCCCAGTCGCATCCGCCAAGGCACGCGTCAGATTGGAATGGCAGCAGTGGTGATACTGCGTCCCGTTCAGCAGGTTACCGGTGTAAGGATCGCAACGCGTCCCGATGACATCGTGCACGGACCCACCGAAATCATCGATGCCGTACCAATCGAGCGTGTCATTGATCACGGTGGCCATTGGCCGCAACTGCGGAAAACTGGACCAAAGCCGGTCACCTGTGCTGACATGCGTGCCGTGCAAGGCACGCGTTTTTCCTGAATAGAACCGTTCATTCAGGTCATTGGCGTTGAAAAGATTCAGATCACCCACCTGCGGTCCGTCTACGCTCGTGATCCGCAACATGTGCCCTGCAGGAACGCGAATTGCAGCCGCGTCGCGCGGAGCTGCCTGAACAGTTGAAATAACTTGGGCCGCATCAAAAGCTACGGCGTATGTTTCAGTGGGTGCATTTGGCAAGGCATCGGTTGGGTAACAAATGACCGGGGCAATCGCACGGCGCGCAGCCGCATCAGATGGAGGAGAATGTGTCATGCGCTATATGAACGCCATGTTCAGGGCATTTGCAATTACCTGACAGCCCTTATTTCGATTTGCTAATGTGAGCCCGCAGGCATTTTACCCCAACTGATTTGGACCGCCCCGACAATCGGTTTTCCCAACTCGTCAACGTAGCATTTACCCGTGCGTGCGTCATCCTTCTCGTCACGAGCGTTAGAGGGCATTGCTCCGGTGGACCAAAGACCGATCATGCAGTAACCTCCGCCTTGGACCACACAGATAGGGCAGTTCAATGCCAATCAGCAAACCTGTCTTGTATTACGTTTACTCAATGTGTCTTGTAAAATTGAGAACTGGCCTTGTTGTGTAAAATTATGTTTCACGAGGGCAATCGATTTATCCAAGAAACGAATTGTCATGACAGTGCCTTGTCTCATTTGGATGACATCGACGCTTTGAATTTCAGATATTTTGATTGTCAAAGAGCCATGGCCAAAAAGGCCAAGCGGGATCGTCAAGGTGTCGGCCGACATGACGATATACCTTGTTTCACGCAAAGAAGATCGTAACATCACCCCAGAACACGCAAATAGCGTCAAAGAGAATATGAGCACGAACCAGTTGAATGTACGCGTCGTTGTTTCTGAAACGCCCTCGCTCACCGCTGAACCGTCATGCGTGAGCACAAGATGCAAGGCTGCCCAAGTGAGCACGCTCCCGATAATTAGGCACAAAATGGCCAGTGCTGTGCTTGGCTTGTAGCCCATTTTTAGCTCAGCTTGTGATTGATCAATTGAGGCAATGCTGCTGGTCAAGACTGAATCGAACCTTTGTTGATTTCGCGAAAACGGACTGCGATTGTCCGGCGGCTACTTCTAAGTTGGGCGCAAAAACTGAGATATGCAGCAGGCTTGTGATTTGGACTTGTTGCAGCATACGAACTTTTGATGCTTAGTGTATTCGATCTAAAGGGGACCATCGGGGTAATACGCTCTGGCGCGGCGCCTTTCGAGACTTTCGCCGCGCGCTGCGTGGGGCGGCTGCTATTGTCGGTTTACTTCGGCTATTATCGACAGGTTAGGACCAAGTGACGTTCAACATCTAGAAATGCAAAAGGCCCGCCAGACTGGAGGGCCTTTGCGAACCGTGTCAGTCAGCCTTAAACGACGCGTTCGACCATCATGCCTTTGATGCTCGCAATCGCTTTGGCTGGGTTTAGACCCTTCGGGCAGGTCTTTGCGCAGTTCATGATCGTGTGACAACGGTAGAGTTTGAACGGATCTTCCAATTCATCCAGACGCTCGCCAGTTGCTTCGTCACGGCTGTCGATGATCCAGCGGTAGGCATGCAACAGCGCTGCTGGCCCAAGATACCGATCGCCATTCCACCAGTAGGACGGGCAGGACGTTGAACAACATGCGCACATCACGCATTCATACAGACCATCCAGCTTTTCGCGGTCTTCAACAGACTGCTTCCATTCCTTCGCAGGACGGTTTGTCTTCGTTTCCAGCCACGGCATGATAGATGCGTGCTGTGCATAGAAGTGCGTCAGATCAGGGATCAGATCTTTGATCACGGGCATATGTGGCAGCGGGTAAATCTTCACGTCGCCTTCAACGTCATCCATGCCGTAGATGCAGGCCAGCGTGTTGATCCCGTCGATGTTCATCGCACAAGATCCGCAAATCCCTTCGCGGCAGGAACGGCGGAACGTCAGCGTCGGGTCAATCTCGTTCTTGATCTTGATCAGCGCGTCCAGAACCATAGGACCGCATGTGTCCATATCCACGAAATACGTGTCCAAAGACGGGTTTTTGCCGTCTTCTTCGTTCCAACGATAAATCTGCACTTTGCGCAGGTTCGTCGCACCTTCAGGTTTTGGCCAAGTCTTGCCAGTCACCATGCGGCTGTTCTTAGGGAGTGTCAGTTGTACCATGTCTTCTCTCCTTCTGGGGCAGGCCCAGTCTTTTATCTATTGCGCAGAACAGGTGGCCGGATCGGCAATTCACCCGTGCGCTGAAACACACATCTTTCGTAGACCGCAATTGGGTCCGCGCCATGCAGGAAATCCGAACTGACCCCAACGCTGGCGTTTGCAAAATTTCCGTTGTTGCTACTGGTGCCGAGGGTGAGCTGCCCAGTTGGAGCTTGCGCAGCACGCGCCCGTTCTTCGCATTGGTCAGCGACCAACGCCGGATCAGGTGGGGGTAGGTCACAGGCAGATAACCCGATGATCGGTATGATCAAAAATGCCCGCATCATTGTCCCGTACAATATCCCGCGCCGCCGAACAGAACAGACGCACCAGCGGGACAATCGCGCGTCACGACCCGGGCTGGAGCAACCGAAGCTACTTCAGATAATTGGGGAAGCGGGACGATGGCGACTTCGCCAACTGGTGCTTGGATCGGCAATGGCGCTTCCGCCGAGCTTACCTCACCTGACGCGGGCGTCATTGCCACTGCATTCTCAGCCGTGGCGCGTGCGCAAGCATTTACCCGCCGCGCGGCTTCGCGTGAAAGCCTTTCACTTGGCAAAATGGAAGCAATCCCTTTACCACTCGATGACGCGAGAATATCGACCGCTATTGGAAAGACCGCATCACCTTCAAGTTTCGCGCAAGCATGGATGGCGTCCTCTTGCACTGAAATTGGTGGTAAATCATCCAGACTTCCACAAGCTGCCAGCGCAAGGATACCCGCGCCTGTTAAAATGCAATGCGCAATCCCCATCAGTAAACCCGCGCCTTTGGTGCGATTTTCTTAAGGTCAATCCCGCCTTCGTCGTGATTTGTCAGCGGGTCAAGATGCACTGGACGTGTTGTCAGTGTGGTTTTTGCCCCATCGACAACCGCCAACGAATGAACGCGCCAGTTCTTGTCGTCACGATCAGGATAATCCTCGTGGGCATGCGCCCCGCGGCTTTCCTTACGTGCTTCAGCAGCCACAATCGTCGCCAATGCGTTTGGCATCAGGTTTGTCAGCTCAAGCGTTTCCATCAGGTCAGAGTTCCACACCAGCGACCGGTCGGTCACTTTGATGTCGTCCATCTTGCCTGCGATACCTTCCATCGCGGTCACACCTTCGGCCAGCGTTTTGTCTGTCCGGAACACAGCCGCGTCTTTTTGCATCGCTTTTTGCATTTCGAGGCGCAGTTCGGCGGTGGATGTTTCGCCTTTTGCGTGGCGCAGCCCATCGAAACGATCGAATGCGTAGTCCACGGACGCTTGGTTCAGCGTCGGGTTCGCAGAGTTCGGATCAACAACTTCACCAGCGCGGATCGCGGCAGCACGGCCAAAGACCACGAGGTCGATCAAAGAGTTAGACCCAAGACGGTTCGCACCATGCACAGACGCACAACCCGCTTCGCCCACAGCCATCAAGCCCGGCACGATTGCGTCGGGGTTGTCTTTGGTCGGGTTCAGCACCTCACCCATATAGTTCGTTGGAATACCGCCCATGTTATAGTGAACAGTCGGCAGAACAGGGATCGGTTCTTTGGTCAGATCAACACCGGCAAAGATACGTGCGCTTTCCGAAATACCCGGCAGACGCAGATCCAGCGTTTCTTTCGGCAGGTGGTTCAGGTGCAGGTGGATATGGTCACCATCTGCGCCAACACCGCGGCCTTCGCGAATTTCCATCGTCATACAGCGGGACACAACATCACGCGACGCGAGGTCTTTATAAGTCGGCGCGTAACGCTCCATGAAACGCTCGCCTTCGGAGTTGGTTAGATAACCACCCTCGCCGCGCGCGCCTTCGGTGATCAAACAGCCAGCGCCGTAAATCCCAGTCGGGTGGAACTGAACGAATTCCATATCCTGCAACGGCAGCCCCTGACGGGCCACCATGCCGCCACCGTCACCAGTACAGGTGTGGGCAGAGGTCGCAGAGAAATAAGCACGGCCGTAGCCGCCAGTCGCCAAAACAACAGTCTTCGCGTTGAAGACGTGCATCGTGCCGTCGTCAAGTTTCCACGCGATGACGCCTTGGCAGACGCCGTCTTCGGACATGATCAGGTCCATCGCGAAATATTCGATGTAGAACTCAGCCTGTTGCTTCAAAGACTGACCATACAACGTGTGCAGGATCGCGTGACCCGTCCGGTCAGCCGCCGCACAGGTCCGTTGTACAGGTGGGCCTTCACCGAATTCGGTTGTGTGGCCACCAAATGGACGCTGGTAAATCTCGCCCTTTTCAGTCCGCGAGAATGGCACACCGTAGTGCTCCAGCTCGTAAACAGCCTTCGGGGCTTCACGCGCGAGATATTCCATCGCGTCCGTATCACCCAGCCAGTCAGACCCTTTCACAGTGTCATACATATGCCACTGCCAGCTATCAGGGCCCATGTTGCCCAGCGATGCGGCAATACCGCCCTGTGCCGCAACAGTGTGCGACCGCGTTGGGAAGACTTTAGAAATACAGGCCGTTTTCAGACCCTGTTCAGCAAGACCCAATGTCGCGCGCAGACCAGCACCACCGGCACCAACCACAATCGCGTCATAGTAATGGGTTTCATATTCGTAAGCAGCCATCAAAAATCTCCGGCAGAATTAAAGGGCAAGGCGCAGGATGGCGATCACGCCAAGCGCTGCGGCACCATAAGACAGACAAATCATCGCGATGATCAGCGCCTTGCGGGCGATACCATGGACGTAGTCTTCGATCAGGGTTTGGACACCTTTGCGGAAGTGGAAAAAGCTAACTACAAACGTCAGCGCTGCAATCGCGGCAGGCACGGGACGGGCGTAGTAGGCCACGACTTCCTCGTAAGACGACCCCAAGGTCGCGCCAAAGGTGAAGATAAAGAGCGGGATCAGCACCACAAGCGCCACAGAGGACACCATCATTTTCCAGTGGTGGTCTGTGCCTGTTTTGGCAGAGCCCATGCCCACGACGCGTTTACGATCAGTTACAAATGCCATGTCAGTGATCCTTTACAATACGACGGCGCAGAAGATGGTCATCAGGACAGAGCCGATGATCATCAAGATGCCCATGGTTTCGGACTTTTCGACCTCAAGGCCGTACCCCATGTCCCAGATCAGGTGACGGATGCCGCCAAATGTGTGATACCAGATCGCCCATGTGGACAGGAACAAGACCAGATCGCCAAACCAGCTGGTGACGAAACCGTTCGCGGTCGCAAAGGCCTCTGGCCCTGCTGCGGCGGCAACGAACCACCATGTGATCATCAACGCCGCAACGATGACGGCGTTGCCGGTCAAGCGGACGAAGATAGAGGTCATAGAAGTCATTTGCGGACGATAAATCGTCAAATGCGGTGACAGAGGGCGATTACCCCGGTTCACATCGGCCATGGCTGTTCCCTTTTGTGGCTAGCGCAGGCGGACTGCGCACAGGCTTTGAGGTGTTCTAGCAAGAATCTTAGCGCGGAGTCACGCAGAGGTATCCAAAGAAACTGTGAATAATTGTCCCATGCGGTGACTTTTTTCAATCTTGTGATCACAGCGACAAAAAGTGTGATCACAAAATGGGACGGTGGGTGGGGCGTCGCTGAAAGCGCGCGTCACCAAACGTCACACCGGCATCAGCGCCCAATAATCCAGATCAAGCAGGACATCAGGCAGATACTTACCATCCTCCCCCTTCAATTCTCCCGCTGCTCCCTTCGTCGCAACAAGCCGCAACCGGATCGCGCCCACGCCCGGTGCAGATGTTTCGGCAGTATCAAGCACTTCGGACCAAGCCCGCACAGTGTCGCCTGCAAAACAAGGGTTCGCATGTGCACCACCATTCAGCGCCACAATCATCTGCGCATTCGCCAGCCCGTTAAACGACAGCGCACGCGCCAACGAAATTACATGACCACCGTACATCAACCGTTGTCCATCAGGGCGGAATGTCGCGTCAAAATGGACCTTCGCGGTGTTCTGCCACAACCGCGTCGCCATCATGTGTTCGGCTTCTTCAATCGTGACGCCATCCACGTGGTCAATAATTTCGCCGACTTCATAGTCGCTTAGCTTATGTGGCTCGCCCGCCAAGGCATAGTTATACCCCGTAAAATCAAGGCCCTTGGGGATGATCAAATCCGCAGGATCAACAACTTTGGCAAGCTCCGGGATGACCGCCTCGGGCGCGTCACCTGCGCCCCGTTTGCGCACCATGACCCAACGCACATAGGACAGCAGCAGTTCGTTATGCTGATTCCACCCTTCGGTGCGCACCCAAACAACGCCGGATTTCCCGTTAGAGTTCTGCTTGATCCCGATGACCTCTGACGTTGCTGTAACAGTATCGCCGGGCCACAAGGATGTGTGCCAGCGGCCTTCGGCATAGCCCAAGTTCGCGACCGCATTCAGGGACACGTCAGGGACTGTTTTCCCAAAAACCGTATGAAACGTGATCAGATCATCAAGCGGGCTGAACGGCAGCCCGCAGTCCTGCGCGAACTTATCAGACGAATGCAGCGCATGCCGCGCAGGGTAAAGCGCGTGGTACAGCGCCCTTTCACCCATCTTGATGGTGCGTGGCACTGCGTGTGTGATCACATCACCAACGGCATAATCTTCGAAAAAGCGGCCTGCGTTCGTCTTGGGTGCCATTATTGCTGACCTAACTTCATATCTGGGCTGTAAGGCGTATCGACATCTTTGGTCACCGCCTGTCCGCAGCGCATGACACCATTGGCATGGTCGTAGGCATAGGTCGGGTCACCATACAGTTCCCATCCCTTGGATAGGGCCAGTGATACTTTGTGACAGAATTCGGAACTGTCGTCCTCGGTGAGCAGGCGGTAGATTTTCATGTCTTATCCAAACGGGTTGTAGCCAAGTAGAATATGGATGGTCGCAACAACCAAGAAGACGACCACTGTGGCGATAACGGCGGTGATTTCTTTCTTGATCGGGACTTCGTGATACGGTCCGCGCGGTCCTTCTGCACGGTTGATCACAAGCATTTCGGCAATTGCCCAAGCGGCCATGCCACCAAATAACAGGAACGACGGGCTATCGCCGTTCACGAGGATATGCGCCACAGACCAGACCAGCACGGCGGTCAATTGCGGATGCCTGATCGCTTTGGTGACGCGGGTTTTCGCGCCAGACGCTGCGAACAGGTAAAAGGCGAAAAGCATAAGCAGGTTATTGATGCCGGTCATTGCCGGACTGCGGCCCCAGTAGAAGGTGCCATCGGCAACCTTATACCCGATCACCATCAATACGATGCCCGCGACAGATCCCAAGGCGACAATGCCTTTGCCCTTATCGCCAAATTTGGCCCGCTCTTTCGGGGCGATGCGTTTCCAGAAGTGAACACCTGACCAAAGGATCAGGCCGGCAAGTATATAGATCATGAATTTTCCAACGTGGCGATTGCTGCGGCTTTCGCCAGCGTCGCCCGTGCGGTCACAACATGCAAGTTCTCGACGATCTTTCCGTCGACAACGGCGACGCCCTGCCCTTCGGCCTCTGCAGTCTCGAACGCGGCAATCTGGCGTTCGGCCAATGCAATTTCGTCCTGCGATGGCCCAAATGCCGCGTTACAGATCGCGACCTGCGCCGGATGAATCAGCGTTTTCCCGTCGAAACCCATGTCGCGCCCTTCGGCGCATTCGATCGCCAAGCCGTCGTCGTCTTTGAACGCGTTATAGACCCCATCTAGCGCAGTGATTCGATTTGCACGCGCCGCGAGCAGACAATGCTGCAGCGCCGTCATCATGGCCGGACGGGTGCGCGCATTCAGGTCCTTCGCAAGATCGTTTGTCCCCATAACAAAGCCCGCAAGGCGCGGATGTGCCGCAATGCTTTGTGCGTTCAGGATACCCAGCGGTGTTTCCATCATCGCCCAAATTGGCAGGTCCGGAATAAGCGCAGCCAGCGCATCTAGATCAGCGGGGCTATCGACCTTAGGCAACAGCACAGCATCGCAATCCATGTTTGCGACAGCGGCTGCATCGTCAGCCCCCCACTGCGTATCTAGCCCATTGATCCGAACAATCTTTTGACGCGGCCCGTACCCGCCCGCAGCCAAGGCGTTGGTTAGTGTTTCGCGCGCGTCGACCTTCGCATCAGGCGCCACCGCGTCTTCGAGATCGAAGAGAATGATATCAACAGGCAGGCCCCGCGCCTTGTCCAAGGCGCGATCCTTTGATCCGGGAATATAGAGGGCGGAACGGGCTGGGCGGGTTTCCATCGAATCTTCCTTCGCAATAATGTTGCGCAAACATGACCGCAAACCACACAATCATTCAACCCGAAATGCGCCGCAGCGCAGCAAAAACTGTTGCGCAATGCACCGTCACGGAGAATTAACCCTTTCCGGTCATAGTTATCTCAATACTTCATCATTGCCGGACGCAGGGTTTGCGTCCCTCTCCCAGCAAACAAGGTGAATACTATGAAACGTCATTTCTACCTGCTCTCATTTGGCATCGGCGCCATGATTTTAGCCACGGCGCAAGCCCATTCAGCACCCGCATGTGCGGACCACGCAGCCGTCGTATCACGGCTAGAAACCCTCTACGGCGAAGGTCGCCAAGCTATGGGGCTTGGGGCGAACAACACGGTCGTTGAGGTCTACGCATCTGCTGAAACTGGCAGTTGGACAATCACCGTGACCCAACCCGGTGGTCCGACGTGCCTTGTTGCAGCAGGTGAATCGTTTCAGCTTGAAACACCCGAACTGATTATCGACGGGAACGACGCTTAAATCCGCGTGAAGCCATCCCAGATCAACTTGATCGAAAGAAACAACAACGCCCAGATGATGATCCGGAAGAACAACTTTTCGGGCATCACCTTGACCAGTCTGAAACCGACAAACACCCCAATAATGGCAGGGATCATAAGACCGAATGCCATCTTTAGGTTATCGAGCGATAGCTGACCCAACGCATAATAAGGGATCAGTTTCACAATATTGATGTAGGCAAACGCCACGGTCACCGTGCCCGCGTATGTAATTTTATCCATCCCCAATGGCAGCGCGTAGACCTGATAAGGCGTTGATCCTGAATGGCTGACGAAACTGGTAAAACCCGTAATCGTCCCCCAAAACAAACCTGGCTTCCATCGTGGTTCCACCGGTTCTGATAAGATCGGTTTGCGCAGAATCATGTTCAACGCAAACGACGCGCCGATGAGCCCGATCAGGATTGTGACTACGCCTTCCGACACATAAGCGGATGTCGCCCAGCCGATCAAAACGCCGATTGGCATCGCAACCATCATTATTTTTAGAACACGTGAATGAAACATCCGGCGGTAGGCATAAAGCCCGCCCATATCAGCCGCGATAAAGACCGGAAGCAACAAACCCGCAGCTAGAATCGGCGACATAACAAGGGACATAAGCGGCACTGCCATGGCCGTAATGACCGGCACTCCGCCTTTTCCCAGCCCGACGCAAAAAGCGGCAAAAGTGGCCATGAACCAAAATGTTAACCCATCCATGTGACACCTGCTTTGGATTGCTGCACCGCCGCACACTTGCACCGCGCCGCGCAAAAGACTAGGCATCTCGCCAAATTCACACCTCAGAGGATACCTCTCATGGCTAGACCTAAAATTGCCCTTATCGGCGCTGGACAAATCGGCGGCACGCTTGCGCACCTCGCTGCGGTAAAAGAATTGGGCGACGTCGTCCTGTTCGACATCGCCGAAGGCGCACCACAAGGTAAAGCGCTCGACATTTCCGAATCTGGCCCTGCGGGCAAGTTCGACGGGTCTTTCAAAGGGTCCAATGACTACGCTGACATCGCGGGCGCAGACGTCTGCATCGTAACAGCCGGTGTTGCACGTAAGCCGGGCATGTCCCGTGACGACCTGCTGGGCATCAACCTGAAGGTTATGAAATCCGTTGGCGAAGGCATCGCAGCCCACGCGCCGAACGCTTTCGTTATCTGCATCACAAACCCGCTTGATGCGATGGTTTGGGCGCTGCGCGAATTTTCCGGCCTGCCACACAACATGGTTTGCGGCATGGCTGGCGTGCTTGATTCCGCACGCTTCCGTCACTTCCTTGCCGAAGAATTCAACGTATCCATGCGCGACGTAACTGCGTTCGTTCTGGGCGGCCACGGCGACACAATGGTTCCGCTGACACGTTATTCCACAGTTGCCGGTATTCCGTTGCCTGATCTGGTGGACATGGGTTGGACGACACAAGACAAACTGGACGCGATCGTTCAGCGGACACGTGACGGCGGTGCTGAAATCGTTGGCCTGTTGAAGACAGGTTCCGCGTTCTACGCGCCTGCGACTTCCGGCATCGAAATGGCCGAAGCATACCTGAAAGACCAAAAGCGTCTGTTGCCATGTGCAGCAAACGTTGACGGCGCTTACGGCCTGAACGGCATGTACGTTGGTGTGCCAACAGTGATCGGCGCTGGCGGCATCGAACGCGTCGTTGAGATCAAGATGAACAAAGAAGAGCAGGCGATGTTCGACAAATCTGTCGACGCCGTCAAAGGCTTGGTCGCTGCATGTAAAGGCATCGACGATTCGCTTGCTTAAGGGCTCGCACTAAAGAATTGATAAGGCGCCCCATCGCGGGCGCCTTTTTTTATGATCATTGCCAAAGCGAATCGCTTCACCGCATTCATACTTTGATTTGTGATCACACCCAAAAAGACTGTGATCACAAATGTCGCTTTTTTAGCGCTATCATTGTTTTGGCAGTTTTTTATTAAACAATCATGTGTTTCAGTCGGTCCAAACTCACCCCAACCGAGGGACAGACATGAACATCCACGAATACCAAGCCAAAGCCTTGCTGAAATCTTTTGGCGCACCCGTCAGCGACGGTCGTCCGGTTTTGAAAGCCGAAGATGCCAAAACAGCCGCTGGCGAACTGGATGGCCCACTTTGGGTTGTTAAGGCACAAATCCACGCAGGTGGCCGCGGCAAGGGTTCGTTTAAAGAAGCCGACGCTGGCGACAAAGGCGGTGTACGCTTGACGAAATCTGCGACGGAAGCTGCAGAAGAAGCCAAAAAGATGCTCGGCCGCACATTGGTCACGCACCAGACTGGCCCAGCTGGTAAGCAAGTGAACCGCATCTACATCGAAGACGGTTCTGGCATCGAAACAGAAATGTACCTTGCCCTGCTCGTCGATCGTCAAACATCCCGCATCGGTTTCGTTGTATCGACCGAAGGCGGCATGGATATCGAAGAAGTCGCCGAAAACACACCTGAAAAGATCCTGAACTTCACAGTTGATCCTGCAACGGGCTACCAAGCCTACCACGGCCGTCGCGTCGCGTTTGCGCTGGGTCTGACTGGTCAGCAGGTCAAACAATGTGTTGGCCTGATGGGCATCCTTTACAAAGCATTCGTCGAAAAAGACATGGAAATGCTTGAGATCAACCCGCTGATCGTCACAGACAAGGGCGACCTGAAAGTGCTGGACGCGAAGGTATCGTTCGACGGCAACGCTGTTTATCGCCACCAAGATATCGCCGCCCTGCGCGACGAAACAGAAGAAGATCCAAAAGAACTGGCCGCTTCTAAATACGACCTGAACTACATCGCGCTTGACGGTGAAATTGGTTGCATGGTGAACGGTGCGGGTCTTGCGATGGCCACCATGGACATCATCAAACTCTACGGTGCTGAACCTGCCAACTTCCTGGACGTTGGTGGCGGCGCGACAAAAGAAAAAGTAACCGAAGCGTTTAAGATCATCACATCAGATCCAAACGTCAAAGGCATCCTTGTGAACATCTTCGGTGGCATCATGCGCTGTGATGTGATCGCCGAAGGCGTTGTCGCCGCGGTGAAAGAAGTTGGCTTGAAAGTGCCACTGGTTGTCCGCCTTGAAGGGACAAACGTGGAAGAAGGCAAAGCGATCATCAACAATTCAGACGTTGATGTAATTGCGGCTGACGACCTGAAAGACGGGGCGCAAAAAATCGTGTCTGCCGTCAAAGGCTGAGGCAGGATCAGGCAAGATCCAGAGCGGTGATCAGGGTGGGGCCTGATGTGACACGACGGTGTCAAAATATGATCAGATGCGGGACCCTAAACCGCACGACTTGGGAAGTCTTACGATGAAGTACATTTGCATATTCACCATGCTTACCGCTCTTGCTGCCTGTGACGCAGGATTTGGCGCGAGCCGGATTGGCGATACAATCCTTGAAACCGGCACACTGAACTGCACAGAAGGATCACCTCAGGAGCAAGCTCTTGTGGTTGGTACGGAAGCTGATCCAGTGCGCTGCGGACCACAAACACAGCCAATCGTTCAATAAGTCTAAAAGTCTGTCTTTTAGACATTCAATCAAACTGAATAGGAGTGGATTTTAACTGAATTGAGACTGCAACATCTCGTCAACTTTTGAACCGTAGTTCTGTTTACAAGGCACAATACTGTGCCACTGGATTACGACTTCAAAGGAAGATTGTCATGTTAAAGCCAATGCTCGCACTGCTCACACTCGCCGCAACAACCGCTTGTATGGATGTCGATAGGGCGGATGTATCCCGGAACTACACAGGCAGTTTGAATGGCTGCCCGGGATTGACCGGAATCAGCGCGCAGTATTCCCAATCCGTTGCAGGCATGCCTGTACGGTGCGGTCCGCAGTCCGCTTCGCCAGTGACTTTCCGCTAAATACACAACGTTCCGGCGCGCCAATAGCGCCGGAACAACCACCAAAAAGCAGCCTAGGCAGCACGACTAAAAACGAAAGGACAAGAAAAAACCAGAATTGGGCCAAAGTTTGGCTACATCGCCCCACCATTTCAATTTTAAGACAAAATCGAAACGAATGGTGGATGTACTCATGATCAAGCAATCAATTCTTGTTCTTTCAGCTCTAACTTTGACCGCATGCGTCGGGTCAGGCACAGAAACAGCAAACTTCGACAAACCAAGCACACAAGCTGCTTGCCCAGGTTTGACCGGCGTTAGCGCACAATATTCGGTCCAAATTGCAGGCATGCCTGTACGTTGTGGTCCACAAACAGAGAGCCCGGTTACCTTTCAATAAGGTTCGGGCCCCTTTGCCGCAAACCGCGGCGAGGGACGAACCAGAAGGGTGAAACATGCGGGGCACACCGATTAAACTGTTGGCGACAGGCTTCATGGCCTGTGGCCTTTTCGCATGCTCCAGCCCCGAACTCGTCGAACTACCAGTTCGTTCATCCCCCCAAGACCAAGCTCCCTATTCCCCTGACGTCGGCGATGCACCTTTGCGTGGCACCGCTGTGGCCATCGCATTGGCACCGGGGGAATGATGATGGTGCGCACATTTTCAATCACTTTGTTGATGGGATTGTCGAGCACTGCTTTCGCGCAGGATCTCGCAAACGCACCATGGACAGCCGACGAATTGAAGACGGTGTTCCATACCGCCTGCGTCGCGTCACAACCCGCTTTACTGGAACGCCGCACTGAAGACATGGCCGCATCCCTTGGGTTTGCCACGATTGACGGCGACGCTGATCTGACTGTGACGTCGGCCGATGCTGCATTGACGATTGCCGTTGACGGCAACCCGATAGAAGCATCCTGCACGATGACCCTACCCGTCAGCGCACACACGACTGATCCCGTTCAGATGCACGGCGCCCTTGGTGCCTTGTTTGCAGAACTGAACGCGGACGAACGCCCCAACGAAGAAATGATCAGCTCTGGTTTCAATTGGAACTGGGCATCTGACGACACTTACTACGACGCAATTCTCACACAAGATCAGGATCAATTGACCGTCTCCTTGACGGTCAGCCGCTAACCAAACCTGCGCCGGAAACGGGGCAATATCGATGACGACATAACAATTCGGAGGGCCCAATGGCCATTCTCGTAGACGAAAACACCAAAGTTATCTGCCAAGGCCTGACAGGGTCTCAGGGGACATTCCACTCCGAGCAAGCAATTGCATACGGCACCAAAATGGTTGGCGGCGTGACGCCAGGCAAAGGTGGTCAGACGCATCTGGACCTGCCGATCTTCAATTCTGTGCACGAAGCCAAATCCGTGACCGAAGCAAACGCGTCCGTAATCTACGTACCGCCGCCCTTCGCTGCGGATTCCATCCTCGAAGCGATCGACGCGGAAATGGAACTGATCATCTGTATCACTGAAGGCATTCCAGTGCTGGACATGATGCGCGTGAAACGTGCTTTGGAAGGCTCTGCCTCCCGCCTGATCGGGCCAAACTGCCCGGGCATCATCACACCTGACGCCTGCAAAATCGGCATTATGCCCGGCCACATTCACAAACGCGGGAGCGTGGGTGTTGTGTCCCGGTCCGGCACGCTAACTTACGAAGCAGTGAAACAGACATCTGACAGCGGTTTGGGCCAATCGACGGCCGTAGGCATCGGTGGTGACCCGATCAAAGGGACCGAGCATATCGATGTGCTCGACATGTTCCTCGACGATGATGAAACACACTCCATGATCATGATCGGTGAAATCGGCGGTTCTGCAGAAGAAGAAGCAGCCGAATTCCTGGCCGAGCAGCGCAAGAAGGGCCGTTGGAAACCTACCGCTGGCTTCATCGCTGGCCGTACAGCGCCTCCTGGCCGCCGTATGGGTCACGCTGGTGCGATTGTTGCCGGTGGTAAAGGCGACGCAGAAAGCAAGATCGAAGCGATGAAATCCGCAGGTATCGTCGTAGCAGACAGTCCGGCCACGCTTGGCGAAGCTGTGCTGGAAGCGATTGCGAAGTAAAAAAACGCAGGCGGGGGCAACCCCGCCTCACCCCTTTTCGAAGGGAACACCATGCCCGACCTAACCCCCAATGAGGTCCCCTCATGAACGACCAATCCCCCAACGACGTTTTCCACGCCTCTTCCTTCATGCAAGGGCATAACGCGGAATATATCGAACAGCTTTATGCCCGCTATGCCGACAATCCCGGCGCTGTCGACGAAAGCTGGCAGGCTTTCTTCCGGTCGCTTGGCGACGCACCTGCGGATGCAAAGGCCGAAGCCGCTGGCCC
Organism: Rhodobacteraceae bacterium S2214; assembly: GCA_025141675.1. Lineage (NCBI taxonomy): Bacteria > Pseudomonadati > Pseudomonadota > Alphaproteobacteria > Rhodobacterales > Paracoccaceae > Rhodobacteraceae bacterium S2214. The sequence continues at coordinate 3,373,253 of CP081161.1, forward strand.
GTCTTGGGGTCGCACCGATTGGCCGCCCGTGCCAAACGACGATCTGACAGCAGCACTTGATGGCCAATGGGCCGCCGAACCAGAGGCCGCGGGCAAAAAGATTAAAGGCAAAGCTGCCGAAAAGGGTGTTGGTCTGTCCGAAGAACAGGTGCGTTCCGCCGTTCTGGATTCCATCCGCGCGTTGATGATCATCCGCGCATACCGTATTCGCGGCCACCTCATTGCCGACCTCGACCCGCTTGGTATGCGCGACAATGACCCGCATCCCGAACTTGATCCCGCGTCCTACGGTTTCACCGCCGCTGACATGGACCGCCCGATTTTTATCGACAATGTGCTGGGCCTTGAAATCGCGACGATGAACGAAATCATCGCGATTGTCCGCCGCACCTATTGCGGCACATTTGCCCTGCAGTACATGCATATTTCGAACCCTGATGAAGCGGGCTGGCTGAAAGAACGCATCGAAGGACTGGGCAAGGAAATCAGCTTTACCCAAAACGGACGGAAAGCGATCTTGAACTCCTTGGTGGAAGCCGAAGGTTTTGAAAAGTTCCTGCACGTCAAATACATGGGCACGAAGCGTTTCGGCCTGGATGGCGGCGAAAGCCTGATCCCTGCGATGGAACAGATCATCAAACGCGGTGGTCAATTGGGTCTCGAAGACATCGTCATCGGCATGCCGCACCGCGGCCGTTTGTCGGTCCTCGCCAACGTTATGGAAAAGCCGTACCGCGCGATTTTCAACGAATTCCAAGGCGGGTCGTTCAAACCTGAGGATGTCGATGGATCGGGCGATGTGAAGTACCACCTTGGTGCGTCATCTGATCGGTCTTTTGACGACAATACGGTCCACCTGTCCCTGACTGCGAACCCGTCCCACCTAGAGGCTGTGAACCCTGTTGTTCTCGGGAAAGTCCGCGCCAAGCAGGACCAAAAGAACGACGAAGACCGCACAAAAGTCATGGCGATCTTGCTGCACGGTGATGCAGCCTTTGCTGGCCAAGGTGTTGTCGCCGAAGGTTTCGGTTTGTCTGGCCTGAAAGGTCACAAAACCGGCGGCACGATGCATATCGTTGTGAACAACCAAATCGGATTTACAACTGCTCCGCATTTCAGCCGGTCCAGCCCTTATCCGACGGACATCGCCCTGATGGTCGAAGCCCCGATTTTCCACGTGAACGGGGACGATCCAGAGGCGGTTGTGCACGCGGCCCGCGTTGCGACCGAATTCCGTCAGAAGTTCCACAAAGACGTCGTTCTCGACATCATTTGCTACCGCCGCTTTGGTCACAACGAAGGCGATGAGCCGATGTTCACCAACCCGGTAATGTACAAGAAGATCAAAAAGCAGAAGACCACGCTGACTTTGTATACCGAACGTTTGGTCAAGGACGGCCTGATCCCGGAAGGCGAAATTGAAGACATGAAGGCCGCGTTCCAAGCGCACCTGAATGCCGAATTTGAAGCGGGCAAGGAATACAAACCGAACAAGGCCGATTGGCTCGACGGGAAATGGTCGCATCTAGATCGTCACAAAGACGACTATCAGCGCGGCGTGACCGCGATTGATGAGGCGACCTTTAAGGCTGTTGGTAAGGCTCTATCGACCGCACCGGAAAACTTCCCGCTGCACAAGACGGTTGCCCGTCTGCTGGATTCAAAAGCGAAAATGTTTGAAACCGGCGAAAATATCGACTGGGCCACCGGCGAAGCCTTGGCTTTCGGGTCGCTCCAGACAGAAGGCTACCCTGTCCGCCTGTCCGGTCAGGATTGTACGCGCGGCACTTTTAGCCACCGTCATTCCGGCCTGATCAATCAGGACAACGAAGATCGGTACTACCCGCTGAACAACATCCGCAAGGGTCAAGCCCAGTATGAAGTCATCGATTCCATGCTGTCGGAATACGCGGTGCTTGGGTTCGAATACGGCTATTCACTGGCCGAACCAAATGCGCTGACATTGTGGGAAGCCCAGTTTGGCGATTTCGCCAACGGCGCCCAAATCATGTTTGACCAGTTCATCAGTTCTGGTGAAAGCAAATGGTTGCGGATGTCCGGTCTCGTTTGTCTGTTGCCACATGGGTACGAAGGCCAAGGGCCCGAACATTCAAGCGCCCGTCTGGAACGTTTCCTGACGATGTGTGGAGGTGACAACTGGATCGTTGCGAACTGTACGACGCCTGCGAACTACTTCCACCTGCTGCGCCGCCAGCTGCACCGGACGTTCCGTAAACCGTTGATCTTGATGACACCAAAATCCTTGCTGCGTCACAAGTTGGCGGTTTCCAAAGCCGAAGAATTCACGACAGGATCATCGTTCCACCGTGTTCTTTGGGATGATGCCCAGCAGGGCAATTCGGACACGGAACTGGTTGCGGACGACAAGATCAAGAAGGTCGTGATGTGTTCCGGTAAGGTCTACTATGACCTGCTGGAAGAACGCGACGCGCGCGGCATCAAGGACGTCTATATCCTCCGGTTCGAACAGTTCTATCCGTTCCCTGCGCAGTCCGCAGTGAACGAACTTGAACGGTTCAAGAATGCCGAAATGGTTTGGTGTCAGGAAGAACCCAAGAACCAAGGTGCTTGGTCCTTTATGGAACCAAACATTGAATGGGTTCTGACCCGTATCAAAGCGAAAAACACGCGTCCGGCCTACGCCGGTCGTGCCGCCGCCGCATCCCCTGCGACCGGTTTGGCCAGCCAACACAAAGCACAGCAAACAGCCCTCGTTGACGATGCGCTGACGATTAAAGGATCAAAGAAATGAGCACCGAAGTTCGCGTCCCAACACTGGGTGAATCCGTGACAGAAGCCACGGTCGCCACATGGTTCAAACAACCCGGCGACACTGTCGCGGTTGATGAAATGCTGTGTGAATTGGAAACAGACAAGGTGACCGTTGAGGTGCCATCGCCCATCGCCGGCACGTTGTCTGAAATCGTCGCTGCAGAAGGCGAAACAGTAGGCGTCGACGCCCTGCTGGCACAAATCAGCGAAGGCGACGCTGCACCAGCGCCCGCTGCCAAGAAAGAAGAACCAAAGGCAGAAGCCGCACCAGCCCCGGCTGCTGCAACGAAGGACGTTGAAGACGCGCCATCCGCGAAAAAACTGATGGCCGAAAACAACCTGACAGATGTGCAGGGCACTGGCAAAGACGGCCGTGTGATGAAAGGCGACGTGCTGAACGCGCTGGCCACGCCTGCCCCTGCCGCCGCCGCCCCACGTGCGCCGGTCGCTGCTGATCAGGCTGCGCGCGAAGAACGTGTGAAGATGACACGCCTGCGCCAGACCATCGCAAAACGTCTAAAAGACAGCCAAAACACCGCCGCGATGCTGACCACCTACAACGAGGTCGACATGACCGAGGTGATGGCGCTGCGCAACGAATACAAAGACCTGTTCTTGAAGAAACACGGTGTGAAGCTTGGCTTCATGTCCTTCTTCACGAAGGCCTGCATTCACGCGCTGAACGAAGTGCCAGAAGTGAACGCTGAGATCGACGGCACCGACGTGGTCTACAAAAACTACGTCAACATGGGCATCGCCGCAGGTACGCCAACGGGTCTTGTCGTCCCAGTGATCAACGATGCCGATCAGATGTCCTTTGCGGGTATCGAAAAGGCAATCGGTGCGATGGGCGCAAAAGCCCGTGACGGCAAACTGTCCATGGCGGAAATGCAAGGCGGGACCTTCACGATCTCGAACGGCGGTGTCTACGGTTCCCTCATGTCGTCCCCAATCCTGAACCCCCCGCAGTCCGGCATCTTGGGCATGCACAAAATCCAAGACCGCCCGATGGCGATCAACGGTCAGGTCGTGATCCGTCCGATGATGTATCTGGCGCTGTCCTACGACCACCGGATCGTCGACGGCAAAGGTGCGGTGACGTTCCTTGTACGGGTGAAAGAGGCGCTCGAAGATCCACGTCGGTTGTTGATGGATTTGTAAAGAACGGTAAACGCATTTGTAGTGCTTGAAAGACTGAAAAAGTCTCTCAAGCACTTAGTTCTGCAAGCGTATCGGATGAACCTATGAGGCGATCTATCTCCACAATAATCGCGGGCGCACTATTCGGCTTATTCATTGGTTCGTCAATGGGACTGGCGTTTGGTGGTTCCGCATACAATGCCGCTTGGTTTTTTACTCCACTTGGCGCTTTCATTGGCTGGCTAGTTCACAAATCGAGTGCTTCAGAAGGTGTGGATCTGGAACAAACAAGAGATTTCGATGCGCTCGATTCCA